>JAUZNW010000186.1 GCA_030706785.1 Bacteroidota bacterium | reverse complement strand
TTGTGTAGTTGTCAACGTATTTTATGTTATGTGTCGCGTTCGGAGAATAGATGCCTATTACCATGAGGATGCTCGGGGTACGCTTGCGGACCAGAATGCCCAGGTTCCTGACCTCATTAGGGAGCTTTGGAAGGGCGGTATTGACCCGGTTTTCAACATCAAGTGCAGCGATATTTATGTTCGTACCTATATCAAAGGTCACGTTCATGCTCATTCCTCCGGTATTGGTGCTGTTCGATTGTATATAGGCCATCCCCGGAACCCCGTTAACCTGGGATTCAACCGGAGTTGTAACAGTCTCTTCAACAGTCTGTGCATCAGCACCTATATAATTTGCTGAAACAGAGACAACGGGAGGTGTAATATCAGGATACTGGCTTACCGGCAGGGTGACAATGGACACGATACCGAGGATAACAATAACCAGTGAAAGTACAATTGCTGTATTTGGTCTTTTTATGAAAGTATTGGCAATCATGATCTTTGTTTTCCTTTGTCATTTGCTTCCAAGCAGGGACGATCCGGCCGTTTGCCCGGATGTCGCAACAGCTGATCCGTTATGCAGTTTCTGAATTCCATCAAGGACGATTTCATCCCCGGGTTTGACACCCGCGCTGACCGCAATAAATTCTCCGAGATTAAGATCAGGCTGTACCCTGACCTGCTTTACCATGTTGTTGTTTTCTATCTGGTATACGAAGTATTCTCCCATTTGCTCTATAACAGCTTTAAAAGGGACCAGCACCCTGTTGCCTGAGTTTGTGTTCAGGACTTCAACCTTGCAGTTCATACCGGGTCTCAGCCTTCCCTCTGCATTGGGATAAACAAGCCTGATCCTCAGAGTTCCGGTCTGCCTGTCGACAGCCCTGTCAAGAACACTCAACATTCCACTATACTGGTACTGGGTATTATCAGGCAGTAATATCCTGAATGTTGAGTCGGTCTTTACAAATCCCTGATTCTTTATACTCAGGAAGGTGTTCATAAGTTTTTCGTTAACATAGAAATCCACCCCTATCGGATCGTCAGTGGAAACCGTTGTAAGAAGTGTCTGCCCGGGAACGACGAAAGTACCTGGTTTGACCTGGGAAAAGCCTATGGTCCCGGAGAAGGGAGCTGTTATCAGGGAGTAGTTGTAATCTGTCTGCGCATTCAGCAGGCCTGATTCAGCTGCTTTCACTTGCGATTTTGCATCCTCAAGGCTGGTCATTGCATTATCATAGACCTGCCTGGCCACGGCGTTCTGTTGAATAAGGCTCGTGTACCTGTCGGCGTCCCGCTGAGCCTTGTCAAGGTTTGACTGTGCAATATTGACGTTGGCTTTTGCCTGATCGAGTGCAGCCTGGTATTTTCTCCGGTCGATCTCATAAAGCTTCTGTCCTTTAGCAACTTTGGAGCCTTCCTTAAAGAATATCCCGGTGATATAACCGCTCACCTCGCTGTGGATCTCCACTTCATTAAGAGCTTCAACGGAACCGGGATATGCATCATAATATGCCACACTCCGTTCCCCCACAGTGTAAGGGACGACCCGGACCGCAGGATTCATCTGTCCGGATTGCTGGTTCTTTTTACATGATGATGCCAGCACTACTAGCATGCAAGCAATTACCGGATAGATTATCAATTTTATTTTGTTGACCTTCTTTATTTTCATGATTTTATTTTTCAAGATTAATTATTAATAGTCAGGTGAAATTCTTCCAAAGGCTTTATCTACATCAAGCCTGGCAAACATTAACATAAACAGGGCATTGAGATTATTGATCCTTGCTGATACCAGATCCGACTCAGCGACAATCACCTCGAGGTAGGTCTTGATCCCCTGGACATACTGTAATTTGACAGTATTATATACTTCAGTGGCAATGTCGGTGTTTTTCCTTGTAGCCCTGTAAGCCGCAAGATTGCTCTTGTAATCGGCAAGTGCCTGAACATACTGGGTATTGATCTCATCTTTCAGCCTTAGTGTATCGATTGACAACCGTTCAAATTGAAACTTTGCCTTCCTGACCTCCTGAATCCTTCTGGTGCCCTGAAATATCGGGAATGCAAGACTGAGCCCGACAGAGGAACTGGGGAATACATCTTTGTACAGGTTACTGAAGTCATCATTCTGGTAATTGAAATTGTAATTTCCGAATGCTGACAGTGAAGGCAGTAAGCTTAACCTGTTATATTCGACATTGGCTTTCTGTAGCTTTAAATTTGTCTGAAGCAACTGGTATTCAATACGATTATTGTAGTTCACCTGCTGAAGGGTATCAACCAGGACTTCTTTCTGAAGCGAACCGATATCGTATTTCAACGCCAAAGGCTTGTCATCTGGATAGCCCATAAGCTGCTTCAGAAAGCTTATTTTCCCCTTGATAGATTCTTCAGCGCTCTTCCTTCCTGCCAGAGCATTGTTCAGGGCAATGGTTGCCCGTTTAAAATCTATATTATCATTGATTCCGTTCTGATAAAGTACATATGAGTCATGCAGGCTCTCCTGCAGTCTGCCGATGTCTTCATTTATGATCCGGAGCTGCCCGGTTGAAAGCAGTACATCATAATAAGCCTTGTTTATCTGGACAACCAGGTCTATCATGGCTTCTCTGGTGGTTTGCGAAGCCTGTTTCCGGAAATCCTTAACTGTGGTCCCGGCAATGTACACGTCATTGTTGAATATTGTCTGATTTGCCGAAAAGTTAAGACTTGAATTGTTTTCCACTCCCGTGGTGATCAGTCTTTTGGGACCGGAAGGATTTGTTATATCCGGAAAATAAACCTGGGGCTGCTTAAGGTAATGTGACAGACTGCCTGTAAAATCGATATGCGGGAACCAGTCAGAAAGGGCAATGCGTACGTTCTGCCTTGAAATATCTTCATCAAGCTTAAGTTGTTTTACCAGTGGCTGATTCGTAAAAGCGTACCTGATACACTCTTCAACAGTTGCACTGTCACCGATGAAGCTCCTGTTATCCTGAGCCTTCAGTACCTGTAAAACACCTTGCAGAAAAAGTCCTGCTGTAATTATGACAGCTATTTTATTCGTTATTCGTGAGCTCATGCTAAATGTCCCATTATTTAAGCTATATCATTATAGCCTGGGGTTTTTTGTGTAAATTACACTAACAGTGGAACTGACTACTTTGTTTAAGGATGGCAGCCAATTATTTTGAAATCCCCTTAATCTCTGTTAGTTCCGGAAACCCCCTATTAATTCCCCCCGGGAAGGGGGAAATGAAATCCAGAACATAGATTTTAGATTGTTAGTTGTATTGATTTTTATCCCCTTCCAGGGGAGATCCCCCGCCATAGCGGGGGAGAGGGGTTGCCTGCCGATTACAGAATAAGATAAAGAATTAACTTTATTATAGTGTAGTTGTGCCTTTAAAAACGTTCGAGTTTTCAAGCGTGGCCAGGTGACCCTTATAAATAAGCTTGCCGGGCCACAACCCTGATATCGTTGCGTAGACGTTATTATCGGCATTTACATTCATTGAGACGTCATAAATACCCAGTGTTGTATTAAGGCTGAATTGCAAATTATAGCTGAGCTTCTTTGAGTCCCTGAAAAGCTTCCATGATTGTATACTGCCTTCTGTAGTGACTCCTCCGAGACCATTGTAGCCTATGCCGCTGTACCAGCCTGTCTGTAAAACTCCATCTGTTGAATTCACCCTGATGAAATTCGTGTTCGACGGAACCTGAGTTATGTTTCCATACTGGTCGCTGAGGTAATCTGCCTCCAGAACAAATTTCTTCTGGGTCAGCAGGCTGTCAAGTATATTGAAGTTTGCAGTCATTACGGACTGCCTGGCTTCATTTCTCTCCTGGCGGGTCATCTTCCTTTCCTGGGAATAACCGCTTAATGAAAAGCCAAAGAATAAGAGAGTCAGGAGAGTTATTGCTGTGTTTCTGTTGATCGTTTTCATGGTTGTTAAACTTTTTTATCTGTACAGTAATACAAATTACATGCCGTATTGGGATTAAAAGGTCTTTATTTCCTAATATTAACATTGCTTTAATATAATATTAACTTGGTATTAATTCGTATGCACCCCCTTTTAATTCCCCCCGATGGGGGGAACACATGGAAATTGTACAAAGTTTTGTTAAGAGTACTGATTATTCTCCCCTCCCAGGGGAGATCCCTCGCAATGGCGTAGAAGGGTTGCTTGAACTCCAAAGGAAGCTATATCAAATCTCTGTCAGGTCCGGGTTGGGGGAGTATATTTTTAGTATCTTGGTAAATCTTATTGTTAATTATTTAACAATTACCAAACCTTCCAATTATGAAAATCAACTCTCTCTTGCTTCTGGTCTCTTTATCCCCAATATTGTTCCCTGAGAATGGCTTTTCACAGGCAAATTCGGCCCGGCCACTCCCGGAAGCTTTTATAAAATTCACCCGCTCCCCTTTCGGCTCAAACGTCCTAGTGTTTGAACCAGGAATGGAAATGAAAGAGGTCCAGTCGGCAATTGATACCATTTTTAAGAGGCAATCTGCCCGTAGAAGTGAATTCACCAGAAACCGCTACGCCCTGCTTTTCAAACCGGGGAAATATGATCTGGATATTAAGGTCGATTATTACATGCAGGTTCTCGGTCTTGGACAATCACCCGGGGATGTTGTGATAAACGGGGCAGTAAGGTCAAACACCACCCATGGCAACAGTGTCCTGACAAATTTCTGGCGCTCTGTTGAAAACCTGACAATCATTCCTTCAAGGGATACAGTGATGGTCTGGGGCGTCTCCCAGGCCGCTCCCCTGAGAAGAGTTCACATAAAGGGCGACCTTCATCTTTTTGATAAAGGTTACGCAAGCGGGGGATTTCTTGCCGATTCAAAAGTTGACGGGAAAATCACATCCGGCCCGCAGCAGCAATGGTTTACACGAAACTCTCAATTCAGTTCGTGGGAAGGGGGTGTCTGGAATATGATGTTTGTGGGTGTCCCTGAAGCTCCTGCCGAGAATTGGCCGGAAAAGCCTTATACCACTATCCTTGAAACACCAGTCATCCGTGAGAAGCCCTGGCTTTCATTTGAAGATAATGAATATAAGATAAATATTCCGGCCATCAGCTGGAACAGCAGCGGTCCTGAATGGATCAGCAATGCAAAACCTGCAAAAAAACTGCCACTGTCTGGATTCTATGTTGCCATGCCGGATCGTGATGACGCGGGATCAATGAATATGGCATTAAAGAAAGGTAAAGACCTGTTGATAACACCAGGGAGATATTTTCTCAAGGAGAGTCTGAAGGTAACCAAACCAGGAACTTTAGTAATGGGGATGGGTCTTGCCACTCTGATACCTGAAAACGGGAATACTGTGGTTGAGATATCTGATGTCAATGGAGTGATTGTTTGCGGGCTGACAATTGATGCCGGCAAAGTATTCTCTGAAAATCTTTTTGTCGCCGGGGACAAAGGTACAAGGAAACGGCATGAAACAGACCCTGTTTTTCTGTATGATATCTTCTTCAGGGTAGGAGGACCGGCAGAAGGATCTGCTCATTCGTGTATGGTATTAAACAGCAATGATGTTTGTATCGACCATGTGTGGCTCTGGAGGGCCGATCATGGCAATGGTGTCGGCTGGGACAAAAACAGGTGTGCAAACGGGATTATTGTAAACGGGACTAATGTTACTGTTTACGGATTATTCAATGAGCATTTCCAGGAGTACCAGACTCTCTGGAACGGGGAAAACGGCAGGGTCTATTTTTACCAGAGCGAAATGCCTTACGATCCTCCCGCGGTTGACTCATGGAAGCATGACAATGTATATGGTTATGCTTCCTATAAGGTTGCAGACAATGTCAAGACACATGAGGCATGGGGTATCGGGATCTACAATGTTTTCTACAATGCTCCTGTTATAGTTGACAATGCAATTGAAACCCCTTCCAATCTGGAGAATAGAATCCATCATAAGATTATATTCTGGCTCAACGGCAACAAGGAGAGCGTCGTACGGAGTATAATCAATGGCAAAGGAGGGCCGGTCAACGTCTCGAACCGGAAAGCTACCCTTGAGTAGGGGGTTTTGCAATTCTGCAGTTCTGCGATTCAGGAAGTTTTTTGAACCCGCATAACCTGCACAACTTGCATAAATTCCTCATCCTGTTGCCTGTAACCTATCGATGCCTTGCGCTTTGCGCCTTGCGTCTTATACCTTCCTACAGATCTTTTTTGATTGTGAACAGGAATGTCGACCCTTTCCCGGGTTTTGATTTGACCCATATTTTGCCTCCGTGTCTTTCGACGATTCTCTTGCATATTGAAAGACCTATCC
>JAUZNW010000185.1 GCA_030706785.1 Bacteroidota bacterium | reverse complement strand
GGGGGATGCAAGGCGGTCGTATTCAATGCTGAGGGCATGGAACTCGCTTCGGCCTTCAGGGAGTACCCTCTTTCACATCCATACTCCGACTGGGCCGAACTGAATCCGGATGAAGTAATTGAAAAGTGTTTTGAGGTCATTGCAAAGGTCAATTCGGATCTTTCAGATCCTGTTGTATCCATGTGTATCTCAAGCCAGGGTGAGGCCTTTGCGCCTGTTGACAGCTCGGGACGGATTCTGGGTAATGCAATGGTTTCTTCTGATTCAAGGGCACGGGATATCACGTCGGCATGGAGCCATTCATTCGGAGTCGACAGAATATATAAGATCACGGGACATACTCCCCATCCATTGTTTACGCTTTTTAAGATCCTTTGGATAAAGGAGAACCGACCGGATATCTGGAAAAATTCCAGGTATTTCCTGTGCTTTGAGGATCTCTTTCACTACAGGGTTGGTCTGGAGCCTAAAATAAGCTGGCCTATGGCCGGAAGAACAATGCTGTTCAATGTGACAACTCACAGGTGGAGTGACGAAATACTTGAAGCTGCAGGATTGCCTGAAAAGAAGCTCGCTGTTCCCGTTCCGGGCGGTGAAATAACCGGCATAATAAAACCGGAAAATTATCCCGGATTGGGGTTTAAAAATCCTGTCATGCTTGTTGCAGGTGGTCACGATCAGACATGTGCTGCCCTGGGAGCGGGCGTAACTGAACCGGGAATGTGCATGTATGCCACAGGCTCCGTTGAATGCTTCTGCCCGATGCTGGAAAGGCCAAGTTTCTCCGACGAACTCCGGTATAATAACCTGTGTTGCTATGACTATACCCTGAAAGGAAAGTATACCAGCGTAGCCTATAGTCTGACAGGAGGAAATATTCTCCGCTGGATGCGCGATGAACTGGGACAGTTGGAAAAGGCAACAGCGTTAAGTTCAGGGCAAAATGCCTATACATTGCTGCTCGATGCCATGCCATCCAGACCCACCAACCTCCTTGTGCTTCCTTATTTCTGTGCCACCGGGACTCCTTATTTTGATACATCGGCAAAAGGGGCAATTCTTGGACTTAAGCTTACAACAACCAGGGGTGAAATTACAAAGGCTCTCCTGGAAGGGGTAGCCCTTGAAATGAAACTGAATCTGCAGCTGATGGAAAAATCGGGAATGAAGATCGATACTTTCATCGCTACAGGAGGAGGTACACGGAATAAATCATGGACACAGCTTAAAGCCGACGTTCTGAACAAGAAGATCATAGTGCATGATGTCAGCGAAGCCGGTTGTTACGGAGCCTCTGTGTTAGCCGGAAGTGCAGCTGAGCATATGCCTGTGGGAAGCATTCTGAACCGGAAAAGGATCAGAAGCGAAGTTTTTGTCCCTGATGCGGGAAACGCGGAAGCTTATGAAAGAATATTTGAAACCTACAGGAAGTTGTATCCGGCACTTAAACAGTTCTGGAAGTCCTGACAAATTCAGAGCCTGTCTTACAGACCTTTTAAAGGGATTAAGTCAATCTGAAAGATTCATTTTAAATTTCTGGCAACCGTAACTCCTTAACAGAGATAGAGCTTCTTCAAACGAAGATGATACAGCATTACCGGCGCTCTGCTGGCAGAACGGGCAGGCGTGGATTTCACCTTTGGAATCAATGTACAGGTAACGGTTCCCGGAGCCGAAACATCCGGATCTGCGCTGGTTGTAGCCGGGATACGTTACTATAGGATACGTCAGATATTTGTCGGAAAGGTTGGCATCCTGATAGAAGCATTCCAACAGATTGATCTGTTCTGTTTTCAGTTCAATGTCCATTCCGACAAACCTTCCTGCCTGGCGGGGTTCCAAAAGCCTGATAAATCCCACATTCCATTCTTTGGCAATGGCAGCATACTTTTCCAGGTTGGACGATGAAACGAAAGACCTGAAAGCACAGAGCGACAGTGAGGTAACAAGACCGGCATCATGACAGCTCTTTACTGCTTCTTTTACCCAGAAGAATGCATCCGGATTATTCCTTGACCTGTTATGTCCTTCCGCTTCCCAATGGTCAAGGCTGATGTCAGCACCTGTAAGTCCGGCTTTCTTCAGCTTGAGGGCTTTATCATTTGATAGCCCATAACCTGAAGTCAGAAGCCAGATATCGGCCCCGGTTGATGCAAATTCTACAATTCCGAGGAGATCCTCAAAGCGTTCCAGAGGCTCGCCTCCGCTCAGCTGGATGTGCCTGACGCCGGCATCCTTTATTTTGCCTATGATCCCTTTAAGGTCTTTAACCGTAAGCTTTTCATACGCGGAAATATTGTTCCATTCATAGCAATGACCGCAAGCAAGCTGGCACCTTGAAGTGATGGCAATAATAATCGTTGAAAGGGGACCTCTTTTATCCGGCTCTAAGATCCGGCCAATTTCATTTTTGAAAAAACCGTTAAATGCCCTGGATGGCCACCCCGGAATATTTTCAGAGAAGAAATATCGTCCTTGGGCCCTGATGTATTTCTTAAAACCGGATAAACCCTGAACAGTACTTCTTTTCTTCCGGACATCCTTAAGCAACTGGAGCCAGCGACCGGGTTTTCTTACTGATAAGACTGACAGGAGCAGGATGTTTGTCACTATCCCAAGCCTGATGATTTTAGCTCTGATGCCCGAAACTACCATCGTTGCTTTATTTCTGCCGTAAGGTTTCTTCTTTCAGGATTACCAGATAACTGGTTTTTATTTATTTGGCAGCTGATCATAGATTTCTCTCGAGAACTCTGGGAACCGGTTTGGCTTCATGAATGTTTTCAGGGCTTTTTTATCAGCTGGCCCATTCAGGTCCCTGACTATTTTATAGTATCCTGAAGTATGAAGGAAAATACTGCGCTCCGCATTTTGTTGTGATGGTTCGTTAAAGACCAGCGATACCTCGTCTCCTACTTCCTTAAGGACCAGGTAGTTCTTATCCCTGGATGCCAGGAGATTGCTGACGTCATCACCACTGCCTGAAACGGCCTGATCAGGCCTCAGAGAGTAAGTGACAACCTCTTCATCGTTGCTGAAATCCATTCCGGCATAATCAAGTTCCCAGAAAAGGAAGCCTGTCTCAAGCTTTATTTCTACCGTATCGGAATTGATCGATGACAGATCTATCGGAAGGATATCATCCCTTAAGGCCATCGGGCCGGCTATGTTGAAATAATCACAGAGCTGCCACCTGCTGTCCTTTTTAATATATACTGACAATGGGATGTTCTGATCGAGAAGGAATTTTTTCAGTTTATCAGGAGAGGCCGATTCCTGTTTTGCAGTAAAATCTTTGTACCTGGATCCGAATAACTTGTGGAATTTTGTAAACAGTATGTCAAGCCAGAAAGTATTTTTGGCCCTGATAACAAGTTTTGCAGATTCAGCCTTTTGTGGTTTGAGGAATGTAAGGTAAATAGTCTCGATACCATTGCCTTTCTTTATACTCATATCACCTGAATAATTCAGGGAATCCTTTGATTTCAGAACATTTGAAATATCGATTCCCGTTCCGTTCCGGGCTGTCAGAGGTAACGACAATCTCTGTACAGAGTGAATTTTCCCGTATTTATCGATCAGAACTGAGGTGTTAACAGAGTGATCGGCCACAATAATACCTGCATAATCTATTGATTGGACTTCATTTACCTCATTTGTGAGTCTGATTTTATAGGTTCCGTCGGCTAATCCAATCCTAGGCAGTAGCATATAATCATCGCGCTGCAGGCCTGGCTGGGTTGCACCGCTGAAAATCTCACCTGTAAAAAGGAATCCGCTTCCGTCATTTGTATAGACGAAGGGGCAGGAGGATTTTGTCAAAGCTATTATTATCAGAAGGATCCCGAAAGCCGTAGCTGCTACTGCAGCCGTACCAAGAACAAAGGTTGCAATATTGGCACCAGTTGCAGAATCATAAACTTCAATTCTCTCAATTGATTTAACAGGTATTGCTACTTTATTATCACCGGTTTCCGAAAATCCTGTTGTATATATATGAACCTCGTTAAGAAGATAGGATTCACTGTACTCACCTCTGCTTTTATATCGGTTAGGGCGGTCAGGTTTGGCTGTAAGATACCTGTCATGACCGATCAGTTTTGACAGTTTACCCGTGATCGTATCCTCTGCAACAATGATATCATTTATTTGCCAGGCTTTATCATTTAGATGGAGGATCATGAATTTATTCTTGTCCTGCATCTTAGTGATCGTGTTAGCAGGCGGTTCCGGTGACTTATTTACCCTGAAATAAGTGCATCCGGATGTCATCAGGAGAAACGAGAAGAGAACTATCAGGGAAACAGGCCCTGAAACAAAAGGAGAACGAAAAATCCTTAACATTTTTTATCGAATGACTGTTACAAAATCTCTTTATTAAAAGCTTAAGCAAACACTCAATTGAGGATGAAAGAAGGTAAGAAACGGTATTATAGACATTTCCAGACCGGTTCTGATTTGAAAATTATTGCCCAGATAGAATCTTTCACTGATGTCCCAGCTGACTACAATTAAAAAACTCGGACCCGTTAATGGTCCGTTTTCAGTATAAACGTCATAGTTTGCCTTTTTTACGCTACCTGTCAGGACATGTATTCCTGTGGAAGTCCTTACAACCGAGGTTTTTTCAAGTGAATAGTTAAAAGGATAAAAATCAACTCCTGTTCTGACAAAAAAATAAAACGGACGATAAGTGGAATATTGCAGTATGTCATGATATGATTCCCAATAAACATTGTTGCCTGAAGAGAAATTTATACATAATCCTGCAACCAACCCGGTACTGCCAGTTTTCGAGAGCCTTTCGTAATCCAGATTAACCAATCCTGTAAGCAAATCTACCAGCTCTACCCTCAGGTAATTCCGGTTCAGCATTTTCTGGTTAGAACCTTTGAGATCTGAGGTTTGCTGAAAACGAAGTGCCTTCCCATCACTGTATTTCAGGCTGTCAAGCAAAATCTTGCTCAAATAAAAGGTACGTCCTGTTGTATCACCGGGAATTTTGTATATTACAGTTCTTCCATTAAAATCCAGGATCTTTACTTTGACAGCGGATGAATCTTTTTTATAAAGGATATCCTGGCAGAATGAAAAATTCCCGTTAGGAAGAATTATGAATATCAAGATGAAGACTATCAGAACTCTTTTCATCTCAAACAATCTATTTTGTGAGTTCTGGAAAATCCGGTCAGGCCATGAACTTAACTTAAATCAAATTTATGAACACTTTGAATACCAAACAAATATTTTTCCCAGGTGAGTTGAGAACCCTAATACGATAAATTAGGTTTATTGATCCGGGAAGAATATTTTAGACAAAAATTTGTGATTATCAGATTGGCCTGATTTTTGTCTGTTTTTTAGCCTGTAATTGAAGGAATATGTTAAAGATCATTACTTTATCCATCCTGATGATTTTCCAGCAAAGTCATTCAACAATGACCAGTATACATGAGGCAGCCGGCTCAGATTCTCTAAATGTGGTTATCAGGCTTAATTATGATGATTTTTTGCGTGATTACCAGCAGACAATAAATGATGACGTTGAACTTAAAGTTTTACGCAGCCTCAGTCCTTTTCCGATTAACCTGGCTGACAGCTATATCAATTTAAAAATATCAATTTATATAAATAAAAGACATCTTGCCGGTAAGCTGTTGAATATTGAAACTGCCGGCAATGATGTCATCCTGAATATTCTGTATCATCCGCCCAGAAAATCAAAGAACATAACTGTTAGGAATGATATCCTGACCGGTTTATACTCTAATGTTGAAAATCTGACCATTATCAGAATAGGTGATTTTGAGACCGGGAAAAAATTCACGAAGAAGCACAACGAGGAAACTTTCGTATTAGACTAACTTGAAAAAAAGTGTTTTATGAACAGGAAATTTTTCTTATTGGCAGTTTTAACATTCCAGCTATTCTTTGGCATCAATGCCGCCCTGCCACAGGTAATCCAGAAGAACAGGTTAATAGTACTTTCGGACATCGAGGCAGATCCGGATGACTCTCAATCGCTTATAAGGCTGCTTCTTTATTCCAATCAAATAGACATTGAGGGGCTGATAGCCGTGACTTCAGTTCATCAGAAAAGCCGTGTTGCTCCGGAGACAATGAGGAAAATCATTGATGCTTACGGGAAGGTTCAGCGCAACCTGTTGAAGCACGAACCTGGTTTCCCTGAGGCTGAAGAACTGCTTGCGTGCGTTAAACAGGGATTGCCTGTTTTTGGCATGGATGGAGTAGGGAAGGGGAAAGATTCTGAAGGATCAGAATGGGTTATCAAAGTGCTGGAGAAAGATGATATTAGACCTGTCTGGATTTCAGTATGGGGTG
>JAUZNW010000184.1 GCA_030706785.1 Bacteroidota bacterium | reverse complement strand
GGGGCTCCTGTTTTAAAGCTTGCCCACGCAATACAACTCGTCGTCCTTCGTCCTCCTCCGACAGTATTGCTTTCTTGAAGCCACCGCAGCAAGCTTTAAAACAGTCGCTTAATCCCAAAATTCTCTGATGCCGTTTAAAATCCAAAACCCTGGTTATACTTAGAAATAACTATTGTCTAATGTGTGGTAGCAAGCCGAAAATAGCGCGATCCCGCAAGGCGGGATGTCAATTGGCTTAGCCGAGCTCGCGAAGAGACAGCACATTAAACGCTGGTGCGGATTTGTAATTTGTGCCTTTCGCTCGGTTTCGGCGCCTTTTCTTTGTTTCTTTCTTTGGGCGGTCAGAGAAAGAAAGAGGAATATGTGTACAAAGAGTAGACCACCCTGGGGGTTGAAATCTCACATAAAGTCCCCCTTGGGGGATTTAGGGGTGGTTCATTGTAGTAGTTCATAAAAGTTATGCTACGCTACTTTGATCAGGGTCATAAATTTAGTATCTTGTAAAAATGATTGGTTCCTATGAAGGAGACGGTCACATACCAGGAGGATAAATTCACAAAAGCAAGGAACCTTATGGTCAGGGTTCAGATAATTGACAGGGGTATAACAGATCCGCTGGTATTGAATGCCATGAAGAATGTCCCAAGGCATCTTTTCGTACCGCAGGAATATGTTAGTGAGGCATACGAGGATGGCCCGCTTCCCATAGGTTACGGGCAGACGATTTCCCAGCCATATATTGTTGCATATATGACTGAAGTGGCAGATCCTGATTCGACGAAAAAGGCTCTTGAGATTGGTACGGGTTCAGGCTATCAGGCTGCAGTACTGGCCGAGATTGTAAATAAGGTATATACTATTGAAATAGTCCCTGAGCTGGCTAAAGAGGCGGCTGAAAGGCTCGAAAAGCTTGGGTACCGGAATGTTAAAGTAAAATATGGAGACGGCTATGCCGGCTGGAAGGAATATGCTCCTTTCGACATAATAATTATCACTGCAGCTGCAGAACAGATACCCCAGCCCCTGATTGACCAGCTTGCGGAAAACGGGAAACTTGTGATCCCGATCGGATACGCAAATGCAGTACAGGAACTAATGCTCCTGGAAAAGAAAAAAGGCAGTATTACAAAGACACGTCTCCTCTCGGTAAGATTTGTTCCTTTCAGGCACTCATAAACCAGATTCAATGACTTTAACCTTTAATTCGGATATGGAATACTATAAAGCTTTAAAACTAAGGGAAGAATGGGGAAACAAGCCATGTGACCACCCTAAACTGGAAAAAGTGTATTTCACCGGAGCTTTCCTGCTGAACTACGCCTGCGCGCAATGCGGGGCCGAATTCACTGTTGCACAGAAGCTTGAGTTAGATCTGGAGAGGAAAAGAAAGTAAAGGCTGCTTCATCAAAAGGATTCCTCGCTACCGACCAGAATAGTAAATGTTGGCGTAACCCGGTAAATAAACATTCACGTTATCAAATATTTGTGATCTGTTGACGTTATCCCTTTAATTTACGGATAATCAACCCCGGACAATCGGGCTTAAAAAGTCAGATAGTTGAAAAATATTATGGATTGATTATAACTTTTTGACAGATTATTACGTAAAAGACTGAAATTAAGGACAAAAACAAAGAACGGTCATGAGCTATTACAGGCGTGAATTACTGATCAGGATGGCTATCTGGACAGCAATATTTATTGCCCTTGCACTTCTGAGCATCTTTTAGATAGCTCAGGTAGTTCTGCCATTCCCAAATCCTAATTCTAAATCCCGAAAAAAGTCAGGTTCAGGAGATTATACTGATCCTGTTGTCAGGCACAACCGGGGATATACGATTCGTCGTTGGCGTTAAGGATTATAACGCAAGAGGTTGGGCTCAACCAGGTGCAAAATTACAATGTATTACACTGATAACCAAAGGAATAAGAAGTATACCCAGTTGGTGAAACAGTTCCGGCATACTGGAACCATTTGGACAAAAGAAATTAGGAATATAATTGAAACGCCATTATTCGTTGATTCAGAGCTTACCTCAATGGTCCAACTGGCAGATCTATGTGGTTATGCATTAAGGCAGTATTTGGAAAAGAACGAAGTAGAATTATTTAATGAGATCTACAAATGTGCCGATAGGAAGGTTGATATAGTGGTTGGAGTCCGGCATTTTACGCGCGATAGTTGTAGTTATGAAATCTGTAGAACACATAAGTCAACCAGTAAGACCTTATTTGGTGAAGCTCCATAAAAGACCACTGATTGGTATGTATACAGAATGAAATAACGGAACAAGCTGGGAACGGACTTATTTAGAAACAGATCGGCTTGCTTCTGTAAGTACTTTCTTTGTAGTAGGTTCAACAAGTGTCACCCAGGTTATTGCTCCAGGAGGATGCTTATATAGTACAGGCTTCCTGAATACAACCGCATCTTTCAGTACCCAGACAAATTCGCCCACACAACTCAATGCCTCGGACTTAAACATCGCCATCTTTCTGGCGTTTTGAGTGCAGAAAGGTCTCATGAGTAACAGATTCTGAATTGATGGATTTCCACCTGAGTATATAGAAACAAAATTCTTATCAAACTATAGGTGTAAGATACGTAACTGGCACATTTTTTGAAGGTTAATATATGAATAACCAGCCTATTATGAAAAGGACAATCCTCCTGTTTGCATTAATTCTTTTTCTTTCATCCTGTGAGAAGAGGGATGCCTTTGTACCAGAAGATGAGATTCCATCATGGTTAAAAGTTGAAATTGAAGGATATAAACAGACTCTGCAGCAAAATCCCAAAAACCCTGTTATCAATGGAATTGCCTGGATAAGATATAAATGGAAGGACGAATACTTCTTTGAATATAGGAGTATGATCAGTTCAACTTTTGCGTATCCGATATCTTTCAATCGGGACACTTTAAAAGTATGTCCGGTCTGCACAGGTACAGATTATTATGAAAATAAATGCTGTAAGCAATATGTCTGGAAGGGGAGTTTTTATGTTGAATAATTACTTTCTATTGCTAATTTTAACCTTGCCATTATGAAAAGATTATCTGTAATATTTGGAATTTTTGTGCTTATTTCTGGCTGAGAAAGACAATGTTGAACCTGTAGTGCACTAAATAGTTGATCATCATCATATTTTAACAGGAAGAATAAAATCATGATGAAAAAAGTTGCTTTGGCTGGGATGGTTGTTATATCAGTTGTAACCGCCTGTGAAAAGCCGGTGGAACAGTCCGATCATGAAGTCTTCTTCAAGATAGGAGAATATCACGCGTTCAGATTTGACGATATTTCGCTTTACGATTCCTCAACCCACATCCTTTATTTCAGGGAAGCCCAGAATCTGTTCGGTGAGTTCCTTCAGGAACGGTTTACATTCTTAGACAGCGGTGATACCATATATTCCGGGACATTCAACCCCGGTTATTCAAGTTCCCTGCCCGTCGGACCATTTATCCCTTCTCCGAGCATGTACGGTGATCATGCCTTGAGAATTGAGCTTTGGTTTGGCAATATGCCCGATGAAAGAAACAGTCCGAGATTAATAGAAATATTGAAAAACCACGACCTTTTGCACTCAGGATTATCCGGCGAGGTTGATCTTGTTGAGGTGAACACCAGCGCGCTTTCATTTGGGTTTACGATAACAAACCACGATCTTACTGACCTTCTGATTATTGATATTAATAAAACAGGTCCTGAACTTTTTCATTACTTTACAAATGGATTGTATCTCAGAGATCCGGATCATAATGAAGTATTTTCAAGTACCATTCAGCACCAGACACCTGAACCATGGAATAGCTGGAAGCCGGAATGGCTTTCAGTTTTGAAATCGGGTGAGTCGAAGTCATTCACCATTACTTATCCGCTTGAGACATCATTAAGTCCCGGAGAATACAGGCTGTTGTTTGAATTCCCGGGATTAGCCTACCAGGTTTCAAAAGATGAGCTGTTTCAGGGTAATGAGAGAATCTGGTTGGGAGATATCACTTTGAGAAAAATAATAACAATACCTTGAAGAATAGCCTGCTCATATTTCTGACATTTATAGTACTACTCTACAGTTGTGAGAAGAGTAGTTATAAGGTAGAAAATGATCCTAAGTACCCGACAATTATTAAAAAAGTTGAGGCTGATCGGCTTAGCAGTCTGAGATCGGAATTCGCTCAACAGAATGAATACCTTAGGACCTCTCTGGATAAATATGCTTTTTGCGGTCTTGCTGAGGATCTTACCATGGCACCAGATCCACCAGTGGATACAACTACATCAAGATCTGAAGCAATAGAGATAGCAAAAGAGTTTATTGTCAAAAATTCAAAGTTCATCGGAGTTAAAGAGATCAATAACCTTCAATTCAGAGTGGTTGAGATAATGAGTGGATTCTGGGATGGAAACAAGGTATGGCACTTGCGTACCTCATCTCAGAGATTCGATACAATCGAAGTGCTGTTTACATCGATCCTGATCAATATCAGGGGAAAGGAAGTATATTATTGCATTGGTAACTGGTTTCCAGATATTTACATCCCGAAGGAATTCAATTGTAATAGTTCTAAAGCCAAAGAATCCCTATTAAACAGGACCGTTACTCATTATGGTTGGGGGGGACCTTCTAATGCTGTAATTACATCTGAATCGCTTCAAAAAAGTACAACCAGTCTTATTGTACTGCCTATTGAAGGAGAAAACCAGATAGAGCTTCATTTAGCCTGGTGCATCAATATACCTCAAGTTTACTATATTATCTATGTTGATGTTATGACTGGAGAGGTAATTGGACAAGAACCTACTATCATTTCATGAAAAACACGCCGGCTAACAAGGATAACAAATGTCATTTGTTTGTCCTTCTTTTCGTAAGATGAACACGCAACTAATCATGAATAAAAGATATTATATAATAGAAATGAGAATGAGAAAATTGTTATTCATGCTTGTGGCTGTTGTATCTCTTTTTTCATGTGAGAAGTTAAATCAGACAGAGGAGAGTTCGCCAGGCAACCCAAATACTCATTTCAACAATAAGATTCTGGATGGTTATTTTGTGACATCTATTGCCTTCGATAGCAAAGGCAATGCCTGGATAGGGACCTTCAAGCAAGGTTTAATAAAATACAATACTCATGAAACCAAAGTCTTCAACTCCTCTAATTCAATTCTTAAAAGTGATGAAGTAATATGGGATATTGCTGTTGACAGTAAAGACAATGTCTGGATAGGATGTGATGGCATTATGAAATACGATGGCAGTAATTTCACTTTTTACAATTCTACCAACACACCAATCCCTGAGGATTTTGTATACTCCATAGCTATTGATTCAAAAGACAATGTCTGGTTTACATCCTGCAGATTTCGAGAGGGTGGTTTTGTCCGTTATGATGGTACTCATTGGACAGTTTATACACCGGAGAATTCTCAACTTCCCGTCAATTCGGTGAGAAGCATCGCCATTGACAATAATGATTATGTCTGGTTAGCCCTGGCTGAGATTGTAAATCAGACCTATTTAATTAAGATATCCGGTCCTGAATGGACAACCTACACCAGCCATGAACTGGGGTTTGAGCCATACTACTTCGCCAATATTGAATTTGACTCTCATAATCATTTATGCGGAGGTATTGACTATTCCTTGTCCAGTCTATGGATAAATTCAGGACCACAGGTATTCATATTTGATGGGAAACCTGCAGAACAATTGAATTTTGACAACACTACAAGGATCAAATCAATAACCATCGACAACGAAGACAACATTTGGTGTGCTACGTATGAAGGATTTGCAGTCTATAATGGTGAAGAATGGATTGTTGATGATTCCACCTTTAAGGATTTAAGCGTGTTTGCAATTGAGCAGGCGAAGGACCAAAAGATCTGGATGGGTACAGGAAATGGCGTTTATATTAACGATTAACAAAGAGAAAGGTGGTATGAAGAATCTTGTGTAAATGAATTGCTAGCTGCATTAGGGCACCCAACCGGTATGGAGCCGGAAATCGAGCTCAAAGACCGGTTGGAGAGAGAAAAAAGTTTACTTTTAACCTAATAAGCAGCAACATGAGTGAAAATGAGTTATTTAAAATTCCTGAAGAAGCTCTGAAGAAAATCAAGACTCAGGCTGAGTTTGAGGCTTATATGCAGGAGCTTTACAAACAAGGTGTTGAAGACCTTTTGAAGGCTGAGATCAATGAGCATCTTGGATATCCTAAACATGATCCATCCTTCTATACTATAATGGAAATGGAAGGTGAGTCTATTTTGATTTGATTATGTTGACCAATTCTATAATTGTGTTTAAAACCAGCGAAGGATTCTCAGTCAGGATATCATGTCCATTCCCTTCAGCAATAATTAGTTTGTGCTT
>JAUZNW010000183.1 GCA_030706785.1 Bacteroidota bacterium | reverse complement strand
TCGAGCAGGTTGAGGAGAGATACAAGGTTATTCCTGTAATATTCGAGAGGCTTGTAAACTGATTCTCCAACTGCCTTGTATGCAGCAAAATGGATTATACCGCTTATATCTCCGTGATTCTGAAAGAATTGTTCCAGCTTTTCACGGTCGCAAAGATCAAATACTTCAAGCTCCGGCCTGGTGCCTGTGATCTGAAATATCCTGTCAACCACCTTGGCATCGGAGTTGTAAAGGTTATCAATAATAACAACCTCAAATCCTTCCTCAATGAGCTCAACAGCCGTGTGAGAACCTATATAACCGGTACCGCCCGTAACAAGTATCTTATTTTTCATTATAGCTTTTGACAATATATTGGATTGAATCTAATTTGTTTATCTGGTCTTAAGCATGGGATGATAGTCCCCCACAAGCCCGACCGGATTTGAATTCCTGATCGTAAAGGAAGTTATGACCGATTGCCGGGCATCCTGCAACCCGAATCCGGTTCCTTTAAGGATCTCCCTGTATGAATCGGTATGGAGCTCCCCGAACCCTTCGCTGAATTCAATTTCCTCACCATCGACAACAATCGATCTGAAAGTTCTTCCTCCTGATACCTTCACGGATGCGGGAAGGTCATTGTAGTCAAGGCTCAGGAACCACCGCACACGTGCATTTTCAAGCTCGAGGAATCCGGCAGCTTTATTAGGCTGTGAAATGTGGACAATGATTCTTGTCGTATCGCCAAAGATCCAACTCAGCATATCGAAGAAGTGTATCCCAATGTTTGTTGCTACTCCACCTGACTTCTGGATATCGCCCTTCCATGAGATGTAATACCAGTTACCACGGCTTGTAATATATGAGAGATCGATATCGTAGATCTTGTCCTTTGGACCTTTTTTTATTTTATCCCTGAGCTCAACGATCTTTGGATGAAGCCGCAACTGCAGGATCGTATAGATCTTCCTTCCGGTCTCATTCTCAATCTCCTGCAAGGCGTCTATATTCCAGGGATTAAGCACTATCGGCTTTTCGCAAATAGCTTCAGCCTGATGGCGCAGGGCGAACCTGATGTGAGAGTCGTGAAGATAGTTGGGGGAACAGATACTAACGTAGTCAATTTTCGTCCCGGTCCTTTTCAGCTTGTCGAAATGCCTGTCAAAACGCTCAAATTCCACAAAGAAGTCGCTCTGGGGAAAAAATCCGTCCAGAAGGCCAACACAATCAAATTTATCCAGGCTTGCCAGCAGGTTGTTGCCAGTGTCCTTGATCGCCCTGAGATGACGGATTGCTATGTATCCTGCAACACCGATCAGACCGAAATTTTTAGAAGATGTTCCTTCCATCATTTAATGAATTAGCATAATAAAACTACTGATTAATTTTAGAAACCATTCCGTCACGGAGTCTGTATTTCTCCCTGCTTTCAGGACAGATGGCAATACCATTTTCATCGAAACTGAGCCTGTGGCCGTACTCGCTCATCCATCCGGTTTGCCTAGCAGGATTGCCGACGACAAGTGCATAAGGTTTGACTTCCTTCGTTACCACAGCTCCGGCGCCGATAAAGGAATACATGCCGATCCTGTTTCCGCAGACAATTGTTGAATTGGCTCCGATCGTCGCACCCTTCTCGACAAGTGTTGGCACATATTTATCCCGCCGGATTACGGCACTCCTGGGATTAATGATATTAGTGAAAACCATTGAAGGTCCGAGGAATACATCATCCTCGCAGATAACCCCTGTATAGATCGAAACATTGTTCTGGACCTTTACATTCCTTCCAAGCTTAACGCCGGGCGAAACCACTACATTCTGTCCAATGTTACAGTTTTCACCAATTTCAGAACCGTTCATTATATGGCTGAAATGCCAGATCTTTGTGCCTTTACCGATCTTGCAGCCATCATCGATGACTGCTGTCGGATGGGCAAAGTATCCCTTTTCCATTATACTTTCCTTTCAAAAAATTCAAGCACATTCACGGTAATATATTCAAGCTGTTCCTTATCCATTTCGGTATGCAAAGGCAGGGAGAGAACCTTCCGGCAAAGACTGGTGGTGACCGGAAGATCAGAACTTCCATATCCTAGGTACCTGTAAGCCTCCTGCATGTGAAGCGGTCCCGGATAGTATATCATTGACGGGATGCCCTTCCCATCAAGATACTTCTTAAGATCGTCTCTTTTACCGTTAGCTATCCTGACGGTATACTGGTGGAAAATGTGGGAGGAGTATGCCTTCCTTTCAGGAACGATTATTTCCGGGCATCCTGCAAATGCCCTGTCGTAAAAATCGGCAACGGACCTTCTGGCTTCGTTGTAGCGATCAAGATGCCTGAGCTTTACTCGAAGTATCGCAGCCTGGAGGGTATCGAGCCTTGAGTTTATGCCCACATTATAATAATGATAACGCTCCTTCATCCCGTGGTTGGCTATGCTTCTGATCTTTCCTGCAAGCTCATCATCGTTTGTATAGACTGCACCTCCGTCGCCGAAGCATCCAAGGTTTTTTGAAGGGAAAAATGATGTTGTGCCTGCATTGCCGATAGTTCCGGCTTTCCTGGATTTTCCGTCAGGAAAATAAAAATCGGTTCCTGTTGCCTGGGCCGCATCTTCAATCACCAGGAGGTTGTACTCACGTGCAAGTTTCAGTATCCCGTCCATATCAGCGCATTGTCCGAAAAGATGAACCGGAACGATAGCTTTTGTTTTTGTTGTAATTGCTTTCCGGATATTCCCGGGTGTGACGTTGAAGCTTCCGGGATCAGGATCGATCAGGACCGGTTTGAATCCAAGCAGAGCCAGCACCTCAACAGTCGCAATAAAAGTAAAATCAGAGGTTATAACTTCATCACCAGGGTTAAGGCCGGCCGCCATTAATGATATCTGCAGGGCATCAGTACCGTTGGCGCAGGAAATTACATGTTTTACTTTCAGATAATTCTGAAGTTCCTGCTCGAACAGCTTAACTTCCGGCCCTCTGATAAAAGCCGTCGAATTTATAACCGAGGATATTGCATCGTCAATTTCAGACCTGATGTTTTTGTACTGGGTTTTCAGGTCAACCATTTGGATTTCCCTCATCGGAGAAGTTGTTAATAAAGGTGCTAAGATAACAAATTTTTCAGGGCCGGAAACCACGTAACGGCCAATAACTCATAACCTTTAATTCAATATTCATTTTAAACAAAGGGATATTAGCAAAATGTTGATAACATCAATAATATCTTCAGGCTTACCTACACGGTAAGTCTTATTTTTGTTATACCATAAACAGTATTTTATTGGACGTAAAAGCAATCATAAGGGAATTATTATTCAGCCACGATTGTGTCATTATTCCGGGCTTTGGGGGATTTATTGCAAATTTCTACCCAGCCAGTATCGACAGGAACACAGGTACTTTTAATCCTCCTGTCCGGAAGATCTCATTCAACAGGAACCTGAACCACAATGACGGGCTTCTTATAAGCAAAATTTCCAGGGTTGCCGGTTTAAATTACGGTGATGCAAGGAATATAGCTGAAGAGTTCGCACATAATTTAAATTCCAGGATATTAAGAGGCGAAAAGGTGGTCATAGATCACCTTGGGGCATTTACAACCAATTACGAAAACAGCATCCAGTTCGAACCGGACGAGGATATCAATTATTACCTGGATTCCTATGGACTGGAACCTTTTCAATACCTGCCTGCCAAAGAATATGATGTCAGGAAACGTATTATCAGGCGTAATGATTTCGGACCCATAAGGAATAGATCCACAAGAAAGAACCTATGGAGAGCTGCAATTATTGTACCTCTGCTTGCTCTCCTGGTTGCGATTCCGCTTAAAACGGACCTGTTCAGAACAAAAACCGAGACTGCCAACCTTAATCCGCTTGTAACAGCGGAATTTGAAAACAACAAGAAAGCAGTTGATGAAGCTGCCGCCTATAAGTTACCGGATTCAGCCTTGATTGTTAAGCAGCCTGAATCAATTCCTTCTGCGCCAGTCCCCGTCCCGGCTGAGACAAAACCAGTTCCATCAGAACCCGCACCTGTTGCACCGGCTGAGAAACATTATTATGGTATAATCACAGGGAGCTTCAAGTCAGAAAAAAATGCCATTTCACAGGTCAATAAGCTTAAATCACAAGGCTTTGAACCGGAAATAAACCAGGCTACAAACGGTTTTTACAGGGTCATAGCAATGAAATGCGCTGATCTGGAAACAGCTAAGGAGAAAGCAGACAGCATCTCAGGAAAATTCCCGGGCACCTGGATATCAAAGCGCTGAGCTATTTTATCGGACTGCCGTTGCTCACCTTATATTCAGGCGATATAATCACAAACTTGCCGTCCTTATCCTCGGCCATCAGGATCATTCCCTTCGATTCAATCCCTTTTATTCTCCTTGGCTCGAGGTTGGCCACAATCGAGATCTGCTTGCCTATCATTTGCTGAGGTTCGAAATATTCAGCAATACCTGATACAATGGTACGGATATCAAGCCCTGTATCTATCTTGAGTTTAAGAAGCTTTGTTGTCCTGGGAACCTTCTCGGCCTCCAATACAGTTGCTGTCCTTATATCAACCTTTGTAAAATCATCAAACGAGACAGGCTCCTTTGCCTGCAGGATCGTTGCAGATTCCTGTTCGTTTGCCCTCTTTGTCTGGTGGAGCTTATCGATCTGCTTCCGGATCTCCTCATCCTCGATCTTGTCAAAAAGAAGACTGGCTTTATTTACGTGGTGGCCGGGCTTAAGCAGATCTGTCCGGCCTGCATTTGCCCAATCAGCCTTCCCCTGATTTGTCATTTTTCTTAGCTTCTCCATTGAGAACGGGAGGAAAGGCTCGAGTAAAACAGCAAGATTTGCCGTTATCTGAAGGGCAATATTCAGGATTGTTTTTACCCTTGCAGGATTGGTTTTTACCAGCTTCCAGGGCTCAGCATCAGCAAGGTACTTGTTTCCCAGTCTCGCCAGGTTCATAGCTTCCTTCAGAGCCTCACGGAACCTGAAATTGCCGAGACTTGCTTCAACATTCTTCTTTATTGCACTGATTTCAGCAAGTACTGATTCATCATTTTCATCTGTCGCGCCTCTTTCAGGGACTGCTCCATGGTAATAGTTGTTTGTCAATACAAGCGTCCTGTTCACGAAATTGCCAAGGATAGCAACAAGCTCGTTATTGTTGCGTGCCTGGAAATCCTTCCATGTAAAATCGTTGTCTTTGGTTTCGGGAGCATTGGCGCAAAGGGTATACCTCAGCACATCCTGCTTCCCTGGAAAATCCTCAAGGTATTCATGAAGCCAGACAGCCCAGTTGCGGGAAGTGGAGATCTTGTCGCCCTCGAGATTAAGGAACTCATTGGCAGGAACGTTGTCGGGAAGAATAAATGACCCTTCGGCCTTTAGCATCACAGGGAAAATGATACAATGAAAAACAATGTTATCCTTTCCTATAAAATGGACCATTCTTGTCTCGGGATCCTTCCAGTACTTTTCCCAGCTGGGAGTCAGCTCTTTCGTTGCTGAAATATATCCTATTGGTGCATCGAACCAGACATACAGTACTTTTCCTTCTGCACCTTTCAAAGGAACGGGAACTCCCCAGTCAAGGTCGCGGCTGACAGCCCTCGGCTGAAGACCCTGGTCGATCCATGATTTGCACTGTCCGTATACATTGGATTTCCATTCCTTGTGGTCCTCGAGTATCCATTTTTTCAGCCATCCTTCATATTTATCCAGCGGCAGGTACCAGTGCTTCGTCTCTTTCAGAACGGGCTTGCTGCCGCTGATGGTTGAGTGAGGATTAATCAGCTCATTCGGGCTGAGTGACGTCCCGCATTTTTCACACTGGTCACCGTATGCATTTTCATTCCCGCAGTGAGGACATGTCCCGACTATATACCTGTCAGCCAGGAAACAGCCGGCCTCCTCATCATAATATTGCTCTGAGATCTTTTCAACGAAATCACCTTTGTTATACAGCTTCAGGAAGAATTCGGACGCTGTTTCGTAATGGATTTTATTTGATGTGCGTGAATAAATATCGAAAGTGATCCCGAAATCCTCAAATGCTTTCTTGTTCAGAAAGTGATACCTGTCAACAACTTCTTTCGGCGTAATCCCTTCGTTTCGCGCTTTCAGGGTGATGGGCACTCCATGCTCATCTGATCCGCAGATCGAGATCACATCCTCTCCCTTCATCCTGAGATACCTGGTGTAAATATCTGAAGGGACATATACCCCTGCAAGGTGGCCGATGTGCAACGGCCCGTTTGCATAGGGAAGGGCTGAAGTGACAAGATATCTTTTAAACGTCTTCATGAATTTTAATAAAGATCAATCATCAAATTTTCAAAGTTGTGCAAAGATAATGTTTATTGGATGAGTTGGATGGAGAGCCGGGAAGGATTATTTTTACATCAGATACCAGATATATGCCAGTAAGAAAGATAATTCCACCACTGCTTAAGGAGGGTGATGAGGTCGGACTGATCTCTCCGTCATGGGCCAT
>JAUZNW010000182.1 GCA_030706785.1 Bacteroidota bacterium | reverse complement strand
GACATGTTTTTTATCCCATTGAATTGTATATTTAAGCAAAAAATCAAATACCTGACCGATATGAAACGCGCACTTTTACATGTAATTATAATCCTCGCCATTACTATTCTGAATACAGAATTTATCAAGTCACAGACATCCCCGAGAACACGGGAATCATTTAACAGCAACTGGAAATTTGTCAGGTACTTTTACGCATCGACAGACAAGGCTACTTTTGACAGGGAACCGGAAGAGCTTCAGTCACCTTCGCTAAATGACAGCAACTGGCGTACTCTTGATCTGCCTCACGACTGGGCAATTGAGGGACCCTTCAGTGATACACTTGAAAACAATACCGGTCTCCTGCCATGGAAAGGGATCGGATGGTACAGGAAGCATTTCATGGTGAATGAAAGTGACAGGGGAAAGCGGATTTATATTGATTTTGAAGGGGCTATGGCTTATTCCCAGGTATGGCTTAACGGGAGGTTTGTCGGAGGATGGCCTTACGGGTATACTTCATTTCGCCTGGACCTCACACCTTACATCAATTTCGGGAAAGAAAATCTTATTGCGGTCAGGCTGGATACTAAAAGATGGGATTCACGATGGTACCCGGGCGCCGGAATTTATCGTAACGTCTGGCTGGTCAAGACCTCACAGATCCATGTTAAATATAATGGTCTGTATTGCACAACCCCTGAGATCAAAAAGGAAAGCGCAATCCTCAGCATAAGCTCAGAAGTCGAAAGTCATATTGATCAGCCGTCAGAAGTGACAATCAAAGCTGCCGTATACAAGCTTAATGAAAAAGGTGACATAGCCGGTGGGCCCGTTGCTGAATCAATCCCGGCAACCGCTTTGCTGCCAGCTTCAGGGGAACATATCTTCAGGCTCGATATACCGGTAAGCAACCCTGTTCTATGGAATCTTGATGATCCGGAGCTTTACAGGGCGGCAGTAACCGTTCAGCAGGGACAAAACGTTACTGATATTTGTGAATCCAATTTCGGCTTCAGAACGCTGAATTTCACACCAAGGGATGGATTTTATCTGAACGGGAAAAAGGTTCCTGTCCGGGGAGTTTGCAATCATCATGATCTCGGAGCGCTTGGCTCTGCATTCAACACCAGAGCTGCCGAACGTCAGCTTGAAATACTCAGGGAAATGGGCTGCAACGCTATAAGGACAAGCCATAATCCTCCGGCTCCTGAATTGCTGGATCTGTGTGACAAAATGGGGTTCCTTGTTGAGGATGAGGCGTTTGATGCCTGGAAGACAGGCAAGAAAAGGAATGACTACAACAAGCTATTCTATGCCTGGCATGAAGAAGACCTTAAAGCTATGGTGCGCCGTGACCGTAACCATCCGTCGGTTTTCATCTGGAGCACAGGCAATGAGGTTAATGATCAGAATAATCCTGCCCTCTCTCAAAGCCTGAGGACAATCATTAAATCTGAAGATAATACACGCCCGGTAACCGTGGGCTGTAACTGGGATGAATCCGGAACAAACGGATTCCAGAAAACGGTCGATGTATTCGGTATAAACTACCGCCTTTACAGGTATGATGCATTTTTTGCACTGAAAGACAACGACAACCTCCCCTTCCACTCCAGTGAATCAGCCTCCACGGTCAGCTCAAGGGGCGAATATTTCTTCCCGGTTGCACAGGGAGATCTGCAGAACAATCTACCCGGCAAAGGCATCTTCCAGGTATCATCATACGACCTGGCCTACCCTGCCTGGGCATCGACTCCCGACCAGCAATGGGAAATGATGGACAAATACCCAGGAGTATTCGGGGAATTCGTCTGGACAGGTTTTGATTATATTGGCGAACCGACACCCTATGACGGTGATCTCACAGGACTAAAGCCTGGCACAAGAAGGTATGAACAGGAAAAGGAATTTCTTGAAAAGCAGAATGTTACAGAAGTACCGTCAAGGAGCAGCTATTTCGGGATCCTCGATCTGGCAGGCTTTAAAAAGGACCGTTTTTACCTCTACCAGTCAAAATGGAGGCCGGAGCTTCCTATGGCGCATATCCTGCCCCACTGGAACTGGCCGGAAAGAAAAGGACTTGTTACACCGGTACATGTTTACACCTCCGGAGACGAGGCTGAGTTGTTCCTTAACGGCAAATCACTTGGATTGAAGAAAAAAGGCCCCTTCGACTACAGGCTGAGATGGGATGATGTTGTATACCAGCCCGGGGAGCTTAAGGTGATTGCCTATAAAAACGGGGCAAAATGGGCTGAGGACAGAGTTGTAACCACTGGTAAGGCATATCAGCTGAATGTATTGGCCGACCGCTCATCAGTCCGTCCCGATAATTACGACCTGGTATTCATTACGATCCGGATCGAAGATAAAAACAACCACCTGGTTCCGGGGAGCAGCAACATTGTGAATTTTAAAATTGAAGGCCCGGGGAAAATAGTCGCTGTCGACAATGGTGATGCGACAAGCCACGATCCTTTCCAGGCATCGTCAAGGAAAGCCTATAACGGGATGTGCCTTGTTATCGTTAAGGCTGAAAACAATGCTACCGGTACATTCACGGTTAAAGCTGAATCAAAAGGGCTGAAGGAAGCACAGGTTGCGGTTGGGATAGAAAAGTAAGCCTATTCCTGCCTTAAATTCTCCCGTTTGTCGATATTGGGATCTATCCCAGCCTGTGCAAAAGCTTCAGAAGAAGTATATTTGAACCTGTAATTGTACCTCGAAACCAGCTTGTCAGGAGCCATCACGATAGAATAAATGCTGTTATTGATCCCCTCCAGATGAAGGTTCAATACCCTCAAATTATATAGAAGGGCAAGAAGTCCGGTTGCTGCACTGACAGGAAGTTTTATGTACTTCTTGTCCGGTAAAATATCTCCAACTACAGAATAAGTGTCCGGAGCTAAATTATAAATGCCGCTGATCTGGTCATCGGAGATAATAAATTTGATGAGGGATACAAAGTCCTCGGTGTGTAAGAACTGAAGCCTTGTTTCCCTGCAGAACTCAGGAAGCCATGACCATTTTAAAAGTATTGAAATAACACTGGCTGGCTTTCCGAACTTGGGTCCGACAACAGTACAGACACGAATTAAGGTAACCCTAAGATTGTCCCGGATGGGCGTCGTAAGATATATGTTCTCTATTTCTTTCTTATTCAATCCGTACCTTAATTTACCAGGTCTGAGAGGATGTGTTTCATCCAGCCATTCAGGATTATCATGGTAACCTCCGTAAGCAAGGGCTGAACTTGAAAAAACAAGCTGTCTGACTGATGGTGTATTATTTGAGATTTCGAGAACATTCTTTGATCCCCTTACATCGATTTCGTATTCCTTTTCGGGATCACGGACCCTGTTGAAGGTGCAGGCAAAATGGATAACATGTGTTGGTTTCTCTTTGTTAAAAATAATGGTGAGTTGTTTCTTATCGGTAATACAACATTTATAAAACCTGAAGTTATCCCCAATGTTATTAATAGCAGGACCTCTGATATCAAGTCCTACTACTGGTATCTTATTGTCTGCCAGATCTTTAGAAATAATTGTACCAAATGAACCGGATGATCCGGTAATCAGTACCTTCATAAAGATAATTTTAGATCAATCAGGAGGTAATTTATCAAATCAAAAATAAATTTAGCAAAATTTTACTTAACGAGATTTTTTTCTGCTCCATGACTTCCGTTAATATTTTATAACTTGGAGCAGCATGCCGGCGGCCTGGCATGTCTGATTTACATTAAATGAACTTACTCGAGATCCTGGCCTGTCCATTGCTAACAGATCTGATTCCATCTGAAACGCGAAACAGAAAAATGGAGATTATCTTTTTAAGATACTGGTATGCAAAATCGATCACAAAACCATATTTAGAATGAAGAATGAGGGATTATATTTCAGGACCAGAGATGAATGGAGGACCTGGCTGGAAGGGAACAGCCAAACCTCTGACGGGATATGGATGAGGAATTACAAAAAGCATACCGGCATGGAATGTGTCACTTATCCTGATGCAGTCGAGGAAGCTCTGTGCTTTGGATGGATTGACGGAAAGATCAAAAGGATAAACGATGAATATTTTGTACGGTACTATACCCCCCGGCGTCCGGGCAGCCGATGGTCAAAATACAATATCGAGAGGGTGGAAAAGCTCAAAAAGGCAGGCATGATGACTCCGGTTGGGCTGGAAGCCTTTAATGTGATATTTAAAAACCCTAAGCTGATATACGATAACAGGCTGAGAACAGGGGAGCCGGAAATACCAGAAGAACTCCTGGCTGCCCTGAAATCAAACAAGATCGCATTCGAAAATTTCATGAAGTTTTCTCAATCTGCAAGAAGATTATATATTGAATGGTACAAGTATGCGAAGCAGGATAAAACAAGACTTGGACGGATCCAGAAGATCATACGGTTTTCAGAAGAAAACAGGCGCCCCGGAATGATGTAGTTTATTTTTTTATACTTTTATTTTCCTGAACCAATTAGAATCATATATGAAAAAAATTGCACTTCTGTTTACAATTATTTCATTTGCGATTGCTTCGCAGCTTCCCTCGGAAGCTCAAAAAGCCGGGTTTAACGGCATCTGGACGCTCGACAGGTCAAAATCCGTTCTCGTGGAGGATTCTCCCGCCCTTACAAAGATTAATGTTAAAATCAAGGGCGACAGTCTTCTGACCGAACGTACCTATGTTGGAGGTGACGGGCAGGAATATCCTTTTACAGAAAATGTCACACTTGACGGAAGGGTTTATAACATTACTATCTATGACATGCCGCGCAAAACAAAAGCAACCTGGTCTGATCAGGATGGTACGCTTATAGTCGAATCCACAACGACATACAACGGGGATTCGGGACAGGAGAATTTTATTTCAAAAGAGTCGTGGAAAGCCGATATTGTCAATAAAACACTCACCATTAATTATAAAAACAGCACTCCTGAGGGCGAGGTGACCGGAGTATTCGTATTCACCAAAAGTGAATAAGAGAGGTCGCCTGCTTTATGATTTATGACTTTATAGTAATAGGATCAGGCTTCGGTGGCAGTGTGGCGAGTCTCAGACTTGTTGAAAAAGGCTATAAGGTACTTACCATCGAACAGGGAAAAAGATACAATCCTGAGGATTTTCCAAAGACTAACTGGAATCTGCCAAAATATTTATGGATACCGGCACTTAGATTCTTTGGTTTTCAAAAAATATCCTTCTTTTCTTCAGTAAGTATCCTGAGCGGAACCGGTGTCGGTGGAGGAAGCCTTGTTTACGCGAACACCCTTTATAAACCGCCGGATTCCTTTTTCAGCAATAGAGGCTGGTCACGCTTCGGAGACTGGAAGTCAATCCTTGAACCTTTTTATGAAAGAGCTTCCTTTATGCTTGGAAGAAGGAAATACACCCGGATGAATCATGAGGATATAACCCTGAAAGAGGTTGCCGGTGACATGAATTCAGAAAATACTTTTGACACCGTTCATGTGGGGGTTAACCTTGACGACTCCTCAGAGGAGGATGATCCTTACTTCGGCGGTCTAGGCCCGAAGCGGGGAAAATGCACGGAATGCGGCGGATGCATGGTCGGTTGCCGGGAAAACGCAAAAAACAGTCTTGACAGGAATTACCTGTGGCTGGCAGAAAAAGCAGGACTTGAGATACTTCCGGAGACCAAAGCGGAAAAAATTACCTATGAGGATGGCTTGTACCAGGTCGAAACTAAAAAGCTCACATCCTTGCTTTCCTCGAAAAGGAAGTTGTTTAAAGCAAGAGGCCTGATTTTGGCAGCCGGGACGCTTGGTACTCTTGAGCTTTTACTGAAACAGAAATACAGGTATGGGACACTGCCACATCTCTCTGAAAAACTCGGCTATGAACTCAGGACCAATGCTGAAACCCTCTGTGCCGTTTCCGGAGCAAAAATGAAAATCAATAACGGCCTGGCAATTACATCATCATTCAGTCCGGATCCCCTGAGCAAAGTAGAAATAGTAAAATATCCCGATAATTCAAATGCCATGAAGTGGTTCTTTGGTCTTTCAGCGGACGGAGCTACTACTCCTTTCCGAAGGTCATTGAATCTTTTTAGAGCAACATTAATGCATCCGGTCCAGTTCCTGAAGACTGCCTTCAATTTCCACTGGTCATCAAATCTTGTGATACTGCTGGTTATGCAGACTATTGATAATTCTATGCGAATGGTATGGAGAAAGACGACTTTTGGAGGCAAGATGAAGATCGATAACAGCGGGCAGAATAAAGTCCCTGCATATATTCCTGTAGGGCAGGAAGTTATGAGAAGGTTTTCGCGGAAGGTTGAAGGGATCTCACAGAACATACTTCTTGAAGTGTTTTTCAACAGGCCGACGACTGCACATATCCTGGGAGGATGTCCGATGTCACTCTGCCCGGATGAGGGTGTAGTTGATCCATGCTTTAGAGTCTATGGTTATCCGGATTTTTATATTACAGACGGTTCAGTTATTCAGGGAAATATCGGAGTCAATCCAAGCCT
>JAUZNW010000181.1 GCA_030706785.1 Bacteroidota bacterium | reverse complement strand
TCTCCTTTATCAACAGGAACCTTGTACTTCATGCTGTAGTAGGGGTGTACACCTTCCTCTCTTCCAAAGGCTTCAAAGTAAAGGACCCTGCCAATGGTATCAATCTGATCAATACGTCCCGTAACAAAATATCCATCTGTAATCTGCCTTTTAAGGCTACCCTTACCATCGTAGAGATACAGCTGGCCCCAACCGGTCCTCTCAGACCACCAGATAATATCATCACCTTCATTCAAAACAGAAAGACGTGCATATTCGTTGTTGAAATAAGGCCAGGTTTCTTCACTAAATAGAACCGACACAGCACCTGTAACCGCATTGACAAGGCAGACATCCAGATGCTTCAACAGCCTGTCTTTCCTTACAGCGATCAATTTATCTGCCTCTTTTTGTGAAGACCATTCAACATCAATTGTCTGATCCTTCCATTTTTTGAGATCAACATTAACCCTGGTCCTTGTTGCCACATCGAAAATAATGAGCTCGGACTGGGGAACAAATTCCTCACCTGGCATGGAATACCTGTAAGTTTCCAGTTTCGGCCTTGGCTGTGAAAGAATATCAATTACAAAGAGGTCCTTCACCTTCCTCTGGTCTTCGCGTATAACATAAAGCTTCTTTTCATTTTTGAACCACTCAACATTAGTTCTTACTTTCTTGTTCCTGATCGTGTCTTCATAATTTCTTGCACTGGCAAAGCTGTAATATCTTTCTCCATCCGTTGTAAGCTGTATCTCAACACTATCCTTATCCTTCGCCTTCATAATGTAAAGGTTGTAGTTCTTGGCATAAGCTATCCAGGTGCTGTCGGGCGACCAGACGGCCCATGAAGGTTTTTTCTCCTTGCCAACAGTATCCCTGATCACAAGCTTCTGAGTAGTAATATCGTAAAGGAATTTCAGTGAATCGACCTGGAAGGTGAATTTTGTCGTACTCTTCTTCTCGAATTTTAGTTCCTTAATCGGAAGATCAAGTTCATTATAAGGATGATGGGTAAGCTTTTTGAGCTCTGCTGCCATATATCTGCTATCGAACAGCAGCTGTTTCGTTTTTGCTGCAGCATTTACATAATAGTAGTTTTTTCCGATCGATGTTTTATAAGAATACCAGAAAATATCAGATTTCTCAATCCATGCAGGACTTACAAAAAGATCTCCGGCACGGGATGAGAGATTTTCATCCCTGAATTTTTCTGCTGCTTTGAAATCAGCCTTCTGGGTATAAGCAATGCTGAAGCCCAGAGACATTAGAATCAGTGTTAGGATATGTTTCATTTTTATGGAATTGAAATTGGTTCAATATTAAAATGACACGACATTCACCGTAAGCATTTAATCAGGATTAAAGCAGAAACCGATAAAAACAAAAGTGTAATAAATATATAAATTATACTTTTGCCAATCAGGTAATAGCCTCCTGATTAACCTGAAAATAATTTATGAATAAACGCACCGGTGTAATTCTCCCTTTACTGTTCGTATGTCAGATAGTTTATAATCAGACAGTTAATTCACCGGGAAGACCGATCGCAGAGATCTTTACTGATTTTCATTTAAACCTGGCGGACACTTCCAGAGCCACCGGATTTGCTCTGAACAGGGCATATCTCGGGTACAGTTTTCCATCGTTAAACAATTTTTCAGGAACAATTATCGTAAATGTCGGGAAACCGGAGGATTTAGCTCCCGGATCCCTGCCAAGAAGGTATGCATATTTCAGGGAAGCATCAATAAATTATTCTTCCGGCGGACTAAAAATCACATATGGAATAACAGGTACCCATTTGTTTGATTTTCAGCAGAAATTCTGGGGAAAAAGATACATAGCAACTACTTACCAGTCAGCAAACGGATACGGTTTTGTTGCAGACCTCGGTCTTGCAATCGACTATCAGATAAATGATATTATCAAAGCTGACTTTACCCTTATGAACGGGGAAGGTTATACAAATGTTCAGCTTGACAACAGCCTTAAACCATCGCTGGGATTAACGATCACACCGGGAACTTACCTGGCTATAAGGATTTACGGAGATTTAATAAGAGTAAATGGACTGTGGCAACCGTTGATATTAGGATTTATTGGCTTCAGGAATGATAAAGTCACAATCGGGGCGGAGGGCACTTATAAATCGAACATCGACCTGAACAGGGGGCACCATGGTTGGGGGATTTCAGGTACAGGATCAGTGACAATACTGAAACAAACTGAATTGTTCGGGAGGTTTGATTATTCCACATCAGTTATACCCGAGGGAGAGATTAATCCCTGGAATTACCTGATGGACGGAGATTTCCTTGTGTTAGGTATCCAGCATACATTCAGTGAAAATGTGAAGATTGCCCTCGACTATCAGGGAATCTATCCATATGCAACTGAAAAACAGAACTCTGAAACTATTTATATCAATGCATTATTTAAGTTCTGAGATCAGGTGGCGTCACGACCGGCCCTGAGAGCCTTAAGGTTAGTCTCGACGATTTCCTCCCCTTTTCTCTCAAAGAGCTTTCTGACAGAATTTTCAAGGCTCGAAAACGGAAGGCCGATGAAAGGTGATGCAGCTCCCAGGATCACCATATTTCCTGAGCGTGATGAACCCGCCTCCCTGGCAATGGTGTCTGCATCAATTATCCTGTGGTTCTTGATTTTCCTTATTTCCTTAAGGATATCTTCAATAGGAGGATAATCAGGAATATTTATAAAAGGGACTGAATTCGTAACCAGCCACCCTGTTGATGAAAGCCATGGCAAATACCGCAGGGATTCCATCGGCTCAACAGAAATTATCAGATCCCCCTTCCCGTGTGGAATAAGGTCGGATGCCACAGGCTTGTCAGAAAGCCTGAGGTGTGATTGCACATCCCCTCCCCTCTGGCTCATTCCATGAACCTCAGCCTGCTTCAGGTAAAGGTTGTTATCGACAGCTGCACGACCGATCACAGCTGCAATCGACAAGATCCCCTGGCCTCCTACCCCGGACAATATTATATCGCTTTTCATACCGCTTATTCTTTGGCATTATTTTCTGAAACTCCGGCTTTCTTCTTCCTGGCAGCGGTCTGGATGCATTCACGCCTCGAAATTATGACAGAAACACCCTTATACGCGAATTCTTCCTTCATCACCTTCACATTTTCCTTATGATTCTTGCGCAGGGGTGTTATTACCCTGATGTGATCACTGTGAACACCCATTCCTTCGCAGATCTTTTCAAGGCGTCCGTCTGCGAGTGATTTCTGTCCTCCGGTCATACCTGTGGTCTGATTATCAGATATTATTACGGTCACGGCCGAATTTTTGGCAACCGCATCAAGAAGGCCTGTAATTCCGGAATGAGTAAAGGTCGAATCGCCGATCACTGCTACTGAAGGATGAAGGCCGGCATCGGCGGCTCCGATTGCCATTGTAACCGATGCCCCCATATCTACACAGGAATTAATTATGCTGTAAGGAGGCAACGCCCCGAGGGTATAGCAACCGATATCAGAAAATACTCCTTCACCATTAAAAGGTTTTAGGGCTTCAATCACTGCAATGAAGGTGTCAGCATGCCCGCAGCCCTTACAGAATGAAGGGGGCCGGTTTTTAACAATTTCAGGCACCTTAAATGAAAGGGAGACTTTTAATCCCATGGCTTTGGCGACAATTGCGGGATTGAGCTCTCCATCACGAGGCACGGCACCGTCAAGACGACCAAGTACTTTCAGATTCCCATCAAGTATCCCCCTTAATCCTTCCTCTACAATTGGGTATCCTTCTTCAAGAACCAGAATCTCCTCGCACCTTCCGGTAAGGTCCTTTATTATGTCCTTTGTAAAGGGATATGCACTGATTTTCAGGACGGGGAAATCACATTCCCCCACCGGAAAGTTCTCCATAAGATAGTTAAATGCAATGCCACAGGCAAGTACTCCTGTCTTCCTGTTTTTTCCGTCCCTGAATATATTATACTTTGAAAGTCGGTTATCGTATTTCAGTGATTCATAGGTTGAAAGAAGTTCCCTGTATTTTCTTCTGGCGATTGCAGGCAATAGCACAAACTGTCGAGGATCAGCCGGAAGATGAAACGGCTTCTCAGGTTCTGCAGGCTTCCTTCCAACCGCAGACCGGGAATGCGCCAGGCGTGTTGGGATCCGGAATAAAACAGGAATTCTGTATTTCTCTGACAGCTCGAATGCATCGAAAACCATATTATAAGCTTCCTGCTGATTTGAGGGTTCAAAGACGGGAACAAAGGCAAATTTCCCATAAAACCTTGAATCCTGCTCATTCTGTGATGAATGCATCGAGGGATCATCTGCTGAAACCACAATAAGACCTCCATTGATCCCTGTTACGGCAGAGTTTATGAACGGATCAGATGCCACGTTCAGTCCTACATGTTTCATTGCAACCATAGCTCTTTTCCCTGCATACGACATTCCAAGCCCTGCTTCAAGGGCTGTCTTTTCGTTTGCTGACCATTCCCTGTGAACATTTCGGGCGACAGCGTCTCTTGATGCCTGAATATATTCCATTATTTCGGTGGAAGGCGTTCCCGGATAAGCATACATTCCACTCAGACCTGCATCCAGTGAGCCCTGGGCGATGGCTTCATCGCCTAACAAAAGAAGCTTTTGCATGTTATTTGTGGTATCTTCAGAACTAAAGGTTAAAATGAACCAGTATAAAAGTAGCGGATTAACTTTAAATTTGAAATTTATTTAAAAATTAGTTAAATGTTGTTTTGTTACGGGCAATAATGTTTAATTTGCAGGCCCGGAGACAGAACAGGGTGATGAATTTTACCGGAAAAAGATTTGACCAGATTTAAATATACCATACTTCTTTTTATTATTCCTTTCTTTTTCTTAAATGGTCAAGCCCAGGAAAAAGAAAGGTTTTTCCAGGTAAGCGGGCTTATAACCGACGAGGAGAATAAACCTTTACAGAATGTAGGTGTTATCTCATTGATGCTTAAAAGAGGCACTCTAAGCGGAAAATCAGGTATTTATTCAATAACAAGCACTCCCGGAGACACAATATTTTTCAGAGCTCTTGGTTTTAAAAAGAAGTTTGTTATAATGCCGGTTGATTACAAAGAAAGGCACTTGACTATGGATGTTATCCTGGCCCAGGACACGATCCCAATAGAGAATGTGGTGGTCATGCCGTGGAAGAGTTACAGTGAATTTATTAAGGATATGACTACTCCTACACCGGTTGCGCCAGAGATAGAGAATATGAACAAGAACATAGCTTCGGTCCAGTCAGCGATTTCAAACCTGAACGGAGTCAGGATTACTCCCGAGGCAGGTTACAGGTATGCAATGCAGCAGAATTTCAACGCAACTGCCACCAAAGGACAATATCCTATCAATAACCTCCTTAATCCATTTGCCTGGGCCAAATTCATCAATGGCATGAAAAATGGCCTGCTGAAGAACCAGCCTTCCGAAAAACCTGCAAAAATCAAACACAAAGCGAGGAAATTGAAGAAATCAGGATGAGGAGCAGCAGCAAAATAATTGCAATTCTAGGTACTGTAATAATACATCTGACAGCAGGTATAATCTTTATGTCTTTCAAGCTTTATTCTCTGAAGACCAAAGAGAAGAAGGCTGAGAAGTTTGAAATTGAATTTTCTGCCATCGAGGAGAAGAAAATAATCCCCAAAACGGTTCAACTGTCTCCGACATCTGGTGAAAATGTGCTCCAACAGGAAGCCGAAATGCTGAATATTGCCCGCAATCTTGCCAACAAGAGTGATGTCAAGGTCAACGCAAAGGATTATATAAATCAGGTTAAGGATGAGCTGATTAAAAGCGGGAAACTGGGAAAAGATAATTACATAGATAATCCGAGAGATAACAGCCAGAGTGCCCAGGACGACCAGTATCTGCTGGAAAAGTCTGAAAAGGATAAGGAGAAGGATAAAGAAATGGAATCTCAAAAGATGGCAGCCAACTACCACGGACCGACAAGGATATATTATGACCTCGCCGGACGTAATCACACATACCTTCCTATACCAATATATAAATGTGAGGGCTCAGGAAAGATCGTCCTGATTATTGATGTTAACCAGAGAGGCATTGTCGAGAATGCCAGCGTTCTTGAAAGCGAGAGTTCAACGACTGATGAATGCCTTGTGCAAACCGCTGTCGGAACAGCTCTCATTTCAAGGTTTGAACCGAACCTAAACGCTCCGAGGATCCAGAAGGGGACTCTGACTTATCTGTTTGTAGCCCAATAAGTCTTGCGGTCTTGCGGTCTTGCGGTCTTGCGATCTTAAACCATTTCAACTCTTTCAACCCTTTCAACTATTCTGGTGATCGGTGACTGGGAACCTTTACGAGTTTGAACCTCTTCGCTTTTGAGCCTGTTCTCAGATTTCCCATTTATAGGGTTGGATTACCTCCGGTGTGTTCCTGTCAGCGGATTTGTTATTTATCAGATTACTGATTGTGTGGGCTTTGAGGATCTCTGAAGGACACGGCCTTAGAAGAGCCTGTGCTTCTTCAG
>JAUZNW010000180.1 GCA_030706785.1 Bacteroidota bacterium | reverse complement strand
TTTATCATCAGGATGCTGGGGCTCTTCATGCCGGTTATGAAAGAGATGCCTGAAATGATATATCAGGATGACCGTGATTATTTCTTTGATTCATCGAAATTTGTAAAGCGGTTTGGCATCAAGCCTACCTATTATAAGGATGGGATAAAGGAAATGTGCACAACTTACTACTCTTACGCACACAGGCCTGCAGCCTGAAGCCTTTATTCAAAGATGAAAGTCCCGAACCTGTCATATTCATGAAAGGTGCGGGTGGTTTTCTGCCATGCAAAGAGGGCAGTTCCGCTGTCATGGTCGATTCTGTACAGGTTTGCCCTCCATCTTGTGCCTGACTGCGGGGGCACATTCGGCAGCGGGGTCAGCAACTTGTATGGAATAAAGAACTCGGCCATCCATGCATCAACATTTGCTCCGCTTTTCTTTTCTCCACCTATAACACTTGTAGCATGCCTGGTTCTTTTATCTCCCTCATAGTTCCATGGAAGCCAGCCAAGGAACTTCCCTTTGTAATTCGGAACAATTATCGGCAGTTCAAAATCCATAGGGGAGATCTCATATTCAAAATAAACCGGGAAATCTTCGGAAGGCCACAGAAATACTTCAACAACATCCTCTTCCCAGAGGTTAAGGTAATCTGCCTTCATTGTCGATGTCAGCTTTTTATCCTCGCACATGAACAAAAAATAGAGACCCGTTGATGAATAAAGGACCTTGGCTTTTGTTTCATATAAACCCGGATTATTACCCTGAGGAGAAATCTTTATCCACTCAGTTCTGTTCCAGGCTTCCGAGCTTCCATCGCCTTTAACCTGGAAATCCGTGCACTTCCTGATGATGACCGACCCGGAAGATGAGTCTAGTGCCTGTTGATCTCCCGGCCGCTCTAACAGCCCGAATCCCATCGAATAAAGTGAAGCCGGTAAAAGCAGGGATAATAAAATATTAATTAACTTCTTCATAGGTATGATTGAATAATCTGGTTGCTGCAAAACTCTTATAACAGACAGAAAGGTAATCCAAAAACTCATTTCAGGAGCCGTAAAGCATAAAAATTAAGTAAGAGATTTTATATTATCTTTAAATCATACCTGTTTCCCATGGAAAAATTATCAGGATTTCTCGCCCCTCTCATCATCTCAGCACTGATCTTCATTCTAAATGCCTTGCTGCCCGGAAGATGGCTGACCGGGTACATCAATCGACCAGGATCTGATGAGAAAATGAAATATCATTTAAACGGCATTCTGGTATTCATGGCTGTTGTCCTGATCTGGTTTTTGTCAGGATATTATAAGTTAATTCCTTTTGACTGGCTTTATGAATTCCGCTGGTATGGGCTTGCGGGAGCCTGTATTTTCGGGATAATTTTTACACTGGCACTGGTTCTGCCTTATACACCTGTTAAAAAGTCATTTATTTCAGATCTCTTCCTTGGAAGAGTGGAAAATCTCCAGGTAGTAAAAGGCAGGGTTGACATCAAAATGTGGCTTTACCTCACCGGAGCGATCATGCTAGAACTGAATGTTCTGAGTTTTGCGGCCCATCACATCTCGATATATGGTGAAATGGCCTCTGCAGGTTTTTTATTACCAGCCGTGCTGATGACTTATTTTGTGGTTGATTATCTCATTTATGAAGAAGTCCACCTTTACACTTACGATCTGTTTGCAGAAAAGATCGGCTTCAAGCTTGGCTGGGGATGTCTCGTCTTCTATCCTTACTTTTATGCCATGCCACTCTGGGCTACGGTCGAAAAGCCTTCCGCGCTCACTCCCCCCTGGCTTCTTACTTTATATGTCCTCATTTTTCTAATGGGCTGGATGTTTTCCCGAGGCGCTAACCTTCAGAAGTATTACTTCAAGACGCGTCCTGGCCAAAGATTCCTTTGGATCAGGCCGGAAGCCATTACAGACGGCAGCCAATCACTTCTTGTAAACGGATTCTGGGGCATGAGCAGGCATATAAATTATCTGGGTGAAATACTAATGGCTTCAGCTATTGTCCTTTGCACCGGATACCCTGCACTTTTTTGGTCCTGGCTCTATCCGATATATTATGTCCTCCTGCTTTTTTCCCGGCAGGTTGATGATGACAGGCGCTGTTCACTTAAATATGGTGATCTCTGGTTACAGTACAGGAAAAAAGTTCCATACCGTATCATACCATACCTGTATTAATCCCGTATCCGGTATATTTTCCTTGTTGTATCTCCCATAATACTGACCGCCATTTTACGCGTCAGAACTTTTTGCATAAAAAAGGAGGCTATTCTGTTTCCTCTTCCTGAAATGAACGATGGTTGCTTCCCGAGATATTTAAAACACTCGCAGACAACTTCTTCCGGAGTCTGAACCCTGGGATTAAGCCATCCCATGGTCTCAGGTCGGCTGTTGATATATCCCGGAGTGGCTGTGGCACCAGCACAACATGCAATTACATCAACACCTTTGTTTTTCCATTCATACCAGAGGCTCTCCCCGATAATCCTTGCAAAGGCTTTAGTTGCAGCATAGACCGAAAGGTTGCCGCTGCCCTGGAATCCGGACAGGGAGGTCATCAGAATTACTGCTCCCTGTCCGCTTGCAAGCATCTTTTCACCAAACACATGGAGCATTTCCAGCGGAGTAATAATATTTAATCTTAACTGCCGGAGGTGATCCTCCACCTTGTTTTTTATAAAAGGACCAATAAAAGAGAGGGCTGCATTGTAAACCAGCACATCGACCTCCATACCATTCAGCTCAGCTTTTAATAGTTCAATGGAGTTTGATTCTGAGAGATCACACGGGATGCATGTTACACCTACATTATATTTATTCTTCAGTGAGCCGGCGAGATTCTTCAATGGTTCCAGCCTCCTTGCTACAAGAATGAGGTCCATACCACTTGAGCCCAGATAATCTGCAAATGCAGCTCCGATCCCCTCCGATGCTCCCGCCACCAGAGCGTTCCTGCCATACTTTTCTCTAAGTTCCATAGGAAATGGTTAAAAATTCATAAAAGTATTTTTTTTTATTGTTTACTTACTCTCCATGAAGGGTTCCAGAAATGAAAGCTTAACCTTCGCAGATGCTTTATAGCTTACCCATAGATAGTCTGTTCATCTCTTTCCTCCTCCAAAAGAAAGTAAAAGAATAGTCAGGTAAGCTCTTAATTCCTCATTTGGAAATAAATTAATTCATCTTAATTTTGATATAATACATAATATCAACCTGAAACCATGAATATGAAACCAGTAATCAATCCTGAACACAGGTTATTCATGAGAATCCTTTCTTTCTCATTATTGCTGATATTAATATCAGTAAATGCCACCACCCAGTATGGGGAAATCAAATGGTCAACCGACGGAAATTCCTATTATGACATCAAGAATGATGAACTTGTCCGGTACACTCTTCCGGACAATAAGCCGAAAGTTATTCTAACAATAGCACAGCTGACACCCAAAGGTAGCACTGCTCCCCTCAGTCCGGACTATTACACCTTTTCTGCTGATCAGCAAAAGGTGCTGCTTTTTACAAATACAAGAAGAGTTTGGAGGCTGAACACCAGAGGTGATTACTGGGTCTTCGATGTTAAAACCGGATCACTGAATAAGATTGGCAGGACTTTACCCGCCTCATCGCTGATGTTCGCAAAATTTTCTCCGGATGGAAAATCGGTTGCCTATGTCAGCAGGAACAATATTTATGTGGAAGACCTGGCGACTTCACAGATTAAACCACTGACAATCAATGGCTCGACGACATTGATAAACGGGACATTCGACTGGGTGTATGAGGAGGAATTTGCCTGCCGCGACGGATTCCGGTGGAGCCCCGACAGCAGGTCAATAGCTTACTGGCAGGTTGATGCCAGCAAAATCAGGAAGTATTATCTGATAAACAATACTGATTCGATCTATTCGCGGGTAATTCCTATTGAATATCCCAAAGTCGGCCAGAAACCCTCTTCGGTCAGGCTGGGAGTGGTAAATATTGAAGATGCCGTAACCACCTGGCTGAACATCCCCGGAGATCCGTCTGAGAATTACATTGTCAGGATGGAGTTTATACCATTTTCAGGCAATCTTCTCATTCAGCAGCTCAATCGTAAACAGAACAATTCAAGGCTTTTTATTTCAGATAAATCAACAGGTAGTTCAGTTCTGATCCAGGAAGAGACTGATGAAACCTGGGTGGATATTTATCAACCGAAAAATGTCTACACGGTGGACTTCATAAATGACTTTACCTGGCTCAACGAATCCAAAAGTATCTTATGGGCTTCTGAAAAAGACGGGTGGCGTCATTTCTACCAGGTCCCGCTGGACGGGAAACCTGAAAAACTGCTCAACCAAGGCAATTATGATGTGATGGAGTTCAAATGTATAGATCATAAGAAAGGCTTTGTCTATTTTACGGCTTCTCCTGAAAATGCCACGCAAAAGTACCTCTATCGTGTAAGTTTAAACCGTCCCGGAAAGGCTGAGATGGTAAGTCCTGCCGCGCTGAAGGGGACTCATGATTATTCAATTTCCCCCAACGGAAGTTATGCCTGGCATTCATTCTCAAATTATTTTACCAGGCCTTATGGTGAGTTCATTTCCCTTCCCGATCATAAGCCCCTGAATGAAAAAAAGAGTATCATGGCAAGGCTCGATTCCCTCATCTCAGTACAGAATATTGAGTTCTTCAAAATAAAGACGGCTGACAATGTTGAAATGGACGGATGGATGGCTAAGCCCAAAAATTTCGATCCTTCAAAGAAGTACCCGGTTGTTTTCTATGTTTATACAGAACCTTTTGGTGTAACCGTGACCGATTATTTTGGCGTCGGCAGGAACAGATTATATCTCGGAGATATGGCCGAAGACGGATATATTTATATGTCGCTTGATAATCGCGGTACGCCTGCACCCAAAGGAAGAGCCTGGAGAAAGGCTATTTACAGGAATGTGGGACAGATTAACATTCGTGATCAGGCTATGGCAGCAAGGGAAATCCTGAAATGGGATTTTATTGACCCCGACAGGATAGCAGTGTGGGGATGGAGCGGCGGCGGATCAGCCACATGCAATCTAATGCTGCAGTACCCGGAAATATACAAGACTGGAATAGCGATCGCTGCCGTCACAAACCTGCTTACTTATGATAATATATACGAGGAGCGTTACATGGGGCTTCCCGAAGAGAACATGGAGGATTTCGTGAAGGGTTCACCGGTCACTTATGCCAAAAATCTTAAAGGAAATCTGCTTTATATTCATGGGACCGGGGACGATAATGTGCATTACCAGAATGCCGAAATGCTTGTGAACGAGTTTATCAAATACAACAAACAGTTCCAGTTCATGCCCTACCCGAACCGCACCCATGGTATTTATGAGGGCGAAGGGACAACCGGGCATCTTGAAACACTGTTCACAAATTATTTAAGGACCTATTGCCCTCCCGGACCGAGGTGACCGGCAGCCTTCTGCACCTCATCCCATACTCTAAGGAAATTTCCTGAGAGTATCCTGGCTATATCTTTCTCAGAATAACCGCGCCTGAGCAATTCGGCTACTATTACCGGATAGTCCGATACATCGGTCACACCTGATGGCTTGGATGGTCCTATCCCGTCAAAATCTGAGCCCAGTCCGACATAGTCAATCCCGGCAATATGGATAATATGTTCAATATGGTCAACAAGCCGTTTGGAATCGGGGAACAGCTGGCGGGCCCGTCCGAATTTTTCTATAAATACAGTCCCTTCCGGGGAGTCATAGGACAGACCCAGTGAATTCAGGGAGTCCCTGAGAATATTTGTATTTTTCATGCAGGTCGAATCAAGGAACATTGCAGCAAAGTTTACCATCACAACACCACCTTTTTTTGCAATTCCTTTGATCAGGCCATCAGGAAGGTTCCTTTCAAAACCGGGGACGAAATATCTGCATGATGAATGAGAAGCAATTATCGGAGCGTCGGACAGCCTCAAAGCCTGAGCGACAGTGCTGTCGGTAGTGTGCGACACATCAATCATTATTCCCAGCTGGTTCATTTTCTTTATGAATTCCCGGCCTTCAGGACTCAGACCCTTCCATGTCCTGTCAGGATCAAAACTGGAATCGGATATCTGGTTCCTTTTGCTATGACAAAGTGTTACATATGCAATCCCCTGTTTTTTAAGATATTCAAGGTATGCAAGGTCATTCCCGGCAGGAGAGCCGTTTTCAAGGCAGGGTATTAACGAGAATAAATTCCTGTCAAAATTCTTTCTGACATCCCCCGGAGTGAATGCCATGGCAAATTTATCAGGGTATTTATGAGGATAATAATGTATAATATTCAGCATTGAATCGACCATGATGCGGCCGCTGTCAACCCCGTATTTCGGATCGATATATACAACAGAAAGGACAGCATTCAATCCGCCTTCTTTGGCCCTGACCAGATCAAAATCACCATTTGTCGTTTTTTCTGAGATATCCTGGTGATTATAAAGTAACCAATCCGGCCAGTCTATATGTGAATCAAGGATTATATTCCTTTCACAGATCTTTTGCGCCAGCCTCATCAGCTCTTCATCAGATCTGGCTCTGCCGCCATGATTACATCC
>JAUZNW010000018.1 GCA_030706785.1 Bacteroidota bacterium | reverse complement strand
TAACAAACCTTGACCTGCTTGATGCTAACACAAATGTATCTGAAAGCCGGTTAATGCTCCTCAAGGCCAGAATCGACTATGCAGCAAGCATTTACAGGCTGAAAGCCGCACTAGGGGAAAGACTGTACTGATCTGTTATATTTTTACCCCTTTTAATTTCCCTCACATTGCTCAGGTGTCCGCGTGTCGCTGAAGCTTTAGCGGAGGCACAAATGGATACCATCGGACGCCAAAATATTTCGCGAGCGCTAAAGCTACTCTGCGGAGGCGCTGCCAACTATGCCGCGCAAAGGCGAAGAGTGGAAATACAAAATAAACCGGGGCCACAGAAAAAGTCGAAATCCGGAAATCCTGCTGGCAGGCAGGATTAAAAATTACTTTTTCTTCGACACCACTGGAAGGGGATAATGCTCATGTAAAATGGACCTGACAATATTGTTACCAAGAGTGTGAAGAAATACACCCGGGCCCGATCCCGAAAATCATTAAATATTGTTAAAAAAGTCAATTTTCCTAAAAAAAGAGGCCTTCTAAATCATCATTCAGAAGTTTGTTTAGATCATTTTCCTATATTGCAGACCTTAATCTAAAAACATAACAATATCATGAAGAATAATCTTATAAAGATTGCTATTGCCGTGGTACTTCTTTTGACCTCCGCCAGTTTTTACGGACAGGAAATCGGATGGCGAGGACCAGGAAGAACAGGTATTTACAATGAAACAGGACTGCTTAAATCATGGCCGGAAAACGGACCGGCTTTGATCTGGGAAGCCAATGGCATTGGGTTGGGCTATTCCAGTGCGACTATTACCAATGATGCAATTTATATAACCGGCATCAGGGGTGACAAAGATGTTTTAACAGCTTTTTCACAAAACGGAAAGAAATTATGGGACATTGAATATGGCACTATGTCAAAAGTCCAGAGCGCTCCTGAAAGCCGTTGTACTCCAACATTTTACCAGGGGAAGGTTTTCGTTGTAAGCGGATCTGGTGAATTATCGTGTGTCTCCACCGCAGGCAAGATCTTGTGGACAGTAGATTATTACAAGAAATACAATGCAAACGTTCCGAGGTTTGGAATCACCGAATCGCCAGTCGTTGTCGACAATAAAGTGGTTGTGACTCCCGGGGGAGGTATGGCAGCCATGGTTGCTTTCAATACCGAGGACGGGAAGGTTGCATGGGAAGCTCCTTCATTAAACGAAGGTGCCCAATACGTAAATCCTCTTCTTATTGAAAATAATGGAACCAAAATTATCATAACACATACCCCGACATGGATAATCGGCGTGGATGCGTCAAACGGCAGGATCCTCTGGAAATTCAATTTTGCATCTGTCAATGCTGACAAGAAAGGTGAAAAAAACTATATTCAGACGCCGATTTACAGGGATGGTTTCCTTTTTGCTGCAAATGGATACGGACAGACTTCAGCCAAGATAAAGATAAATTTCGACGGGAAGGATCCAGAACTGGTCTGGAAAAATCCTGATATCAATCCTCATGTCGGAGGAATGGTACTGATCGGGAATTATATCTACAGTTCCACTCACGACAATAACAATATGGGCAGGTGGATCTGTGTTGACTGGACCACAGGCAAAACTATGTGGATCACTCTTTGGAACAACAAAGGATCGATTATCGCAAATGACGGACTTCTTTATCTTTATGAGGAAAAAGGAGGAAATGTAGCGCTTGTAAGGCCTGATCCTGAAAAGCTTGACATAATAAGCTCATTCAAAGTCACCAAGGGTACAGGCCCGTACTGGGCTCACCCTGTGATAAATAAAGGAAGACTTTTCCTGAGGCACGGTGATTACCTGGCAGTTTATAACATAAAAGCAAGTTAATTCTTAACCTCTTTTTGTGGAACTCTGTGTTTCTTCTTTGGACCTATTTCTAAGTTCTTTATATTTTTGCTGCACTGAGAAGACCAACAGATCCACAAAGTAAAAAACATCAATTGGCAATTGCATGTCATCAATCAGCAGGAATAGAGTTATAATCGGATCTGCAATTGTAGTTTTCGTTGCCGCATTCCTGTGGTGGATCTCTGCTGTACCCTCTTACAAGGTGGTCGAAAGAGTCCCGGGAATGGATAACCGTCCCCCTCAGAAGCAGGTTTCGGACTCGGTTGTTATCGGCAAAAACTTTGATACACTTAATAAAATTGATGAGGTATTACCGGGAAGCTGGCCGCGATTCAGGGGCGCGGACTACGATAATATAAGCAAGGATCAGACACCGCTGGCCGAAGAATGGGATACCTCTGGTCCTCCGGTAAGATGGCAGGTATCTCTCGGGGAAGGTTATGCCGGTCCGGCAGTTATGAACGGCCGGGTATACGTTCTCGATTATAATGAAAAAAGAAAAGCCGATATGCTCAGGTGCTTTTCTCTTAAATCGGGAAACGAGCTATGGAGAAGATGGTATACTGTTGAATTCAAGCGAAATCATGGATATTCCCGTACAATTCCGTCAGTAACCGATAAATATGTCGTAACGATAGGTCCGAGATCACATGTTATGTGTGTCGATCCGGTTAATGGCAATCTTCTCTGGACAAAAGATCTGGAAAAGGAATACGGGATTCCGGGAACTGTTAAGGGGAAAATAACTCCTGATTTTTATTGTGGACAGTGTCCCCTTATTGATCATGACATGGCAATAATCGCTCCCGGAGGGAAAGCCCTGATGATAGGGGTTGATTGCGCCACCGGGAAGGTAGCCTGGGAAACCCCTAACCGTGATTCATTGAGAATGTCACACACTTCAATCATGCCTATGATTATCCACGGTAAGAAGATGTATGTATATGCTGCACTTGGTGGAGTCTGCGGAGTTTCTGCAGAAGGTGACGACATAGGGAAATTATTGTGGAAAACGACTGAATGGAGCCCTTCAATTACTGTCTCTTCCCCTGTCTCCCTGGGTAATGACGAATTTCTTGTTTTCGGAAGTTATGGTGCAGGAGGTGCAAGAATTAAAATAACCTTTAATGGATCGGGTTATACAGCAGCTGTCAGCGATCAGCATAAGTCTTCAGGAGGAATTGCAAGCGAGCAGCAAACACCTATAATGTACGGCAATCAGCTATGGGCGGTATTGCCTGAAAATGCTGGTCCTCTTAAAGGGCAGCTGGTCTGCTATAACAAATCCGACGTTATAACTCCTGTCTGGTCAAGTGGAAAGGAAACCAGGTTCGGAAAAGGAATGGGGCCGTTTATCCTGAGCGGAAGTAAATTATATCTTCTTGATGATGAAGGGACACTGTACCTTTTCAGGATTGATGGTTCAAAAGCATTAAAGCTGGCTAGCCACAAAATAATGGATGCTATTGATGCCTGGAGCCCAATGGCACTTGCAGGCAGATACCTTATACTGAGGGATTCAAGGAATATGGTGTGCATTGATATAGGAAAGAAGCTCTAAGATTCCCTCCCCGGAGGGAATGGATGCGGTTTATTAAATAAATGAATTATATGGACAGGGCTGATTTTGTAAAAAGAATTATTCGTTATGTGCTTTTTGGCCTGCTTGCCGGAATTGCGCTTATTACGGGAAACAAAGTTGTAACAGGCAGCGATTGTTCATCCTGCCCGGGCAAAGGTATTTGTTCCGGTAAAACTGATTGTTCAATATTCTTACAAAGGTAATTATGTCAGAAGAAAGACCGAAAGCCGGAACAAGGCGGAATTTTGTCAGGACTGTCGGCAGGATTGCAATGGCAGCTCCTGTTCTTGCCTTGCCAATAGTGCTCTCAAAGAAAGCAGACGCTAAAGGATATGTATGGCAGATAGATCCGTATAAATGCACATTCTGTGAGCAATGCAGAACCTTATGCATTATGACACCATCAGCTGTAAAGTGCACGAACGCATTTCAGATGTGCGGTTACTGCGATTTCTGTCCCGGATTTCTTCGTCAGGGTGCCAAAAAGTACAGCACAGCAGCAGAGGACCAGCTTTGTCCTACCGGTGCGATAAAACGCAAGTTTGTGGAGGAGCCCTATTTCGAATATACGATCGATGAAAAACTCTGTGACGGGTGTTCAAAGTGCGTTAAGGGATGCTACGATTTTGGGAACGGATCGTTGTACCTCCAGATAATGCATAATCTCTGCCTAAATTGCAACCAGTGTTCAATTGCTCGGGGATGCCCGTCTGATGCCGTGGTCAGGGTACCTGCAGATGGACCCTATGTAAGGAAAGAACTAAAAGGCACACCCAGGGTAGTTCCTCTTGCAGTTGTGCGGTCAAGAAAGAAACAGGAAGCTACTTTCCGTAGAAAATACACGACAGGAGAAGAAAATGTCAGTTGTTAAATCAGAATACTGATGATCTGGAAAATCAAAAAATACCTTCCTTATTTTATAATTGGAGTTTTGCTCATCTGGCATTCGGTCCTTTTTGCTCAGGAGCAGAGATTTCCAAGGCCGGAATTTGAAAGCGGTTATTCCTTCCCTGAACGGCAACTTCTGAACCAGCGCGGGCCGATGTGGGAATATATGGATGTAGCGGTCCTGGTTGCTGCTCTGGTGGTCACCTACTGGATGGCAGTAGTTAAAAGATCGAGACAGGGGATACTGTGGGTCTCTGCATTTTCACTTGGTTATTTCGGATTCTACAGGCAGGGTTGCATTTGTGCAATCGGTTCTATACAGAATGTATCTCTTGCACTCTTCAATTCAAATTACTCAATTCCTCTCTCCGCACTCCTGTTTTTCCTGATTCCGCTGGCATTCGCATTATTCTCAGGAAGACTTTTCTGCGCGGGAGTATGCCCTATGGGTGCAATCCAGGAGCTAACCGGATTCAGGCAGATCAAGGTCCCAAAGAAAGTAGAAGCAGTTCTCGGTGCCATACCCTTTGTGTACCTTGGTCTTGCAATCCTTTTTGCCGCAACCGGGAGTGAATTCGCAATTTGCCGCTTCGATCCGTTTGTCGGCATGTTCAGGATCGACGCCCCATATACAATGATTATATTCGGGTCTCTTCTTCTCATTGTCGGGATCTTCGTAAACCGTCCTTACTGCAGGTACCTGTGTCCTTATGGAGTTTTGCAGAATATATTCTCAAGGTTCTCCTTAAAACACGTTACTATTACACCTGCTGACTGCAGGATTTGCCGGTTGTGTGAATCAGGCTGCCCTTACGATGCCATCCTGCAGTCAGATCCCGCTCCTGCATCTGTAGAGCAACCGGTTAATAAATGGAAAGGCTCACTGAAGTATTTATTAATAATACTCATTCTTGCTTTCGGAAGTGCTGTTTTCCTTTACAACCTTGCTCCGGTGCTTTCAGGCATGAACAAGAATGTAAGACTTGCAAAGGAGATCAGGCTTGAAAAGGAAAAGGGCATTAAAGCGTCTTCAAAAGCTGCAGTGGCTTTCTTCTCCTCCGGCAAGACTGAAGATGAATTATTCAATGAGGAACATTTGATCATTGAGAGGTTCAGAAAGGGAGCCCCATGGGTTGGGATCTTCCTTGGCCTCTCGCTCGGAATCTTTTTATTTATGCCAACAGTCAGGAATGTAAGGACTGAGTATGAACCTGACCGAGGGCGGTGTTACAGTTGCGGCAAATGCTTCAAATTTTGTCCAGTCAAGGTAAAAGCTTAAACGATGAAGTTTTCAGAGAAAGAAATCAGAATTTTCAAAAGTATCAGCCTGGCGGCTGGTATATTCACTCTTTTCGTTGCCATCACAATGATCTTCAGCCTGGTACAGTTAAAGACGCTTGATCCGATAAACAGTCCTTCAATTCAGTCTGTCAAGGATCAGTTTGATAAGGATCCTGAAAACAGGGATAAGGCCGAACAGGTCCGGGCGATCGATCTGATGGCAAGGAAAGCTTATTTCTCGTCAAGATGGCAGGTTGAGACCGGTTCCTATCTTCTTCTTGCCGGAGCCTTCATTTTCGTTCTGTTCCAGAGGCTGGTCGCCGGTAGCGAAAAGCCTGCCCGTTCACTGCGTCCCGACAGACCGGATATTAATTCTGAAAGGGAAAAAAACCGTCGCTACCTTATAATATCTGCAGTTGCAATCGCCATAATCGCCCTGGTTTCTTCCTTTGCGCTCAGGAAGGAGTTGCCTGCTCCGGGAAAGACTTCTCAGGCACCTGAAGCCAAAGAAGTTTCAGGTACTCCTGTAATAGCAAATCTTCCGGGAGATGTTAATTTCCCGTTTTTCAGGGGTGAAGGAAGCCTTGGAATTGCCGGCGGAACAGGCTTTCCGACAGAATGGAACGGAACTGATGGGAAGAATATCAAATGGAAAATCCCCAATCCCAAACCGGGGAAGAGCTCACCGGTTATCTGGGGAGACAGGTTATTCATTACAGGTGCTGAAGGCGCTGACTTTGAATTATACTGCATCGATAAAAACAATGGTAAGATCTTATGGTCAGGTTCCGGAACCGGATTCCCCGGAGCATCAGCAGAAATACCCGAATCGGATACCGAAGCCGGGATGGCGGTTCCGACTGCAGCAGTTAACAAGGATGTGATCTGTGCGGTATTCGGTAATGGAAATCTTGTTTGCTACGATCATAACGGGAAGCTTAAATGGGGGAAAAATGTAGGTGTACCTCATGGAACATATGCATATTCTGCTTCACTTTTGATATATGGTAAATTATTGCTTGTCCAGTATGACAGCCAGAATAAATTATCCCTTTTGGGTTTTGACTTAGCCACCGGTGAGCAGAAATGGGAAACTCAAAGACAAGGACGGCCTGTAAATTCATCACCTGTCCTTGCAACATATGATGGTCAGCCACAGCTTCTCATAAACGGGAACCCCAACGTGTCATCGTATGATCCTGTAACCGGACAGGAACTTTGGAGCCTCCCGGGAGTATCAGGTGATGTTGCCCCTTCCCTGGCAGCAAACAGCAAACTGGTATACGCAGTTACCGATTATTACAGTATAATTGCTCTCAAGCCCGGAAAAACCGGTGCGACTGTCTGGCAGGATAATACGTATACATCTGATGTATCGAGCCCTGCTGCAACGGAAAATTTCTTTTTCATAACAACAGGAAACGGTGACGCTGCGTGCTACAATGCCGAAAAGGGTGATACCCTGTGGACACATTATTTCGGAAATCCATTTTATGCCTCTGTAATGGTCGCTGATAATAAGGTCTGGATGCTTGACCGTACAGGTATAATGCATATAGTCGAAGCAGCGGGCAAGCTTAAAATCGCTGGCAACTCATCTCTTGGAGAAAACACAGATTGCACACCGGTATTTTCAGAAGGCAGAATCTACATAAGGGGAAGGCAAAACTTGTACTGTATTGCAGAAAAATAGGTATATTTTACCCCATTCCCCCTAAAAGGGATTTTACCCTCAGCCAAAAGTCCCCTTCAGGCCTGACATGAGCGAAGCCTCAGGGGGATTTAGTGGTGAAACTAATTGGGAAATTAAAGGACGATCCTTAAAATATGCAGAAATCCGGAAAGTTTATATGAGGTTTTTTAGCAAAATATTACCTTTTCTCTTTATTGTCATCCGGTTGCAGGCTCAGAGCAATGACTGGCCGGTCTTCAGGGGAAAGAATGATCTGTCGGGCTATACCGCTTTTGAATTCCCGTCAACACCATATGTTTCATGGGTTTATAGGAGCGGGGTCATTACCAAATCCTCGCCTGTTATCAGTGAAGGGCTTGTTTTTTTTGGCAATGAAAAAGGGACTCTTTTTGCAGTTACTTCTGACGGGAAGCTCAAATGGAAATATGAATGTGGCAACTCTATCGAATCGCCCCCGCTGGTTTTTTCTGATAAGGTAATAGCCGGCTCTTCCGATGGAGTTTTGCGGGCTTTTAATAAATTAACAGGCAAGCTTTTATGGTCTTACAGGACAGATAATCAAATCGCCGGCTCAGCAAATTCCTGGTCTTCAGGAAATCGTTCCGGCATCGTTGTGGGCAGTTATGATTACTATCTTCATTGCGTTGACCCTGCAACCGGCAAACTGCTCTGGAAGGTTGAGACTAATAATTACGTCAATGGAGCCCCGGCAGTTTACAACAACACGATTTTATTTGCAGGATGTGATGGAATAGTAAGAATGACCGATCAGGTCACCGGTAAAGAAAAAGACACTGTACAGATCGGCATTTATATAGCCGCATCCCCTGCCCTTTCAGAAGGGAGGGCATTCTTTGGTGATTATGATGGCAATTTTTATTGCCTTGATTTTAATAAACGGAAGTTACTTTGGGTGGTCCCTGCTAATGAAGGTTCAGGTGCATTCCTTGCGACTCCTGCAGTCGGAAAAAATGTAGTGCTGATTGGCAACGAGGATAAATATCTCTATTGTTACAACATAATTACGGGAAAGCAGGTGTGGAAATACAGGACAAACGGCAGGATAACGGGCTCTGCAGTGGTCAGCTCTTCGAAGGTGTTGTTCGGAAGCACGGACGGGAACATATTTATCCTCAGTCTTGCAGACGGAAAAAAACTGTGGAACTTCAATGCAGGTGCTGCCGTGAGCAGTTCTCCGGCAGTTGTTAAAGACAGGTTTTACATTCTTGCTGAAGACGGAAGGTTAATGGCTTTTGGGGTAAAATAACCTCATCCCCCGGCCCCTTCTCCCGGGTGAGAAGGGGAGTAAGAGAGAACAATTGATATGAAAATAGTCTATTTAATTACAGGATCCGGAGGTTCCTTCTATTGCGGGAACTGTTACAGGGATATGCTGTTTGTCCGTGCTATCAGGAAGGTTCCGGGAATTACATCGGAAGCTATTCCTCTCTATCTGCCGCCCGACAGGAAAAGTACCGGGAATGAACTTGACAGTCATGTCTTTTTTGGTGCGATCTCAATGTACCTGAGAGAAAAGGTTCATTTTTTGAGCAAAATGCCAGGCTGGCTTGACAAAGTCCTGGACACGGGACCGATGCTAAAGCTGGCTTCAAGGTTTTCAGGTACAACAAGTACCGAAGGTCTCGAGGACCTTACACTTAATATGATCGAAGGCGACAATGCATTTCGTCGTTATGAGGTGGACAGGCTTGTAAAATACCTTACACGCAACGGAAAACCTGACATCATTCACCTGTCAAATGCACTTATCATCGGTCTGGCACGCCAGATAAAAAGGAGACTGGATGTGAAAATCGTCTGCTCACTTCTGAATGAGGATGACTGGATTGAAGTGATGGCGGAACCTTTCAGGACCAAAGCCTGGAAAATGATCGCTGCTGAAGCCAGATATATAGATACTTTCATAACCCCAAGCAACTACTACAGGAACTTATTCATTCAGAAAACAGGCCTTGATGGAAGCAACATACGGATTGTGCCCCTGGGATTCTACTCAGGATGCACGGCCGAAAAGCAGGAAAATCCCCACTCGCCTTCAATAGGATACCTATGCAGGGTAAACAGCATGAACGGATTTGATAAAATGGTCGATGCATTTCTCGAACTCAAAAAAGCCAAAGACTTTAAGAATCTCTCCCTGCATGTCTGCGGCGGCTATACAGGTGAAGACAAGCAATTCATTAAAGAACAGATCCGCAAGATCAGGGAACAGGGACAATCTGCATCAATCAAAATTTACCCGGAGTTCGATGGAGATGCCAAACGGGAATTCTTCAGGAATATAGATATAATGAGTGTACCTGTCAGAAAGATTGATGGATATGGATTGTACATCCTTGAAGCTAATTGTGCGGGAGTTCCGGTTGTTCAACCAGCGACCGGCGCTTTCCCGGAAATTTTAGGTAAAACCGGCGGCGGTATTGTCTATTCACCTGACACTGTTTCCGAACTATCTGTCAACCTAAGTAAGCTGTTGCTTGACAGAGAGCTGCGTACGAGGCTCAGTTCTCAGGGAATGCAAGGTGTGGCCGAAAACCTGTCGCCTGAAAGGATGTCCGTAAACCTGTCTGAGATTTATTCAAATCTGGTTTAAAATGCTCAGGATCATTAATATCACCAAGTCATTCCCTCAGAGGGGAATTGTCCTGAATAATCTCAGCCTTAATGTAAATGAAGGTGATTCTGTTTCTGTGTCAGGACCATCGGGTTCAGGAAAGACAACTCTCCTGAACATCATAGGTCTGCTTGACAGCCCCGATAAGGGCGAAATCATTTTCAGGAACAACAAGATTCTTGAATACGATGCAGAACAATCGGCCTCGTACAGGAATAAGAACATTGGATTTATTTTCCAGGATCACCTTCTGTTGCCATATCTGACAGTGAAGGAAAATGTCCTGCTGCCATTGATGGCCTCAAAGCTATCTGAGGCTGAGTATACTGAAAAAGCAAATGATGCATTTAAAATGATGGAAAAGACCGGGATATCAGATCTTTCCGAAAAATACCCTTTCACGATATCGGGCGGGGAAGCTCAGCGGGTAGCACTTGTAAGGGCGCTGGTCAACAGGCCCTCTCTGTTACTGGCAGATGAGCCTACCGGATCGCTTGACAGAAAAAATGCAGAGAATCTTGGGAACATCCTTACAGAAATGAACAGGGAGTTTGGAATTACAATCATACTTGCAACCCACTCGGCAAGCCTTGCAGGAAAAATGAGCATAAAAATGAAGTTCTCGGAGGGTACACTTATCCTGGATGACAATCCCTGAAACCGTTTATGAAACTCTCTCTGCTGCATATTGTCAGAAGATCTCTTTCCCATGGTAAGACCGGCTTGCTGTACCTTGTGCTTATCATCCTTATCCTTACTGCGGTGATCACCGGATCGATTCTTACCGGCGGGTCCGTGCGAAAAAGCCTCAGGGACACATCTGTAAGGAAGCTGGGCAATACCGGTATTGTAGTAAGTACAGTCAACAGGTACTTCGATCCCTCTCTTGCAGGCAGGCTGAAGGAAAGATTGGGAATAAATTGCACAGGTATACTTGAGATCAACGGCTATTGCCAGAATTTCCAGACAGGACAAACAGCACTTGGAGTTAAAATCCTTGGCATTGATCACTCATTTTTTGACTTCCAGAATTCAGCCGGAATTGAAATAAGAAAAGGTGAAGCTGTTATCAATGAAAAACTTGCTGAATTCCTTGGACTAAAGTCAGGCGACGATATTATAATCAGATTCAAGCCCATAAGCGATATCCCGTCAGATGCACCATTTGCGCCTGATGAAGGTAATCCGGGTTCTATAGTACTTAAAACCGGAAGGATCCTTCCGCCGGACAGTACCGGTAATTTCTCACTCGGCATAAGCCAGATACCTCCTCTGAATGTGTTTATTAACCGCGATGAACTTACGGACACACGTGGAAGGATCCCGAAAATAAACAGGATCCTTATCAGCAGCAATACTGAACCGGATCCCCCGCAGGTCAGCCAATTGCTTGGTGAAATCCTGAGACCTGAAGATATCGGGCTTACAATCAGGCATGTTCCGAAGACAGGAGGATCAGAACTCATTTCCGACCGAATTTTTATTGACCAGCCGCTCCTGGAGGAGATCAGGAAAGCACTCCCCTCCTCTCTACCCATCATTACTTACCTTGGAAACAATTATGAAGTTAATGGCAGATCGGCGCCATATTCCTTTATTTCAGCCCTTCCCAAAGAGTTGTATCCTGAAATACCCGGAGGGAACGGAATTATCATTAACAGGTGGCTGGCCAAAGATCTGTCTGCAAAGGAAGGAGATTCAATCAGGATAGCATGGTATTCTCCCAATCCCCTAAACAGGCTTGAGGAAAGAAGCGGCATTTTCAAGGTTTCAGGAATCACCGATATCAGTGGCGTCTGGTCCGATTCACTTCTCATGCCTGAATTCCCGGGAATTGCCGGAAAGGAATCATGTTCCGACTGGGATGCCGGAGTATCGATCCGGATGGATCGGATCCGTGACAAAGACGAGGAGTACTGGAAAATGTACAGGGGGACACCAAAAGCCTTCATCGATTACTCCACCGGGATAAAACTCTGGGGAAGCAATTTTGGTCCTGCAACTGCTGTCAGGTTTCCTGCCGGTATTTCTGAGGATGAAATCAGGACAAAACTGACCGGATCACTGAATCCTGACAAATCGGGCTTCTCCGTAATCAATCTCAGGGATGCATCGATCAAAGCTGCAGCCGAGAGTGTTGATTTCAGCACCCTATTCCTCAGTCTCGGATTTTTCATCATCCTGTCAGCCGGAGCCCTGCTGATCCTGGTCGTTTCCGGTTTCTATGATTCGAAGAAAGGAGAAATCTCCACTCTGGTTGCGCTGGGTTTCACTGACAGGTGGATAAGAAAACTGATTTTCATTGAATCCGGCATTATTGCCCTGGCAGGCACTGCCGCAGGCGCATTTACAGGCCTTTTATTTAACGTCCTTATTATCAGGGCACTGAATTCGGTCTGGCAGGGAGCTGTTCAGACAGATACTCTTTCTTCAGCTTTTGAACCTGTCAGTATTCTCTATGGATTCCTGATCTCATTCGCAGTTATACTCATAATAGTTGGAATAAAATCACATTCATTGCTTAAAAACAAGAACAGGACACTGACCCATAGGCTGCCGTCAGTCGGGAAAAATAACAGGATTCTGATAGGCTTCCTTGTTTTGACTATCTGCCTGATAATTTTCTCCCTTATTTTCACGGGGAATTCAATGATCTTCTCGTTTATCGCTGGAATAGCAGTATTCTTCTCCTTTGTCCTTTCCTCAAGGCGCCGTTATCTGAGAAGCACCTACGCGGATACCGGAAGCTTTCAAAGAACGGATCAGCTATCTTCCCGCTATTATGCTTTCAATTCATCACAGGCAATAGTCCCGATGGTTTTCCTGGCTGCCGGCCTTTTTGCAGTTATAATAACCGGGTTCAACCGCATGAGCATAAGTGAGGGTATGCTCAAACCTGAAGGTGGAACCGGAGGATATGCACTCTGGGGAGAAACTGCACTTCCTGTCCCTGAAAACCTGAACAGCCCCGAGGGCAGAAAAAAGGAAGGTCTGGACGAACCGGACCTGCGAGACCTGTCCTTCGTCCAGGCATCGAAACTTGCTGGAGATGATGCAAGCTGTCTGAACCTGAATCATGTTACCTCTCCTCCCCTTCTTGGCCTCGATCCTTCTGCCTTCGTCAGAAAAGGTGCATTCTCGTTTGCAACCAGGATCAAGAGCAATGCTGAAGGAAACCCGTGGTCATTTCTTTCAATAATTCAGGACGACAAGACAATCTATGGTATTGCAGATCAGACAGTCCTGCAATACGGACTCAAGATCAGAACAGGTGATACCCTGTTTCTGCGGTCAGAAAGCGGCCGGATAATTAATGTTGTGATTGCAGCAGGATTGAAATCTTCAATATTCCAGGGATATGTACTGATAAGCCGTGACAATATGAACAGGTACTTTCCATCGGTATCGGGAAGCCAGGTCTTCCTCGCAGAATGGGATAAGAGTCTGACTCCGGAATTAATTAACACACTCACTGACAGGCTCTCACAGTATGGTGCACACTTCGAGCCTGCCGGGAACCGTCTGTCACAATTTTTTGTTGTGACGAATACTTATCTGAAAGTATTTTCAATACTGGGGGGACTTGGCCTTATCATGGGAGTGGTAGGTCTGGGATTCATTCTGCTGAGGAATTTCAACCAGAGAAAGAGGGAATTCGGATTGCTGATGGCCTCTGGTTTTTCACTAAAAAAAATCAAAGGGATGATCCTGAAGGAACAGTTACGGATACTCATTTCGGGAGTGGTTACAGGATCAATCTCAGCTTTTATTGCCACCCTGCCCTCGCTGGCAAACAATCCGGAGATCCCCTGGAAAAGCGTACTGATAATGATTATACTGATAATCGCTACCGGATTGACGGCGCTGACTCTTACCCTCAGATCTGTAAGCGGTCAGGCGTTAATAGCCAGCATCAGAAAAGAATAAGTCAGTTTACAGTATCATTTTTTACCTGCTGCATAGAGATAATTCTGTGTCCTGAAGAAAATTATCCCATCGGTTATAGCCGGGGCAGTAAGTGAAATCTCGTTGGTTGGTATTTCTGCGAGCAGTTTGAAAGTCTCGCCATCCTCCAGTATATAAACCGTGCCTGTTTCATCAATGATATATATCTTTCCATCAGAAGCAACCGGTGAAGCCATAAAGCTTTTAGAAGCACCAAGTTTGGCATTGTAGATCTCTTTTCCGGTGGCAGGATCAAGACACTGGATAGTTCCGTTCCAGTTAAGGCTGTAAAGATGATTCCTGTAAAGCAGCATTGTCTGGATATATGATCCGCCCCTTGGCATGCTCCACAGCACGCCAGAATTTGAAGTCTCATTTTCCTTAAGGGTAATATCTCCTGTGGCGTTCGTTTTCACAGCCATGATCGGAGAATATTTCCCGTGAGCGCTGTTGAAAAAGATCACGTTATCCCCTAAAACAGGGGTCGGGATAGGGATATCGCCTCCTCCCGACATATTCCATATTTCTTTTCCGGTCTTGAAATCATATCCACCACGGTGCTTGTAGCCGTTTACTGCCACACAGGTTTTCCCTGCATTGGTATATATATTGGGTGTGCACCAGCCGGGGTATTCATCCCTGCTCACTTTCCAGAGCTCCTTCCCGGTCTCAGCATCATAAGCCGCAAGAAATGAATTCTCAAGTACATCACACTGGATGACAACAGAGCCGTCATAGATCAACGGAGATGATGCAAATTCCCATTCTGCGTTTTTCATTACAAAGAACGCTGATCTCAGAAGGCCAAAATTCTTCTGCCACAGAAGCTTTCCATCATAATTATAGCAATAAAGACCTTCAGATCCGAAGAATGCAACCACATGTTTGCCGTCAGTGGCTATTGTAGAGTTTGCATGGGTTGATTTCGGATGCCTCTTCACTTTGGGTATTCCTTTGTATGCCGTTCTCTCCCAAATTACTTTCCCGGATTTCTTATCGATACAATAGACTTTCCATTCATGGATGGATGAATCTTTTACCGGTGTAACATCACCATAGAGCCCGGGTTTGAATCCTGCCTTATCACCTTCACTGACTGCGGTTGTTATAAAGAGCCTGTTTCCCCATATTGATGGGCTTGATATACCCATTCCGGGAATACTGACCTTCCAGAGTATATTTACTGACTTCTGGAAATCAAATGTTTCAGGAAGGTTGGCATTGTCAAGGACCCCCGATGCGAGATAGCCCCTGTAGCCGGGCCATTGTCTTTCGGGTTTGACCTGTCCGTATGCCTGAGTGAATGCCAGTGAGAAGAGTAAGACAGCAGTAGAAAGTGTATTTCTGAGTTTCATAGTGATACTGAGTTGGTTTATTAAGGAATAAAAATAATAAACCGACCTGTCATTTGAAAATCATCGTGCACTCTTTCAGAATTTCAGATTGTATTCGAGAGATATAAGGTTGATATCGGAAAGATGTGGAATATAATCACGCTGGAACATGTATGCAGCATCAATCGAATGTTTCTTGCTGATTTTATATTCCGCACCGATGGCGAATCTTTCTTTTTCGACAGATCTCTTTTTGTCTGATGAGACGGGACAGAATATTTCAGTAAATGCAAATGGATTTACAGGGCAGGATGGAATGTTATAAGATAATTTCAACCTGTACCTCAGAGTCGATTTCGGCACCCTGTCATTTTCATCCTGGAAGTAAGTCTTATATCTTTCCTGAAACCTGATCCGTCCCGTAATGTCGAAATCACCGAGTGGAAGATGACCGTTGATGTCAGCAAACCATTTATGCCTTGCATGATAATCATCTGTCACCTCATGAAACCAGGTATACCTGTACGACCCGCCCACGGAAACATACTTGTTGAACTTGTAGCTTAAACCGCCCTCCAGGAACATCTCATCAATTCTCGATGCATTATTGTGCGTTCTTATTTCTCCCGAGAGATCAAGACCCAGCTTGCCGATTAGCTTGTGCCCTGCAGATGCTCCGTACCAGATCCCAAAATCATCCTGTGAATATGCAAAAGAAGTAAATCCGAGAAGTATTAATAGTACTGAAAGCTTTTTAATCGTCATCGTCATCATTGTTGTCTTTATAGTTACGGCCTGTGGACTGTCCCCTGTTTATGCCCTCGGTATAGTAGTAAATAGTTATATCACATACATCTCTCAGAAAATTGATCTTGCCCACTTCAACCCTGTTTATTTTCTTTATGCCGGTTCTTTCCTGAAGGTCCTGGATCAGCCTGTCATAATTTCCCTCCCTGATCAGATCAATTTTTTCATAAACGATAAGTTTGGATGATTCGTGTTTAATAAGCCATACCTTTTCCAGACCGTAGGTAATAAATATGATCACAAAATTTGAAAAAAGCAGGTCGACAAGGCTGGTTTCAGTATTTGTAAGGGCATTTATTACTGAAACGCCGATTACAAGGAACAAATAGGTCATTTCCTTGATTGGCATTGCATCGGTACGGTATCTGATTATGCCGAATATTGCAAACATTCCGAATGCAAATCCTAACTGGAGCTTGACGTTTTCGAGCAGGAAGCAGAGGAGAAATATAATGCTTGATATTAGTATATAGGTGAAAAGATAATCTTTCCGTCTGGTGGCGGAATAGTAGAGCCACCTTACCAGTATCATCACGACAGCAATGTTCAGAATGAACCTCAGTACAAATTCCAGGAATCCTGGAAGATCGATCACATGCACTCCGGCTATATTCAAAGATTCAGGCGCTAAGAGATCTAGTGGATTCATTTTCAATCTTGTTTATAAGTAATAAAGTAGGTTTGATAGAATTTTTCCTCGGGAGGTCATATAGTATCGCTGTGCCTGTGCAGTACTTGCTGAATCCTGACGGGTAAATTGATAGGCTTTTGGCAATGGCTGAAAATGGTGATTTAATTGCTGCATCTCCGCTTTTCAATTCAGCTATTGCAACATTAGGTATAACAGCTTTATGACCACTTGTATCGGAGAATGAAAGGTCGATATCAAGGGTTATACGTTCCCGTATATTGGCCCCGACGAGTGTTATTCTTCTGAACTTGTTCGAGATAACTGGCTTTAGAATATCTGCCGTAAACGGTAAATGCTTCTCAAGGAATTCCCTGGCCTCCTCATCGCAAATCCTGTCTGACAGGATGTTCTTTATCCTCCATTTGATAGTTCTGTTCTTCTTGGTCTTCTTTTTGACCTCCAGATAGGTGATCCCGGTTGAATTATACTTCCTGTATCGTACCTTGTTGCGATCAATCCTTCCAGTCATGTGCTGGTTATAGAAAAGATAATCAGGTGTATCGAGATATATCGTTTCGTAATCGAATATCCTGTGTCCGTTTATCTCAAGGATCCTGTAATCTTCAGTCATCAGCCTGAGAAGATCCGGAACCTTATTTGCTGAAAAGAGGTACTTGGTGTCAATCCTGTCCATCAGACGGACATTATCCATTTCTTCCAGCCCTATTGGAACAAACGAACCAAGAATATTTTCTGTCTCAGGAGTCATTGGATTACCACATAGTGTACTGATAGATCTTCCTTGATTTTATTTTCTTGTTGGGATCATAAACGATCTTCTCGGTCCGGAGCCCGTTTTCATATTTGTATTCGGATGATTCAAACAGCCTTCCCGACGGATCGTATTCCTCCTCGCGTATTTTATTATTATTTGAATCGTACTGGTATTTAAAGTGCTTGTTTATCTTTCCCTGCTTATAGGATATATCCTCGATAAGATTTCCCCGCTGGTCATAATACTGCTCGATGTCCTTGTATTTGTGCATAACGAGCATATCGTGCTTCTCCTGGTATACTATGATGCTTTTGACCTTTTTACCGTCACTTCCCTGCTGCTGGCCAACAACCGGGGCTGCAAGACCGATCAGTAAGATCACCGGCAAAACATTTTTCAAGGTTTTCATCGGCTGAATTTATTTACTACAATCAACGTTAATAGTTCTATCGAAATTGCTTAAGCATTAAATTACTAATCACTAATATTAAGACATCAAAGTTAAAGTTTACCCTAAACTGAATTGTTAATATTCTATGTATATTATTTGAAATTTTCAATTGCAAGTTGCTGGTTGCCAGTTGAAATCCAACTTAACCAGCAACAAGTTACGATCAACCAGCAATTATTTTCAAGCTTTGCATTCAGTAAGGCCAAGGCTGAGGACCGGTTTTTTGTCACTGATCGAATTCAGGATTACAATTGCAGCTCCAAGGGCGGTTGCATTATTGATGACTGAAGTATAAACTTTTTTTGTAGGAAAGGACCTTGCCAGCAACCTGTTGAAAATCCTGTTCTTTGAAAAACCGCCGGTAATGTAAAGGTTTTCAGTATCATCCTTTTCGGGCAGGATAAGTTTTATTGACTCACTTGTCAGGTCGCAAAGCTCGATCATAAGCTGATGATAACCTTCATCGAATGATTTGAAGTCATAAAGATCTATCCTTTCCCTGAATTCCCTCGATTCAGGGCCACTGTTGAAAAAGGCTCTCCTGTCACCACTGTACCTGCTCTTCAGCATCCTGATAAGATCCTGGTCAAACTTCACATTCTTGTAAAAATCCTCGGTTGTTCCAAAATGTTCATTCAGCAATTTAATACCTGTCTCATGCAGATTTCCCAGGAACAATCTTGAAGATTTTACGGGTTGCCTGGTAACACTAATATAGCAAAGGCAGTCGCGGTCAAGCTGCTCCACGGTAAGCTTTTCGTGGTTGTAGGGATTCATATTGATGCACCAGGTGCCTGTAGAGATCAGCAGGAACTTGCCCCTGTCGCCCGTGAAATAGGGAGCCAGGGATGATGAGCTGTCATGTATACCGATCCCCACTTTCAGCTTCCTGTCTCCTATGACTACCTCATTTATCGTGTCCACTGGTGAAGGATTGGGCAGATCAATGCCCTGATCTGCCACCCAGGGGTGATATTTCATATTGTCAAAATCCCACAGACCTGTGTGGCAGCCAATGGATGTGTGCTCAGAATGGATCTTTCCTGTAAGCAGGTATGAGACGTATTGCGGGAAATGGAGAATATATCTGACCTTTGAAAAAGTATCCGTCTTGATGGTCTTTAACCAGAGCATCTGTATCCCTGAATTCAGCATTCCAAGCGCGGGCGAGGCTGTCCTTCTGCAAAATTCATCCTGACCTCCGTATTTCCTGTAAATCCTCTCCGGGATACGGTCATCGATCGGTTTGAGATAATTGTAAACAGGGGTCAGCCTCCTGCCTTTTTCATCGAGATAAACAATTGTCGCACCATAGGTAGCAAAGTTTACTGCTGTAATATCATACTTTTCGGAATGAACCAGGTAGCTTACAGAGTCTTTGATCCATTCTTCAATAAGCTCGATATTATCGCATTCAAATCCGTCATCATCAAGCTTCTCCGGGAATTTTGTCTCAATCTCAGAGACAAGCCTGAGATTGTAATCGAATAAAAGAAGTTTTTTGTTGGTTTTCCCTACATCAAAAATTGCAATAACCTTCTCCTTCATATTCAAATCAGCTTATTCTCCTGCAAGGTAAACAATAATGATACTTTACCGTTTCATTAAAACTTCCTTTTCATAATTCAGGATCTCTTCAATATAATCGCGACCAACCGGAACCTTGTTTTTCATGCAATAGTAATTCCAGACAGCGCCAAACGGCATAGCTTTCATAAGTTCAAGATATGAAAGCCTTTCAAAGTTCCGTCCCTTCTCTTCAAAGCCAACAAGCGCCTCACGAGGTTCCAGCATGGCGAAAAGGAATGCCATCTGGGCCGACCTTGTCCCGATCACATATGCGCCGATCCTGTTCAGGCTGGCGTCGAAGAAATCGAGGCCGATCTTGACTCTTTTCAAAGCATTTGCCCTTACAATCTCCTGTGCAATAAGCAATAATTCATCATTGAATGTTACAACATGATCGCTGTCCCATCTTACACCTCTTGTCAGATGAAGAAGCAGCTCATCAACGAACAGGAGTATCGAAGATATCTTGTCGCCAACCTGCTCTGAAGGATGGAAATGGCCGTTATCAAGAGTGATCATGGTGTTGTTTTTGACCGCATATCCAAGATAAAAATCATGGGATCCCACAACCATTGATTCTGATCCTATTCCGAACAGCTTGCTTTCAACTGAATCCTTTAGATATTTCTTAGGATATTTTACCGAAAAGATCTCGTCAAGCGATTTTTTAAGGATCCTGCGAAGGTTATACCTGTCGACGGGTGTATCCTTCGATCCGTCAGGTATCCAGATGTTATGGACAGCAGGAGTGCCAAGCTGTTTGCCCATTTCGGCGGCAATTGCACGGCATCTTTTTGTATGCTCTACCCAGAATTTACGGATTTTCGGATTCTTGCTTGACAAAGTATAGCCTTCATCTGCAAGTGGATGAGAAAAGCACGTGCAGTTGAAATCAAGGCCGATCTTACGCTTCTTCGCCCATTTTATCCAGCCTTCGAAATGTTTTATCTCAATCTGGTCGCGGTCAACCTTTTTGCCGCCAAACTCTCCATAGATGGCATGCAGGTTGAGCCTTTGCCTGCCAGGCAATAGCGACATTGCCTTGTCGAGATCACCGCGCATCTGCTGAATTGTCCTTGCCTTACCGGGGAAATTTCCAGTTGCCTGTATACCTCCGCCGCCAAGCTCGGCTCCTTCCCTCTCAAATCCTCCCACATCGTCAGTCTGCCAGCAGTGAAGGCTTATCACAATATCGTCAAGCTGTGCAATCACTTTGTCGGTATCAACTCCCAGCGCTGCGTATTGCTTCCTTGCAAGCTGGTATGATTTAATGATGTCTTCTTTTTTCATATTTCAGGTTTTATGAATACTTTCCAAATTAGTCAGATTCAAATTCCATGTTACCCTCGTAGGGGAAAGTGGGTGATACTTTTATTCCATAAAAAACACCTGCTCAAGCGGAACTGTGACAGGTGAATTATCAGGATTAGTTTCCATTATATCGGACATGTATTTCCACCATTTCTGTACGATTTCCGTTGAGCCCATGTCCTGCGAGGATTTTTCACCCCTTTGCTCCTGGTAAGCGAAAAGGATATTTGTTTCCTCATCATAGAAAATAGAATAATTGCCGATGCCTTCATTTTTAAGCATAGTGACCAGCTCCGGCCATATATCCCTGTGTCTTCTCTGATATTCTTCCCTGAAGCCCGGGAATAATTTCATTTTGAAACCAAATCTTCTCATATTCCGGTATTTAGCCAAGTTTAACAATGAATGTTGACAGGATAAGAACGACAATCCCGATTATAAGCACGATGATTGTCTTCGGTTTTGCTCCCTTCCATTCCCTTAGGATTATTCCCCAAATATTGCTGATTGCAATGTTAAGTGCCATAAGGATGCTCCAGCCGAATACTGCCATGCCGGCTGGCAATTTGCTTGATCCCATACCAAAGAAATGAAACTGCAGAAACCAGAGGAATCCGGCCAGGAAAGTAAATGCCAGATTATTTAAAATTATGTTTGCTGGCGGTGTTACATAGTCCTTGTAGGTTTTGTTTTTAATGTTCAGATAACCACAGTATACAAGATTGGTCAGAAATCCTCCAAAAAGTATGAAAATCAGTGTTGGGTTTTTCTGAAACAACGGATTTGTCCCGTGTGCCAGTGCAATATTCTCGATCGGCTTGCCGGCTTCGAAGCCAAAATTGAAGCAGGCGCTCATGATTCCTGCAAATATCGCAATCAGTATACCTTTTTTCAGTGCAAATTCCTTAACAGCTGCCTTTTTCTCTTCTTCCGACATCTCACTTACCTTTAGTGATCCGGCATAACCTATTACAGCTATCCCTGCCACGGTAATTGCCACTCCGATAACTGTAAGTATCCCTGCCGTCGAGCCAAAAAGATTTTCTCCAGCGACTATCGGCGGAATTAGTGTTCCGAAAGCTGCGCACAATCCCAGTGCAATGCTCTGTCCGAGCGCAACTCCCAGGTAACGAATACTTAATCCGAAAGTCAGGCCTCCGAAACCCCAGAGGATTCCAAAAAACATTGCCATGAGCTTTGCAGATGAGGGCGCTTCATTGATTATAGGTATTAATTCTCCATGTGGGACAAAAACAAGTGCGAACAACCATGGTGCAACCAGCCATGCAGCTATTCCCTGGGTTATCCAGTAAGATTCCCAGGCCCATTCTTTGACTTTCCTGAACGGGACATAAAAACTGGCTGCACCGATACTGCCAAGTGCGATCAGTAAAATACCTGTAAACGGATTCATTTATTAATAGGTTAGTGATAGGCGGTTAACAATGTGTATAAAAATAAGTATTTTACCAATTATAAATCGGGGAATTTTCGATAAATTTCATACCAATAAATTCCATCTCTAAATTTCACATTATGAACGAGTTAAGACTTTTTATCATCCTGACTTTGATTTCAGCAAATGTCTTTTCCCAGGATTTATCGGTCTATGATCTTTCCTGTGAACACAAAAAAAATCCGCTCGGGGTCGATGTTTTAAATCCCCGGCTGTCATGGAAAATCAATGCTTCCGGCAACGACGTGATGCAAATCGCATACTCGGTCAGGGTTGCCACAGATCCCGGCTTCTCAGCATCCAGAACAACCTGGAATTCAGGGAAAGTGATGTCAGATGAATCTGTTCTTGTGGCATATAAGGGGACTGAGCCCAAAGCATATCAGAGGTATTACTGGCAGGTGAAAGTATGGGATAATAAAGGACGCGAATCAAAATGGAGTGAACCGGCCTATTGGGAAACCGGCTTGCTTGGCCCTTCTGCCTGGAAAGCAAAATGGATTGAGCTGCAAGGAGATACCAACAGGTATTCTCCAAGTCCTCATTTCAGGAAAGAATTCAGTGTTTCGAAAAGAGTGGTATCGGCACGGGCTCATGTAACATCGCACGGATTTTATGAGCTTTATCTGAATGGGAAGAAAGTCGGGGATCAGATCTTTACTCCCGGCTGGACCTCATATTTGAAAAGGCTTCAGTACCAGGTTTATGATATTACATCCATGATTAATAACGGCGATAATGCCGTCGGTGCAGTACTGGGTGACGGATGGTACAGGGGAACCCTCGCCTGGGACAATAACTGGGCGATTTATGGCAAACGGCTCGGGCTGCTTCTTCAGATAAGAATCGTTTTTGCCGATGGCACCGAATCATGGATACTAAGCGATGAATCATGGAAAGGATCGAATGATGGTGCAATAAGGATGAATGATATTTATAACGGCGAGACCTATGATGCAACGAAAAAGCTGACAGGATGGGATAAGCCGGGATACGATGAGAGTAAATGGTTAACTGCAAGGACCGGCAACTATACCAATAATAATATTATAGCAAGCGAAGGTGAAGCTGTAAGAAAAATCAAGGAGATCAAACCGGTGAAGATTTTCCGGACACCGAAAGGAAGCCTTGTGGCTGATATGGGACAGAACATGGTGGGCTGGGTGCGACTGAAGGTTAAAGGTCCAAGAGGTACCGTCGTTACAATCAGGCATGCCGAAGTGCTGGATAAATATGGTGAGTTCTATACTGAGAATCTCAGAAGTGCAAAAGCTACTCTTACATATACTCTTAACGGCGGTGATGAAGAGGTATATGAACCGCGGTTTTCTTTTTTCGGGTTCAGGTTTGTTGAGGTAAACGGTTTCCCCGGTACCCTGACGACCGACAATCTTACAGGAATAGTTATTCATTCCGATATGAGAATCACCGGTTCATTCGAATGCTCAAATCCTTTGTTGAATCAGCTTCAGCACAATATAGTCTGGGGCCAGCAGGGAAATTTTGTGGATGTTCCCACTGATTGTCCACAGAGGGATGAACGTCTTGGCTGGACCGGTGATGCACAGGCTTTCTGCCGGACTGCAGCGTTTAACTATGACGTTTCGGCGTTCTTCACAAAATGGCTGAAGGATATTGCTGCAGATCAGAGACCTGCAGGAGAGATACCTGTTGTGATACCTGATGTGCTTGACAAACAAGGCTCTCAGACAGCTTCTGCATCTGCAGGCTGGGGTGATGTTGCAGTTATTGCCCCCTGGACGATGTACCTCGTATACGGTGATAAAAAGCTTCTTGAAACACAGTATCCAAGCATGAAGGCATGGGTTGAATATATAAGGAAAAAAGCAGGTGAATCAATGATCTGGGAGGGCGGCAGTATTTATGGCGACTGGCTTTTCTATCATCCCCCGGTGAATAATCACACTGAACCTGACGGATTCACAGAGCATGATTTCATAGCAACCGCTTTTTATGCTTATTCAACCGACCTTCTTGCAAAGGCAGCACATGAGCTTGGTAAGGCTGAGGACGAACTGTTCTATACAAGGCTGTTCAACCAGATCAAGCAGGTATTTATAAATGAATATATTACTCCGGCCGGAAGAGTCGGAACAGATTCACAGACCTGCTATGTTCTTGCGTTGAAATTCAACCTTCTTCCTGAAAACCTCCGGCAAAAAGCTGCAGAATTCCTGGTGGAAGATATAAAAAGCAGGAGAAATCACCTCTCAACAGGATTCCTCGGGACAGTATTCCTGTGCCATGTCCTCTCAGCTGAGGGTTACTCCAATGTGGCATATGATCTCCTTCTGCAGGAGACATATCCGTCATGGCTTTATCCTGTCAGGATGGGAGCCACAACTATCTGGGAAAGATGGGACGGGCAGAAGACCGACAGTACATTTCAGGATGCCGGCATGAACTCTTTTAATCACTATGCATACGGAGCGATCGGTGACTGGATGTACAGGGTCTCGGCAGGAATCGAGGAGATCAGACCAGGGTATAAAGAGATCCGGATACAGCCTCACCCTGCTAAAAGGCTCGATTATGCAAAAGCCACATTTGAAAGTCCTTACGGTACAATTGCTTCAGGATGGGAAAGGAAAGAAGGTAAAATAATTGTTAAGGTCAGAATCCCTGCAAATTCAAACGCAACTATTGTAATACCGACAGCCAATCAGGATAAAATTACAGAGAATGGACTTCCCGTTAAGGTAAATGATAAAAAGGCTATTATGACTGTTAAAACCAGGGAAGGCGAAAGTATCGGATTCGTGAGAGGTTCGGGTGAATATACTTTTGAATTCCCGGAATAACTATCGCCCCCTGAAGGTTAAAACCTCTCCCTCTGATTCTCCCTCTCCCGGAGTGAGAGGGAGAACTCTTAAGCCCCTCCCACACCGGGAGAGGGGTTTGGGAAGAGGTTATATTCTTTTCTGAACTTTTTTCCACGAATCAGTAATCAGGAAACTCTCATCCATGTAGCTGATCATCTTCAATAGCTTCACCATGGGAACTGAATATGTAAGAACTCCCGCGGGTACGCACGGCCTTGCCGAAGGATCGAACATGCCTATGACTGCTCTCGGACGCACTGAATCCTTTTCCAGGTACGGGTAATGGATCGCTGATCCGCAACCAGATCCGAATGGACTAAATGTCCCGTTTGGCTCGGTCTGATCGAAGTTTGCAAGTGTAAAAAGTCCGGAGAGGACGTCAGGGGTGGCGAAGAAAATCGCCACATCCGGATTATCGTATTCTTCAAGCTTATCCCATCTTTTGAACACAATGTATTTCCCCTTCTTGTCAAGATGTTTCTGATTCTTCATCAGCTCTTTTACCATTTCCGGGGTCCGGATATACCTCTCCCCTTCCATCCTGCCTGGGATGCCACAAGAAAGGAAGTATTCAAATTCAGGCCTGATCTTACTTGTAAATCCGATATAACGCTTTCCACCGGCACAGCGGACTGCTTTCTCATCAAACGCAAGGGATTTGCCTCTTCTTACACTTTGAAGACGGCAGATTATGCATTCCCATTTACCCGAAGGCTTTGCAATTTCAGCATTCTCAGGATGATCGGCATAGTAAAAGGTCACCGGTAATTCAGGATTGTTGAAATACTTTTTCCAATCCTGAATAAACTGATTTTTAACATTAATATCCATAAAACACGCATTGTCATGATATAAAAATAGTATATTTTAGATTGCTGGAATCCCGTCGTAATCAAGAATCAAGGGAAATACTCAGAATAAACTAAAAATAAGTCCGATGGATGTATCAGTTCTTAAGGCAAGGAAGCTTGACAGTGAGTTTTTATTCAGGGCAACCAGGAGCAGCGGACCGGGAGGTCAGAATGTAAACAAGGTAAGCACAAAGATAAAGGTCGTTTTTGACGTAAGGAACTCATCTGTCCTGTCGGACAGCGAAAAGGAACTGGTTATTTCAGGGCTTAAGCGGAGAATTAATTCAGCAGGCGAGTTGATCGTAACTTCTCAATCGGTACGCACACAGCTTGGAAATAAATCCAATGCCACTGAAAGAATGCTTGCACTAATTGCAAGAGCTTTGACCGCACTGGCCGAGAGAGTGCCTACTGTTCCCACCAATCAGTCACGGATTGAAAGGCTTGAGGAAAAACACAAAAGGGGCGCTATCAAGAAACTGAGGAAAGAAACGAAAGACCCTTTAAATGAGTAATTTGAAATGATTTTTTCATGGAATCCAGGAATATTGAATTGAAATAATTCTTATCTTGGGGTTCCTTTCTTTTATTGTGCCGCAGGTCGCAGTGAACTGTGTAAGTTCACAAGCGCCTTGAAGAAACTATGAAAAGAACATTTTTAATTCTGATTCTGCTTCAGGTTTTTGTATTTCTGAATGGTCAGATAATCGATCATAATTGTATCAGGCTTCAGAATATTCCACAGTCATACATCGACCTGGCAAGATCAAAGCTTCACATTGTTTATGAGCATACTTCACATGGAAGCCAGTTAATAGACGGGATGACAGGACTTTATAACTGGAAAGGCAGTGCATATGCCTGGAATAACGGCGGTATCAACGGTGCACTTGATCTTCATGATCACGGTATTACAGGAGGCAGCGACCTTGGTTCACCAGACTGGACATCCTGGGCGGCATCCACAAGGACCTGCCTCAGGAATCCGGCCAACAGCAACATCAATATAGTAATGTGGGCGTGGTGCAGCCAGGTCAGTACAGCCACTCAGAGCAATATCAACACCTATCTTAGCCTGATGTCGTCACTTGAAGCTGAATTCCCAAATGTAAAATTTGTTTATATGACAGGCCATCTTGATGGCACAGGAGTAAACGGGACGCTTAATATCCGTAACGAACAGATCAGGGCTTATTGCAAAACCAACAACAAGATCCTGTATGATTTTGCCGACATAGAATCATACGATCCTGACGGAAATTATTACCTTGACAAGCGCGCAAATGACAATTGCGACTATGACAGCAATGGTGATAACATTCAGGATAAAAACTGGGCAGTGATCTGGCAGACTAACCATGTCATTAATGTTGACTGGTATTATTGTCCTTCCGCACACTCAAAACCATTGAATGCAAATATGAAGGCATATGCAGCCTGGTGGCTTTTTGCCAGGCTGGCCGGCTGGGGAGGACCTGTCGTGAATATACCCGTTACCGGAATTACTGTTTCAGGATCCGGTAATTTATCAGAAATCACAACCGATAACGGAACACTTCAACTGACAGCTTCGGTTTTGCCATCAAATGCCACAAATCAGGGTGTAACCTGGTCAATATCAGCAGGGGCAGGTAAAGCTGCAATAAGCTCATCAGGACTGGTGACTGCATTAGCCAACGGAACTGTTACGGCAAAAGCGTCGTCAAACGACGGTTCGGGAATATATGGAACATTGGAAATAACAATATCCAACCAGTATATTCCTGTCGAAACCATAAGCATTACCAGTACTGGTGGTTTGTCAATTATCACCAGTGAAAACGGAACACTTCAACTCACAGCTAATATCACTCCGGAAAGTGCCACGAATAAATCAATCATCTGGTCAGTAATGAACGGTACAGGAGAGGCTTCGATAAGCGCCGACGGTGTTCTGACAGCAGAAAAGAACGGCATAGTAACAGTCAGAGCAACAGCTGCTGACGGAACAGGAATTTCAGCAACTATCGAAATAACGATTGTAAATCAATTGATACCGGTGGAAAAGATCAGCGTCAGCACGGAAACGGGACTGAATTTTATACCAGAGGATGATGGAACCTTACGGCTGACTGCCAGCGTCTCTCCTGAAATTGCAACTGTAAAGGCAGTCACCTGGAGCGTCAGGGATATCACCGGCCGTGCCTCAGTCGATCAGGCAGGAATGGTCACGGCAATTACAGAAGGATTGATATCAGTCACAGCGACAGCCAATGACGGAACCGGTGTCCAGGGATCCATTGCGATTAATATCAAAGGGAAGAGGAGCGATCCTCTTGTCGCTATCGTTACACAGAGTGAGATAAAGATACCGCTTGTGGAGAATTACATAAAAAGCAGGCTTAGCCTATATGATTTAAATGGCAATCTGATTGAAAGTATGATCGTTGACGGAGATCTTTGCATCTTCAGCACAGGTTCACTCCGGCCTGGGATTTACATACTGATGCTCTCGGATTCTTTCATCCTGAAAACAGGCAAAGTTATAATTCCGGGCGGGCTTTAAACTTTTTTCAGCTTCCATTTCCCCCTTCTGAAAACCAGCCAGGCCGTTAATGTCATTATTGTTTCTGCAATCACGATCGCAACAAAGACACCCTGCTGATTCATACCAAGTGTCATTGCAAGGAACCAGGCAAGGGGAATCTCTATTATGAAGTAGGCAAATGTATTGATCTTCAGGGGAGTGGCAGTATCACCAGCTCCGTTGAATGAATTGACCAGCACCATGCCGAATCCATAGGCAATGAAGCCAATACTGATAATCCTCAGGCATTCAGTACCTGAATCGAGTACAGCTTTCTCATTGATAAAAACATTTATAAACCACGACGGGAAAATGACCAGGATCAATCCGACCGCTCCCAGCAGAATCATGTTTACCCAGCCCGTAACCATGACAGCTTTTTCTGCTCTTGCCGGCTTGTTGGCTCCGAGGTTTTGTCCGACAAGGGTTGACGCAGCGTTGCTGATTCCCCACGAAGGGAGCATGACAAAATTAATTATCCGGATTGCTATCGTATAGCCTGCAACTATCTCATTTCCAAATATTGAGATTATCCTTACAAGACCGATCCAGCTGATCGTTCCTATAAGGTTCTGTCCGATACTGCCGATTGAGATCCTAAGAAGCCTGCCAATAATCCTGAAATTTACGCGTAAATGATCACTTGAAAGCTGTATCCGTTTCCTGCCAAAAAACAAAAGCCAGAACTGATAGAGCACAGCTATTCCCCTTCCGGTAGATGTTGCAACAGCTGCTCCAGCAACTCCAAGCTCCGGAAATGGACCCAGTCCGAATATCAGGCATGGGTCGAGGATGATATTGATTATGTTCCCCATCCAGAGAACCCTCATTGCCACGGCTGCATCACCAGCGCTCCTGAAGATTGCGTTTATAATGAATAAAAGCATTATCACAGTGTTGCTTCCAACCACTATCCTTGTGTAGCCTGACAGCTTCCGGGCGATATCAGCCGAAACACCCATCACTTCAAGAAGCCTTTCAGAAAAAATAACTCCGGGGACAGCAATCAGAAAGGATACTGTGACACCGGTAAGAATAGCCTGGAAAGCGGTCTGGGAAGCCTTATACTGATCTTTCTCGCCAATACGCCTCGAAACCATTGAGGTAGTTGCAGTTGCGAGCCCGAAGGAAATAGCATAAACGATAGTGATAAGTGATTCGGTTATCCCGACAGTTGCGACTGCGTTTGCACCCAGCTTTGAAACGAAGAAAATATCAACAACAACAAATACCGATTCCATAATCATCTCAAGGACAGCCGGTATGGAAAGCAAAAGGATCGCCCTGCCGAGGTTGACTTCGGTGAAATCCTGTTCAGTTCCAGCTATAGCTTCAGCAATATCTCTGAATAATGATTTTAGGGAATTCACTGTTATTTTGTTTTGTGCTGCAAAAAATCTCTGCGGCGCATTTTTACCACGGTGAAATAATTAAAAACAATTTAATACGTTATACAACATACTTTTTTAATCTGAGTCTGATAAAAGTATCTGAAATTCATACACTGTCTGAAAGTAAGGGCATTTAAAAGTTTGGCATAATAATTGATTACTCCCGTTCTTGATTTTTTTTTATAACGTATAACAGAATTTGAAGATGAATTTTACAGATTTCAAAGGATTTATTCAGGAAATACAAGGTCAAAAAGATACCAGTTCAACCTTTAAATTTATTAAAATCGTGTATGATTGTAATTTATTGAATAACAATACATTAAAATATTGTTAAAACACAAATTGGGAGATGAATTGTTGATAAAATACCAATTATGTTGATATAAATGATTGTCAAATGATACAATGTATTTACAGATTACATATTTTCGTCCCAATTTATTAAAAACTAAATACTAATTAAGAACTAGAAATTAAAAAAGCAAAAGTGAAATTCTTCACTGACTCTTATGAACGCTAACAATAATGAGGTTGTCGCCCTCCACGGAGAGGGCCGCCTCGTGGGTTGCTCTTCTGATGAAGAGCCTGGCGCGAAAACCACGATTTTTTCGCAAAACGTAATCCCCAACCAGTTAGTTAGCAACCGGAGTTCGGAGTTCATCCACCGGTACTTCCCCCTAACAACTTTAGAATCCTGGAATGATTGGAAATGGCAGCTTCGCAATGCGTTAACCAGCATCGAAGATCTAAAGAAAATCATGAACCTGACCGAAAAGGAGATCATGGCTATTAATAATCTTAAAGGCCGTCTTCCTTTGCGGATTACCCCTTATTTTGCATCATTGATTTATGATTCAAAGCCGGGTCATCCTCTTCGCCGTAATGTTATCCCGGTAGTTGAGGAACTTATTGAGACCAGCAGTGAGCAGTCCGACCCGCTTCATGAGAAATCATTTTCTCCTGTAAAAGGTATTGTACACCGCTATCCCGACAGGGTATTGTTTACGGTGACTCAGATCTGTTCCAACTATTGCAGGTATTGTACGCGTTCACATTCTGTCGGCAAGCTCGACAAGCTTGGAAGACAGGATTTTGAAAGGGCATTCAATTACATTGCTTCACATAAGGAGGTCAGGGATGTTCTTATCAGCGGCGGTGATCCGCTTACGCTCAGAGATGAAACCCTGGATTATATACTTTCAAATATCAGAAGTATCAGCCACGTGGAGATTGTGCGGATTGGCACAAGGATCCCTGTCGTTCTCCCCCAAAGGGTGACTGACGGACTGATAAGTGTGCTGAGAAAATACCACCCGCTGTTCATCAGCCTTCATTTTTCACATCCATCGGAAATAACCGAGGAATGTGCGAAGGCCTGCAACAAACTTGCTGACGGCGGTTTCCCTCTCGGAAGCCAGACTGTCCTTCTGAAAGGGATAAATGATAACGTGGCCACCATGAAGGAGCTGATGCATAAATTGCTGATGATAAGAGTAAGGCCATATTATCTTTACCAGTGTGACCTAATACCCGGATCAGGGCATTTCAGAACAGCTGTGGCTAAAGGTCTTGAGATCATTAAGGGTCTGAGAGGCTTTACAAGTGGTTATGCCGTACCAACGTTCGTTGTTGACGCTCCTGGCGGAGGCGGGAAAATCCCCTTGCTTCCAAACTATGTTGTGGAACACAATGATGAACACATTGTATTGCGTAACTATAAAGGTGTTCTGTGCGAATATCCTGAGAAATAGGCATATATAAATGAGAATCGGATTAACTTACGATTTGCGGTCATGGTATCTTGACCGTGGTTATTCTATGGAGGATACTGCCGAGTTTGACAAGCAGGAAACTGTCGATTCAATCGACATGGCCCTCCGGAACATGGGATTCCAGACCGAACCGGTAGGTAATTGTTTTCAACTTATTGATGCACTGGCAGCAGGAGAAAGGTGGGACATGGTCTTCAATATCGCGGAGGGGCTTTATGGCGACGGCCGTGAATCCGTAATCCCGGCGATACTTGATCAGTACAAGATCCCTTACGTTTTCAGCGGTCCGGTCGTTCTGGGTATTTCGCTGAACAAACACCTTACACGCCTTATTGTTTCAGCCGCCGGTGTGCCCGTAAGCCCGGGAATGCTGATCACCGAACCAAAGGACATTGAAAAGTGTGATCTTCAGTATCCACTCTTTATCAAGCCTGTATCGGAAGGGACCGGGAAAGGGATTACAGAAAAGAACCTTATCAACTCAAAATCCCAGCTCAGGGAAAGAGCCGGGTATCTGCTCACACGGTTCTGCCAGCCTGCCCTTGTGGAAGAGTATCTTCCGGGTAGGGAATTTACTGTCGGAGTGATTGGATCAGGTGATGAAGCTGTAGCAATAGGCGGAATGGAAATAGAGTGCAAGGATAATCTACCCTACTCTGTTGAGTTCAAGGAGAATTATCAGATTTTCTGCAAATACATTCCAATGGCAGCAGAGTTTGCCGAAGAGTGCAAGACAGTTGCCCTGAAAGTCTGGAAAGCTCTTGGTGGTGTTGATGCAGGAAGGGTTGATGTCAAGGCTGACAGAAACGGACGTATGTGCTTTATGGAAGTTAATCCGCTTGCCGGTCTTCATCCTGTTCATTCCGACCTCCCGATCCTCTCAAACATGATCGGGATAAAATTTCAGGCATTAATGGAAATGATAATGAAATCCGCGATAAAAAGACATCATTTGACTGTTTGACGATGAAAAGGTGCTGTATTCTGTTTAATCAGCCCAGGGAGGGTGCTCTGCCAGATGAGCTTGATGTTCTCGATCAGGTGGAATTCATTGAAAAAAACCTGCACGAAATCGGAATCGACACATTCAGGAAGGGAATAACATCCGATTTTATGAACGAAGTCGAGTCTCTTCTGAATGACAAACCTGACTTTGTTTTTAATCTTGTTGAATCGATCAACAACAAGGGAGAGCTCTGTTACTTTATACCGGCACTGCTGAATATGCATTTCATCCCCTATTCAGGCAATCCGCTTGAGGCAATGTTCGTTACAACAAGCAAGGCCCTGACAGCAAAAGTGCTTGAGGATGAGAAAATCAGCACGCCGTTTTCATGCTTCCCATCCGAGTATAGTAAACTGAAGCCGGGAATGCGCTATATTATCAAACCTGTATGGGAAGACGGATCACTCGGGATCACGAGCGAGTCGGTATTCACCTATACGCCGGGATATGAAAAAATGTTCAACGGATATGACGATTCGCACTGGATAATCCAGGAATATATCGACGGCCGTGAGTTCAATGTAAGTGTCCTCTACAGCAACGAGGGACCGGAGGTGATGCCTCCGGCTGAAATGACATTCAGAAATTACCACGATGACCAGCCCAGAATAGTTGATTTCAAGGCTAAATGGATTGCGGAAAGCTTTGAGTATGAAAATACTGTAAGGCATTTCCCCGGCAATGAGCTCGATCCTGTTCTGGAAGACAAGATAAAGGACCTTGCCCTGAAGTGCTGGCAAGTGTTCGGGCTTAAGGGATATGCACGGGTTGATATGAGAATAGATAAGAATGACAATCCTTATGTCATCGAGGTCAATGCAAATCCATGCATGTCGCCCGACAGCGGACTTGTTGCCGCAACAACCCAGGCAGGCATTCCATTTACCCAGGTATTAAAGCGAATTATCAGTGATCTTAATAACTGAATAGCTATGGTCGATATATTGAAAGGCATAGAACCTGGTGAAAGAAAGGATGTTGAAGCAATCCTCCGGTCCACTGGATATTTCTATGAATTTGAAATAC
>JAUZNW010000179.1 GCA_030706785.1 Bacteroidota bacterium | reverse complement strand
CAGTAATAAGCCCGAAGGAAATAACAAGAAGGAAACAGTCAAGGACCTTCTACATCTATGCTATGGTAAATGGCAACAAAACATTTGATAAAAAATTTAAGGAGGCCGGGCTCTCCCTGAAGGCTGTGACCCTGCCGGTTGACTACAAAATGGAATTCACGGGCGAAGAGCTTAAAAGGAAAGAATCCATGTCAAATCTGACCTTTGCCCTGATCCTTTCCCTTATACTTGTCTTCATGGTACTCGCTGCCCAATTTGAGTCGGTCATTCAGCCATTTGTTATCATGCTCACAATCCCTCTGGCGGGGGTCGGGACGATCTTCACCTTCTTCCTGCTCGGAAAATCGCTTAATATGATGGCCTATATCGGTATAATAATGCTTGGAGGGATTGCCGTAACTAATGCAATATTGCTGGTTGACCGGATCAACCAGCTGAGGGAACAGGGAATTGGAAAGAAAGACGCAGTAGTCCTTGCCGGTTCACAGAGGATCAGGCCGATACTGATGACAAGCCTTACCACGATACTGGCTCTTCTTCCGCTAACAATCGGAATAGGCGAAAGCGCATCACTGAGGGCACCGATGGCTCTTGCTGTTATTGGCGGACTGGTTTCGTCAACCCTTCTTACTCTGATTGTTATCCCCTGTGTATACTGGGTATTTGACAACCTGAGCGAATATGTGAAGGGAAACAGGAGAGCTTCTTCACATGCCATGTGATTCTTATAATAAAGCGACGGAATGGATTTCATTTTAAAAAGAAGGATCCTTATAACGATGGTTTTTGTCGGGCTTTCGTTGCTCGGCTACGTTTCCTATAAGAAGCTTCCTGTTGAACTGATCCCTAATGTCCAGCTTCCGACACTTATTGTGCAGGTTGGCTCGCCTCTGGAGGTAGATCCCTCATATATTGAAAATCAGGCTGTGATCCCAATCGAGGGGGCTATCGGTACCCTGGAGAATGTCGAAAAGATAGAGACAAATATCACTCCCCGCTACGCAACAATAGTCATTTACTATGTCAAGAATGCCGACCTGAAATATGCAAATCTTAAGCTGCAGGAAAAGATTGATATCGTCAAGTCAACCATACCGCAGGAATTTATAATTAATGTCATCAAGATCGATATCAAGCAGCTGACGAACCAGTTCATGTCGCTGCAGGTAAGGGGGGAAGGAGGAGTTGACAGGATCAGGAACATAACCGAAAGGGAGTTAGTGCCGAAATTTGAAAACATTGACGGGATTGCGGGTGTGCAGGTTTACGGCGGGCAGGAGAATTCCATTGAGGTACGGCTTAACAGTAAGGCATGTAAAGCCCTGGGAATCACAATGAGCCAGGTCAGCGCTCTCCTTAATAACAATGGGAGGGCCAAAACCTTCGCGGGCAAGGTCTATGACGGTAGCGACCAGTATTTTGTAAATATCACCTCTGACTTTACAAATGTTACAGATATTGGCAATATTATAGTCAAACAGAATGGGCCTGTTCTGCTTCGCGATATAGCTGAAATTTTCTACGGAGTAAAGCAACGGAGTTCCTACAGCAGAGTGAACGGACTCGATGCGGTCACAATGAACCTTGTAAACGACAATCAGACCAACCTGATAAGGCTTTCCCATAATGCCATCGCGGAAGTTGCAAAGCTTAACAGGGAACTTGCATCTTCCGGCATTGAAATAGTTGTCCAGAACAACAGTGCCGAGACGATGGAGAAGAATATTAACCAGATCATCAATCTGGCCATAACCGGAGGTCTGCTTGCAGTTCTGATCCTGTGGTTCTTTCTCAGGAATATCCGGCTTGTTACTGTTATAGCCATTTCAATTCCTGTTTCAGTCTATACCGCATTTAACTTTTTCTATGCAGCAGGGATAACCATCAACAGCCTGACCCTTGTGGGGATCGCTCTTGCCATTGGGATGCTGGTCGATAATTCTGTGGTCGTTCTCGAGAATATCTATCGCCTTGCAGGGACAGGGAAAAATCCAGAATCGGCTGTAAAACAGGGGACTACGGAGGTATGGCGGGCAATATTTGCTTCAACGCTTACCACAGTGATCGTTTTCATGCCTTTTGTTTTTTCAGCTAATTTCCTTGTCAGGACCATCGGAAAGAATATCGGAGTTTCAATAGTTTCTACATTGCTGGTCTCCCTTGCCGTTGCAATGTTTTTCATTCCGATGGCGACTTTTTACCTTCTTTCGAAGCCATCTTCCGGCAATTCCGAAATATTCAAGAAGCTTTCAATCCACGACAGACTTATCCAGGCTTACCATTTGGTACTGAAAGCCAGCATGAGGCATCCGGCCTCAACAATCATCGGTACTCTCGTGGTTTTCTTTGCTGCCCTGCTTATAAGCCTGGGCTTAAGCCTGAGCTCACCAGCCGAAATACAGACACCCGAATTCAGGCTTACCGTTACAATGCCGGCCGGTTCAACACTTGCAAAGACAGACGCAGTTGTATCGGAAATCGAATCAAGGCTGGCATCCATTCCTGAAAAACAGGATGTTGTGAGCCGGATTGAGGAAGAACAGGCAACTGTTACGATAAACCTTTTCAAGGACTGGGATAAGAAAAGCAAAAGGAGCCTGCCTGAAATAAAAAATGACATCTCAGAAAAAACCAAGAACATCCAGACTGCTGAGATAACCATGGATGAGATATCTGCGAACGGCGGATTTATAGGCGGAGGAGACGGTGGAGGAATGGGAGGATTTGATAACGAGACTGGATTTGCAAATCTTCTTGGTATAGGATCGCAAACCGAAAGTGTGATCATCAAGGGACAGAATTTCGATCAGATGAAAAGACTTGCCGATGACATCGAGTCGTCAGTAAGGGAACTGAAAACCATCGAGAGTGTGAACCTGAATGTTCAGGACAATACTCCTGAAGTACAGCTCTTCTTCGATATGGACTACCTGGGAAGAAATAATTTCACACTCCCCAACCTGGCAGCTGCGCTCGGAACATTAGGCAGGGAATACACATCGGGTGCAACTTTCAGGCAGGGAACCGATACCTATGACATTATCATAAAATATGCGGATGAGGACACTCTTTCAGACAGGAACCGTGACAAGACCATAGATGACCTTAAACGACTGGAAATTTCCAGTGCGACAGGAGCAGTGATGGAAATGCAGGAGCTGGCAAATATCATCTTTGCATACGGGATGGGCAATATCCACAGGGAAAACCAGGAAAAGAGGGTCACTGTCACATACAGTTTCAAAAGTGAAATAAAATCTTCAAAGGACCTGCTTGAGGGTGCAAGAACCGAACTTGAAAGTGTTGTAGCCAGACTGAATATCCCTAACGGAATTGCCGTCGAGATCGTTCATGAAGATAACCAGCTTAAGGAATTCTATAAACTGATCGGGATCGCATTCCTGCTCATCTTTATGATCCTTGCGGCAGTCTTTGAATCTCTGGCTATCCCATTTGTCCTGCTGTTCAGCATCCCTCTGGCTGCACTCGGATCTCTTATAGCACTTATTCTCACAGGTAACTCCCTTCTCAATGCCAATACCCTGACCGGTTTTCTGATACTTCTTGGTGTAGTTGTGAATAACGGTATACTACTTATCGATTATACGAATATCCTGCGGAAACGGGGATTCAGACGCTCAAGGGCGCTTATGGCAGCCGGAATGGCCAGGATAAGACCGATAATGATTACAGCATCAACAACAGTTATTGCCATGTTCCCGCTTGCTATGGGAAAGGCTGAATTTGTGTCTGTTATCGGGGCATCCTTTGCGATCACGGTTATCGGCGGATTAACCCTAAGCACTCTTCTTACACTGATCTTTATACCGACTTTCTATTCAGGGCTCGAAAACACACTTCAGTGGTTCAACTCACTGAGCTGGAAAAACAGAATGATCCAGTTCGCGGTTTTTGGTCTGCTGATTCTTCTTATTTATACATCCGTCGATAAATTCCTCTGGAAGCTCATAACAACAATTCTTGCTGTTATCATCGTTCCTGCTTCAACATGGTTTATCATGAACAGCCTCAGGAAAGCAAGGGAGACTGTTATACCAGCCGATGAAGACATAAATATCCGCGTCCAGAGCCTGGTCAAGATATACCAGAGAGAAAACAGGTGGGCCAGGGAATGGAAAGCCGGCACCAGGATAAGGGAGAGACTCGGATATACCCGTCATTACAGGACATTGAGGGATATGGCACCTATATCTTGGCAACTGCCACTATTTGCATTTATAATTTATTTCACCTACTTCTACCTGCATAAAGGATTCTGGATCTTCCTTTTCACCGTCGCAACCTGGTTTTTCCTCTCTGCAATCTGGAATCAGATCAGGGAACTTCTTACCAACATGACTTCAGCCGGAAAAAAGAAAATACTGAAAAAAATGATCCCGGTAATGGATTTCACCGTGTTCTGGATGATTCCCCTGCTCAACCTTGTTATGTTCCAGATTAAGTGGAACAACATCATAGTAGTTCTTATTATAGGACTCCTCTGGTTCACAGGCCTGGTTATTTACAGGACAGGTATCATGCTTAGCAGGGAAAATGTTGATATTTACAGGCTTGAAGGCAGGTTCAAAGGGATCAGGAAGACTTTCTACAAAATAGTTTCTGCTGTTCCTGTGATCGGAAAAAAGAAGAAGCCATTCAAGGCGCTCAGCTGCATTTCACTGGATATCAGGAACGGGATGTTCGGCTTGCTGGGACCCAACGGTGCCGGTAAAACAACCCTTATGAGGATCATTTGTGGTATACTTGAACAGAGCTACGGAAAGGTCTGGATAAATGGAATAGACACTCAGAAAAAGCGTGAGGAGCTTCAGGGACTTATCGGATATCTTCCGCAGGAATTCGGAAGCTACGAAAATATGACAGCACACGAATATCTCCATTATCAGGCTATGCTTAAGAATATCATCGATGCAAGGACCAGGGAAGAGAGGGTCACGTATGTGCTGAAAGCGGTGCACATGGAAGAGAGGAGACATGAAAAGATCAGCTCATATTCAGGTGGTATGAAGCAAAGAATGGGTATCGCGCTGATCCTTCTTCATCTGCCGAGGATCCTTGTTGTTGATGAACCTACTGCAGGCCTGGATCCGCGCGAAAGAATAAGGTTCAGGAACCTGCTCGTTGAGCTTAGCCGTGAAAGAGTAGTCATCTTCTCAACACATATTATTGAAGACATCTCAAGCTCCTGCAACCAGGTTGCTGTCCTTGACAAGGGAAGACTCAGGTTTCTGGGTACGCCTGCCAATATGTCCGGAGAAGCCGAAGGACATGTATGGCAGATGAAAATACCTTCAGAAGAATTCGGGAAATTCGTTGAATACCATCTTGTTGTGCACCACATGTCGGAAGAAGGAAATGTCAGGATGAGGGTTATTTCTGAAGAAAAGCCATGGGAAAATGCTGTTCCGGTAACCCCAAACCTCGAAGATGCCTATCTGTGGCTACTGAGAACAAAAAATAATAATGGAGGTGCTAAATGAAAAAAGAATCCTTATTTAACTACCTCATTTTATTCTGGAGGATGATCCTATACAACCTGAAGATCATCTTCGCCAACAAGTTCATCTGGTTCCTTGCAGGATCAATAGCATTTTACCTTGGTCTTTCGGTGATATACGTTTTCTCCAACGACATTTCGAGAATGTCGGATCTTTACGGGGTATTTATTTTCTCAGGGATCCTGCTTGTTTTTTATCCTTCGGTCTTTGGCATACAGAATGACCAGGATTCAAGGACGATCGAGATACTGTTTGGCATTCCTAACTACAGGTATAAGGTGTGGCTCGTGAGGATCGCCCTGATCTTCGTGATTGCCTTCCTGATAATGCTTGTGTTCACATTCCTTTCATCCGTGCTTATAGTTAAGTTCCGTTTTGTGCAGGTTACAGCACAGGTGATGATGCCGGTGCTTTTCCTGGGAGTGCTTTCATTCATGCTTTCAACTGTCATAAGGAATGGTAACGGAACAGCTGTTGTTATGATAATTCTTGGCCTGTTTTTTCTTATCCTCCAGGATCCTCTCAGGAAGAGCCAGTGGAATATTTTCCTGAATCCCTTCAATCCGGCCTGGGATGTCAGTGAAACGACGTGGACAATTATCGCAATGAAAAACCGCATCATACTGGTAACAGGTACAATCCTTTTCCTTCTTGCAGCTCTTTATAACCTACAGAAACGGGAAAAATTCATGTAGCCTTTTTTGGTCTTGCGGTCTTGCAGTCCTGCGGTCCTGCAGTCTTGCGGTCGCAAAAAACCTTTTTCTCACCCCGATGCTTTGCAAAAAGAGAGCTAATGTTCAATTTAACCAGGGAGTTTCACGGAGTTCATACTGATTTTACTCTGCGGATCTCATTACCCTCTCTTTGTACCTCAGCGTAAGTTCTTAAAATCGCCTGTCGCCTGTAATACATAATACATTCTTATCTATTGCAATCAGCCTTCCAATCACTTTTTTCATCCGGCATTCAACAATTACCCTCATCAGTTGTTGAAACTTTCACTTACATCCTTTAAGCTGAAAGAAAGTGAAATCAATGGCAACTGCAGTAGTGCTGTTAATTTGTATAT
>JAUZNW010000178.1 GCA_030706785.1 Bacteroidota bacterium | reverse complement strand
TCCGGAACGCTTTCAATATCACAAAGGCCTCTTTCCCTGGCTTCCTTGAGCCATTCAGGATTATAATTATCACCTTCAAAGCGTATGCTTTCAGATTCAATTATGTATTTCTTAAGTACCTGGAATATAGCCTCGTCCTTATTAATGGTTTTCTTATTTATAATAGCATCAACTTCTTTTTTGAACCTGGAGAGCTGACGGGCAACTGCCGCATTTAAAGTGATCATTGCTGCGCTGCAGTTGGCTGACGATCCGACAGCTCTGAATTCGAACCTGTTGCCGGTGAATGCAAAAGGCGATGTCCTGTTACGGTCGGTATTGTCGAGCAGTATTTCGGGTATTTTACCGATTCCCAGTTTAAGCTCAGTTTTCTCTGAAGGGGTCATCTTCTTGTCCGTCACTTTTCGTGATATATCATTAAGGATACCGCCGATATAGGATCCGAGGAATATGGAAATTATTGCCGGAGGCGCTTCATGACCTCCCAGGCGGTAAGAATTTGACTCATTCATTACTGATGCCCTGATCAGGTCGTTGCTGTCATTCACGGCTTTAATAACATTGACAAGGAATGTAAGGAACTGCAGGTTTGTCTTTGGATTCTTGCCGGGTGACAGCAGGTTCACTCCGGTGTCAGTTGCCATGGACCAGTTATTATGTTTTCCCGATCCATTGATCCCTGCGAAAGGTTTTTCATGGAACAGGACCCTGAACTTGTGGCGTCTTGCTACCCTTTTCATGATGTCCATCAGAAGCTGATTATGGTCTACTGCAAGATTCACCTCTTCAAACATCGGTGCTGACTCAAACTGATTTGGTGCTACTTCATTGTGTCTGGTCTTTACCGGGATACCAAGCTTGTGCGCCTCACATTCAAAGTCTTCGATAAAGCGCATTACCCTTTCAGGGATTGATCCGAAGTAATGGTCAGCCAGCTGTTGATCTTTTGAGGACTGGTGTCCCATAAGAGTCCTGTCAGCTAGCATAATATCAGGGCGTGCATAATATAGAGCCTCGTCAATAAGGAAATATTCCTGCTCAACACCCAGTGTAGCGATCACTTTTTTAACATCCTTGTCGAAGTACTGGCACACTTCCACTGCTGCCCTGTCGAGCTCCGACAGTGTTTTGAGCAGCGGAGCCTTATAATCAAGCGCTTCACCGGTGTAGGAAACAAAAATCGTTGGTATACAAAGGGTTGTACCTACAATAAAAACAGGAGAGGACACATCCCAGGCAGTATATCCCCTTGCTTCGAACGTGTTCCTTATGCCACCGCTTGGGAAGCTTGATGCATCAGGTTCCGACTGAACCAGGAATGCCCCAGAGAAATCCTCAACCATATGCCCGTTATCACCAAACTGGATAAATCCGTCATGCTTTTCAGCCGTACTATCGGTGAGCGGGTGGAACCAGTGGGTAAAATGGGTTGCTCCCCTGTCAAGAGCCCATGCTTTAAGTCCTATCGCCACCTGATCAGCTTCTCTAAGGCTTAAAGACTTGCCTTCCTCAATTGCGCGCTTTATGACCTTAAAAGCTTCCTTCGAAAGGTAATGCTCCATTTTGTGAAGGTTAAAAACGTCAACGCCAAAATATTTCGAGACGTTTTTATCAGGAGTTTTTACTTCAACCGGAGTCCTGTTGAATAATTCCCTGAGAGCACTAAATCTGAGTTCTGCCATTTTTAATAATTTTGGTTTTAAAAGTATACATTTTTTAGTGCCACCCCCCTGTTTTTCCATTCTTTTTTGACTAATTATACATTTTTTATCAACATACTCCCTGTTATTTAAGTATAAAATTGATCAAACTATATGTTTTTATCCTTTATTATCTTTTTTATGAAGATCGAAAATATGATTCCGCCAGATAATAAAATGCATAAAGTGGTACATCAGGGCCAGCCTTTTTTTAACAGGAATTTTGTTATATTTGTCGCCTGAATTTAAAAAGGTTGCATTATCATCATTTTTAATACGGCTCTTATATGTCAGCAATTCAATTCTTAAGGGAGAAAGCAGGAATATTTGTTGCAGCTCTTATCGGCTTTTCGCTTTTCATATTTGTAGTGAGTGATTTCTTTGGAAACCAGAGGACTCAGAGAATCCGGGCAAGGAAATACTACGAGATAGGAAAGATCGGTGATGAGACAGTCTCCTATCAGGATTATGAGCAGAAAGTACAGAACCTGCTTGACATTTATAAATTATCTGGAAATACAAATATTGATGAGGCAACTTCAGAATCACTGAGGGAACAGGTATGGCAGCAGATGGTAAGGGAAAGAATCCTTGAAAGCCAGTATAAGAAACTAGGCATCGGGGTGAACAATGATGAAGTGGATGAACTTGTGCTCGGGAACAATCCGCATCCAATCGTTCTGCAACTTTTCACCGACCAGAAGACCGGTACCTTTAATAAATCGATCCTGGTGAATTTTCTTAAGCAGACTGAAGTTGATGAAACTGCAAAAAAGTACTGGCTGTTCTTTGAAGACCAGATAGTCAACGATAGGATGAGTACAAAATACAACACTTTGGTTGCCAAAGGCTTATTTGTTACATCAAAACAAGTTGAATTCGAGAAGAATCTTACTGCTTCATCTGTCGATTTCAATTATATAATGAAAAACTATTCATCGGTTAACGATTCTCTTGTCAAGGTAACATCTGATGAAATAGAAGCTTACTATGGGAAACACAAGGAATCCTTCAGAAGAAATGCTTTAAGGGACATAGAATACGTAACATTTGATGTTGTTCCTTCAGAAGAGGATATCAAACAGGTTGAAGACTGGATCAGCAAGACGAAAACGGAGTTTGAAACCTCGACCGATCCTGTTCAGTTTATAAACCTTTCGGCAGATACAAGATATGTTGGATTTTTTGTTCCGATCTCAGGAGTTCCGTCGCAGCTGGTAGATTTTGTAATGAAGGAAGATCTTAAAACTGTTTTCGGACCTTACAATGATAACGGAACCCTTAAGATCGCAAAACTGCTTGAAGTTGCCGACAGACCTGATTCTGTGCACGCACGTCATATCCTGCTTGCAGTAGGTCAGAAGAGGACACTCGAAAAAGCAAAAACTGAAGCTGACAGCCTTATAAAGCTTATTAAATCAGGCACTTCCTTTGCTACACTGGCCATGACTAATTCTGATGACCAGGGTTCAGCCCAGCTCGGAGGCGATCTTGGGTGGTTCCCTGAAGGCAGGATGGTTGTTCCATTTAATAATGTCTGTTTCTCGGGCAAGACTGGAGATATAGGTACCGTTGAGACTCAATATGGTATACATATAATAGATATAATCGCCCAATCGAAAAAAGTACGTAAATATAATATAGGTATAATTGACAGGAAGATAATCCCCGGATCTGCAACGAACCAGAGAGTTTACAGTGAGGCCAGCCAGTTTGCAGGAACGAGCACCACATATGATAAGTTCAACCAGGCAATTACGGAAAAAGGTCTTACAAAGCGTGTGGCAACCGATGTTGCTCCACAGCAAAAGACTCTTCCCGGTCTGGATAATCCAAGAAACCTTATTATTTCCCTGTTACAAGCCAGGGCCGGAAGTATAGTGCTTGACAACAATCAGCAGGCTGTCTTCCAGATCGGGGATAAATATGTTGTTGCCTATTGCACAAGAGCTCAGGAGGAAGGAATTGCGCCGGTCAACAGTGTGGCGAACGACATCCGTTTCATCCTGGCAAAGGATAAAAAGGCAGAAGTACTTTCAACAGAATTCACAAAGAACAATCAGGCAGGAAAAAGTCTGGATGATATCGCAACTACAATGGGCCTAACTGTACAGTCTGCCACCGGCATAAACTTCAGGTCTTACTCCGTCCCCGGCGCTGGCGTTGAACCTGCACTTGTAGCGGCTGCTTCAGCCTCAAAACAGGGAGTGCTGGAAGGTCCAGTCAAAGGCGAGAATGGGGTCTTCATGCTTACTGTCAGCAATCTGACGGCCAGTACAGGTGAGGATGTAAAGGCTCTTAAGAACAGGCTTGCAGCAACATTCCAGATGAGGGGTAGCTATGAAGCATATGAAGCCCTTCGCAAGGCTGCAAATATCGTGGACAAGAGGTACAAGTTCTTCTAGCATAAGGTTATCAGGGACATCTGCCGCTTAATTGCAGGATTAAAACCTGAATCGCTGATTTATCAGGGAATCATTTTTAAGATCCTTCGACAGAGCCTTGTAGAAATCGGGAGGAGCATTATAAAGGTCCATTATCATTAAGCCATCGAGGCAGTCATTGAACTTTGGATCGACATTAAACCCAATGATTTTGCTGTTCAGTTCAAGATACTTGCGAAGAAGGACCGGGATCCGGTAACCGGGTTCAATATCCATAATTATACGTTCGATCTTGTTGATGTCTCTGTCCGCCACATCGATAAATATCTCTCTATCGATCACATTATCGTTTTTTACTACGAATTCCTTTCTTGGCACAATGTACTTTGCCTTCTCCCTGTCAAAAAAGTAGGTCTTTATGAATTCAACAATCAGGCTTTTCGAGAATCTTGAGAACTCGTTGCTCATGCTTACAGGGCCGATCAGATATCTGTATTCCGGATTGCGAAGGAGGAATATCATTATTCCCTTCCAGAGAAGGAACAGAGGCATAGCTTTCTTCTGATATTCCTTTACTATGAACGACCGGCCCAGTTCAAGGGATTCCTTAAGCACCGGAATAAACCCTCTTTTGATCCTGAAAAGGGAAGTAATATAAAATCCTTTCAGTCCATAGGTTGCGGCTATCTCCTTTCCCTTCCCAATGCGATATGCCCCGACAATTGATTTGGCCTCATCATCCCAGATAAAAAGATGATTGTAATAAAGATCATATTCGTCTATATCTGAGTTTTTATTTGTACCCTCGCCAACTTCCCTGAAAGTCAGTTCCCTGAGCCTGCCTATTTCATTGATTGTTTGTGGTATGACAAAAATCGGAGCACATATTACAGAAAAGTTCTTTATAGAAAAAAGTTCATATTGGCACCTGATCCTGTTGAATTCCCCCTCAAGTAAATTCCGGGGAACCGGTTCTGTCAGAGGCTCAGGATCTGACTTTTTCATAATTGATCTGATATTGAAAAACTGTCCCGGCTCTAGCTTCGAGCAGAGAGAGTAGGTCCTGGCCCTAAGATAACGGCCATATTGGGCAGTATCCCTGAATTCCGATTGCTCCTTAACTGTAATTGGCGTCCCGATCCTTATTTTTACGGTACGTTTCTTTTTATTACGGATCTCTGAAGGAAGCGTGGCTGCTTTCAGAAGCGGGTTTATCATCCTTACTATGTGGATGAGGCGGGAATTTGTGCCATGGAAGTAGACGGGGACTACTGGGACTTTTGCATTCTTGATGAATTTTATTGCAGGTACCTGCCATTCATTGTCGAGTATGGTGTTTGAAATCTCGTACTGAGCTGATCCCTCGCCGGTTGGGAAAATTCCGAGGCAGCCGTTGTTCCTGAGATGAAGGATTCCCTCCTTGATTCCGCTGAAGGATGACCGGCTGCTGACTGTTTCATACGTACTTACCGGAATAATCACCTCCTGCAAGGCTTCAATTTTCTGAAGGAGATAATTTGCCATAATCCTGATGTCTTTCCTCTTATTGTAGACAAGTTTCAGGAGGAGCATCGAATCGATTCCCCTGTACGGGTGGTTTGACACAGTAATAAAAGGGCCATCGGGGGGGATATTGTTAAGGTCTTCCTCCGGGATTTCGTATTTCAGGTCAAGCTCGTCGAGAATAGCATTAATAAGGAGTATGGGATCTTTGTGGTGCAGTCCTGAATAGACCTCATATAGTTTCCTGTATTTGATTATCTGGAGGAGCGTTTCAGCAATGATGGTTCCTTCAGGTATATATAGCCTGGATGTATTTTCCGGTTCATTAAACGGAAGAAGTTTCATTAGAATTCAGTGATGATCAAATATAATGTTTTTAAGCCTCTCCCCGATCCCTCCACAGGTGTGGGATGGGTTTTTAATTTGTTATATAAACACGTAGAGCCGGATCTGAGATCCGGCTCTGCAATGATTGTCACAATTACAAGATTGTGTTAAAAGGTCGGCGACTACCTACTCTCCCGCAGTGAAGCAGTACCATCGGCGCTGACGGGCTTAACTTCTCTGTTCGGAATGGGAAGAGGTGGAACCCCGCCGCTATAGTCACCTTAAGACTTCTGACTTCAGACCTGATAATCTTTTTCTGACTTCCGTATTCGGTCTTTGGTCTTTCTAAATATTGTTGACATCTGGCAAGAAAGTTAATAAGATCCTACCCGGAAAGCTCACGGGTAATTAGTACTGCTCAGCTTTGACGTTACCGCCTTTACACCTGCAGCCTATCAACGTCGTAGTCTTCAACGACCCTTAAGGGAGATCTCATCTTGAGACGAGCTTCGTACTTAGATGCTTTCAGTGCTTATCTCTTCCAAACATAGCTACCCTGCGATGCAGCTGGCGCCACAACAGGTACACTAGTGGTCTGTCCAACACGGTCCTCTCGTACTAGTGTCAGGTTCTCTCAAATCTCCTACGCCCACAACAGATAGGGACCGAACTGTCTCACGACGTTCTGAACCCAGCTCGCGTGCCACTTTAATCGGCGAACAGCCGAACCCTTGGGACCTTCTCCAGCCCCAGGATGTGACGAGCCGACATC
>JAUZNW010000177.1 GCA_030706785.1 Bacteroidota bacterium | reverse complement strand
TCACTTTCAACATTGAAGGCAGGTCTTGATCTGAAGGAGAAGCTTCTCGAGAATCAGAGGAACTTTTATAAGGATGCGCTTATCCAGGCTGATAAATATCCTGTCAAAGGCTATCTGTTCAGTGAACCTGATGATAAAGGAAGAGTGAATGAATTCATAAGAATATTGCTTGCACACCAGATAAAGGTTTATAACACCACCCGGGATATTACAAAAAACGGAACAGTGTATAAAGCCGGCGAAAGTTTTATTGCACCCCTGAAGCAGAGCGAATACAGGTTTACCCGGTCACTTTTTGAAACTATTAAAGATTTCACAGACAGCCTTTTCTACGACACATCAACCTGGACGCTGCCGCTTGCTTTTGACCTGAATTATACGGCACTCAACGTACAAAAGGAGATTGACGGACTGACAGGGCAAGAACTATTAACTTCACCTGTTCCCACCGGCAAACTTGAGTCTCCGGATGATCCATATGCGTATCTTTTCGGGTGGAACGAGTATTTTTCACCTAAAGCACTCTATGCTCTTCAGGATGCGGGTATATCAGCAAGGGTCTCGACTGAGAAGTTCTTCTACTCGGATGAAAACCTGAAGAAAGCCTTTTCATACGGCACGATAATGATTCCGGCGAGCGGACAGCCTTATTCCGGAAAAGATCTTTACGAGATCATGGAAAAGACTGCAAGTGATTGCGGGATTACAATTTACGGAGTCAAAACCGGACTGACTGTTGAAGGTCTTGATCTTGGCAGCAGCAGGATACCAGTGCTGAAGAAACCCAGGGTCGCTATGATTGTCGGGGAAGGGATCAACAGCAATGATGCGGGTGAAATATGGCACCTTCTGGATGCAAGGTTTAAAATACCTGTCACTCTAATTAACAGCTCGAGATTTGGAACAACAGACCTTGACAGGTATAATGTCATTATAATCGCCGGATCACCTGACATCAGTTCGTCAGCAGTGGATAATTTAAAATCGTGGAACCGGAAAGGCGGGACTTTAATCGGATTCGAATCAGGGAACAACTGGATTTCACGGAATAAACTTGCTGAGATTGAATTTGTCCCTGAAGTTCCGGATAAAAGGAGAGATGGCGTTTACCTCAACAGGAATGCTGACACGCAGGCTCAGCAGATCCCGGGATCAATATTCGAAACGAAGCTTGATCTTACTCATCCCCTCTGCTTCGGATACACAAGGGAAACACTTCCTGTGTTTAAAGCGACTGAACTGGTCGCGAAAAAAGATGCCAGCATTTATAGCAATCCGGTAAAATATTCGGATACTCCTTTGCTCAGCGGCTACTGTACTAAAGGGAATATTGAAAGGATAAAAGGCGCTCCGATGGTAAGCATCCACGGCAGCAGGATCATATCAATCTATGACGACACGAATTTCAGGGCTTACTGGTACGGTACCAATAAGATATTCCTGAATGCGATATTTTTCGGGCAGATACTCAGATAGGCGAAGAATAACAGGCGTAAGGCAACAGGTGAGTATCAGAACACCATTTTCCTAAGTAACACTTTTCCCACTCCCTGAAGATCTTTTTCGAGAAGATCCATCTGGATCTCATCACCCATAAGTTCCAGTATTATAAGTCCTGCCGGGCTACCGAAAAACTCCTCATTGACGCCAAGTCGTGTGCGGATCACGCATCCGAAAGCTGTTAGTATTTTCTGGACTTCCTTTACGATATCAGGGTCTTTTCTGTCGACCAGCAGCCCCAGGAACCTGAGTGAACCTTCTTCGCACGGGAAATTCATAAAAGGTTTATTATCGTTGAAAGTCATCTCACGGATTTCGATACCTCCTATTTTTTTCAAATCTGAACGAAGATTTAGAGCACCGGGCTCATTCCCGGAAAGATGCAGGAGGATATAGGCTTCCCGGCTGCAGACCTCGGTGGTCAGTTCATGAAATCCGAGGCGTGTTGTAATGATACCAGCATACTTCGAAAGGATCTCCTGGGTAAGTCCTGCTTCCTTTATCCGGTCGATGATTTTGATGGCCAGAATTTTGATCATGGTGTTTATTCAAATTAGTTATTATGCTTAAAATCAGAGGCATCAGGCTACAGGTGTCCGGCGACAGGAAGAATCCGGAGTAAGGCTGACTGTTGCCCGTGGCCTCGAGCCTGTCGCCCTAAAAGTACAAATCCCTTTCACCGTTCTTTATCCGTTCTATCTTTTCTCTTGTATTGGACGCGACACCGGCTTCCAGCTTTCCCAGGTTCTTTTCAATCACCTTCCATCCTTTCTCCGCCACCTCATCCGTTGCATAATCACAGATATACTCGGAAAGAGTCAGGATGGCATTTGGAGTACAGAATCTTTTAATAAAGCCCGGGACCGAGAACTCCATGAAATGTTCACCGGTCCTTCCCATTCTGTAGCATGATGTGCAGAATGACGGGATATAATCGTTCACAAGCAGTTCGTTGATGACATCCGAAAGCGACCTTGCATCGTTAATCCTGAATTGCTCACGGTTCAGGTTCTGGATCTCATTCTTGGAATCGGAGTAGGATCCGAGCTCAAGCTTTGTTCCGCCATCTATCTGTGAAACGCCGTATTGTATAACATCTCGCCTTACATCAGGGGCTTCCCGTGCAGTAAGTATCATTCCTGTATACGGAACCGCAAGGCGCAGTATCGGGACCAGCTTTTTGAATTCCTCATCGCTGGTCTGGTACCTGTTATTGATTTTCAAACTTGCAGCATCCTTGATCCTTGGGAATGAAATTGTATGCGGACCTACATTATAGCAAGCTTCTAGATGGTTCGTATGACGAACGAGGCCAAGCACTTCGAACCTCCAGTCGTAGAGTCCGAACAGAGCGCCGATCCCGACATCATCTATTCCTGCCTCCTGGGCTCTGTCGAGTGCCGTTATCCTCCACTCATAATCCTTCTTTTTCCCTCCGAGGTGATACCATTTATATGCTTCGGGGTGGTAGGTTTCCTGGAATATCTGGTATGTTCCGATGCCTGCTTCGCCTACCTTTCTGAATCCTTCAATATCAAGAGGAGCGGCATTTATATTGACTCTTCTTATCTCGCCATGTCCTTTTTTTACACCGTAAACGATCTTTACAGTGTGCGCGATGTAATCGGCAGAATAATCCGGATGTTCACCGTAAACAAGGATAAGCCTCTTCTGTCCGTTATCCTCCAGTGCTTCAACCTCCTGTATTATTTCATCATCTGCAAGTGTTTTCCTTATTGCATCCCTGTTGGATACCCTGAATCCGCAATACTGGCAGTTATTCGTGCATTTATTGCCGACATAAAGCGGTGCGAAAAGGACTATTCTGTTGCCGTAAACCTTCTCTTTCAACTCGCGAGCGCCTTCCCTGATCTCATCAAAAAGGTCGGTTCCAACTGAATTTACCAGCACAGCTGTTTCAGCAAGAGTCAGGCGATGCTTATCGATAGACTTTGCAATGACCTCCCTGACCCTGACCTTATCGGGTTTTATATTATTGATCAGATCCCAGATCTCATCAGGATCAATAAACGGTTTCATTCTCAGATCGGGGATCTTTAATTTTTCAGGTGAAAATCGCATTTGGCTAAGAAATTTTTCAGGGCACAAAGATACCTAAAAAATCTCTAAGAACCCCCTGCCCCCAAGGGGAATTCAGAAATTTTGAAAATGGTACAGGGGAATTTTAATTTAATGCCGGAAACCTGTAAATACCAAAAAAGTCCCTCTCCGGGGGATTTGGGGGTAAATCAGTAAATCAGCTCCGAAATCTCGTTCATGGATGCCCTTAGTCGCGGTGCCGATGCACTGAAATCCAAAAGGTTAACAGCTCCGTGGATCTTTTTATGGAAGAGGACGACGCAACGTGAATCCTCAGGACAAGGTTCATTGTCGAAAATATGGATAAGCACTTCCCGGCTTTCATAAGGTAAGCCGTAGGTTATGGCCATTCCCTTGATAATCCCTGATCCGGTTTCAAGTGATACAGCATAGATCCCTGCAGAAGGCAGCAGTTTGCTTTCCTCCGTGACAGGAATACTCAGAAATTTTAATGGAAATTCCGGGTTAGAATAAGAACTTTTAGCAGGGATCCCCATTACAATATAATAATGATCGAGATAGGCGTTTGCCCTTTGGATATAGCCTTCATTTAAAGCCTGCCTGATCTTTGTTGAACTCACCGTCTCATGCTGAACCTCCTGCTCCGGGATCTCTTCAGCCTCAAAACCATATTTCTTCCGCAATGTCCAGAGCTGTTTATAATCACCTTCCTTGTTAAAACCGAAATGATGATTAAAACCCGCCACAACTACCCTGGCATTGAGCTTGCCGTGAAGGTAATCCCGTACGAACTGTTCACTGGTAGTCTTTGAAAATTCCTTTGTAAATTCGATTATGATTACATTGTCAAGTCCTGCTTTTCGGAGAAGAAAGAGCTTTTCCTCCTGTGAGCTGATTAGCTTCAGATTTTTTCCAGAAGTTTCAGGGTAAAGCACTTTCCTCGGATGAGGGTGGAAAGTTATCAGGACCGACTCACCATTGTACTTCTCTGCAAGCATTTTCAGCCTGTTCAGTATAGTCTTATGGCCGATATGCACACCATCAAACGAACCAGTTGTGACCACTGGATTGCGAATCATGCCTGCTTCCTCAAAACTTCGGAATATCTTCATTATGAAAAGGGGGAAATTCTAGAGCCGGTTTTCCTTGACAAAATAGGCGACTTTTTCAATAGATGTAATCATATCATACTCTTCAAGGTATATGCCTGCCGGTACGTTTAGTGGTACAGTTGTAAAATTGAGGATCCCTTTGATCCCGAACAGGACAGTTTCCTCCGCAATCCTCCTAGCAAAATCAGGCGGGACAGTCAGGATCGCAATATCTATTCTCAGCTCCTGGATTGTCTTTTCCAGGTCATCGTAAGGATAGCATTTAACACCAGAAATAACTTTGTTAATCTTCTGGGGATCATTGTCAAATGATGCCACAAGGTTAAGCTTCGACCTTTTACCCTTGAAGTAACCGGCAAGAGCCCGCCCCAGGTTTCCAATGCCTATAATGGCAACGTTCATTCCCTCATCCGAATCGATTATCCGGCTAATGGCATCAACCAGATCCTTAACATCGTATCCCTTCCTGTGAAGGCTTGAATATCCTATCAGCATCAGGTCGCGCCTCACCTGCACCGCAGTAATGTGAAGCCTTGCAGCTAGGTCGTGGGAGTAAATGAAGTTCCTGTTCTCCCGGAGGCATTCAAGAAGGGTTCGTCTGTACTCGCTGAGCCTCTCAACAGTTTTTCCTGGCAATGTAGTCATGTTTGTTGGGCATTAACTGTTTGCTTTTTAGGAAGCCTCACCGTAAACGTTGATCCGACATCCGCAACACTTTCAACTGCTATGATTCCATTATACAGTTCAATAACTTTCTTAACTATTGAAAGGCCAAGCCCGCTGCCGGAAATATTCCTTGTTTTCTCATTCTTGATCCTGACAAACTCTGCAAAAAGGTTTTCCCTGTCAGTTTCGGTAATACCTATACCTGTGTCGGTGAATGCAATAACTACATCATCCTTTTCGCAATCAATTATTATCTCCGCTTTGCCACCTCTCCTGTTATATTTAACAGAATTGGAAATCAGATTGTTGAAAATAATTTCCATATCTGTGGGGTCAGCCATGATCACTGCATCTGTTTTCACAGTCAGTCTGATGGATACCTCCATCTGAATAGCATATGGCTGAACGGTTACAATTGCACTTGATGCAATATTCGAAAGATGAACCTCCTCTATTTTTTCGTCTTTTCTTTCAAGCTGGATCTTGGTGAAATCAAGAAGATCCATTATCAGATTTCTCATGCCCTGGATCCTCTGGAGCGACCGTTCGATCGGAGTCACATAATCTTCAATCCTGTCGCCTGACTGCTTCTCCTGCATCATCCTCAGGTATCCTTCGATCGCATTAAGCGGAGCCTTCAGCTCGTGGGAAAGTACTGAAAGGAACTGGTACCTGACTTTTTTCCCTTCCTCGTTCATTCTGTGAGTGATCCTCTTCAGATATTGCTGCTTGGTGATATTCTCGATGCTCGATTTGAGCTCCTGAGGAGTGAAAGGCTTTGGGATGAAGTCGGTAGCTCCGAATTTATGGGCCTTAAGAGCAACGTCGAGTGAGGCATAAGACGTGATCATAACCACTACAATGTCATATTTTTTATTCCTTACATATTCCAGTACTTCGATCCCCTGGATACCAGGCAGCTTGTTATCGAGAAGAAGAATATCGGGCTTGTCCCTGTCGATTATCACAATTCCGTCCTCACCGGTTGCCGCCTCCTGAATTTCAAATGTATAGTCCTCATCCATAAATGGATAGTTAACCTGGAAATTGTTCAGGATGCGTGAAACACCCGAACGGATACCGGGTTCATCATCAATTACCAGTACTTTCAGAACGGCCATATCAGATCTTTAAGAGTTTCATTATCTCCTGATCGAGCTGTTCATGCCTAATTCCTTTTTCAAGATACCTGTCTGCCCGTATCCACGATTTTTCCATCTCAGAATCGAGGCTGAATGACATTCCTGTTTCATGCGACACCGCTGTGGCAAGGATCACAGGGATATCAGGATATTTCCTCTTGATCTTATAGCACAGGATGAACCCGCTGTCGTCGCTTTCCATCATGAGATCAAAAATGGCGAGGCTTGGTTTG
>JAUZNW010000176.1 GCA_030706785.1 Bacteroidota bacterium | reverse complement strand
GTATGCTGACGACGGGCTCGTAATTTACAGGACCGGCGCAACCAACCCTCACTGCAGTTGCAGAAGGCTCATTCTCTTCAATATATGTCTTTACTGCCTGAAACGTCTTTTCAGATCCTGCTATGTTACTGCTTGTATTCGATGTTACATAGATCACCGGGACATCGGTCTTATCGCGGCGAATCTGTTGCAATACCTTTTCCGTATCAGCGGAAAGAGTATCCGATTCGATCGACAAAACCTTCTCGATAAGAAATGTCTTCAGGTCTTCCATTTAAACATTCTCTATAATGTGCTTCAGCCTTTTAATGAGGTCAGGTACCTGTTCAGGACGCACATGTATCTGATATTCACCATTTACCATTATTACAGGGCCATGGTAGCAGCCTCCCATGCACGGGACCACCTCAACGCTGAAATTACCGCTTCTTGTAGTCTGCCCCGGGGCTATTTTAAGTTCTTCCCTGAATTTATCGATCAATCCCTGCGATCCGTTAAGGAAGCATGATGTTCCGTGACATATTTTGAAATGAACTTTGCCCGAAGGGATGAATCTGAACTGGTCGTAAAAAGTTGCCAGACCATATATTTTGGTGGTGCTGAGACCTAAATGGCTGCCGACCCTGACAATTGCCTCCTCGGACAAAAAGCCTGTATCTGCCTGTATCTCCTGCAAAAGAGGTATAAGGTCTTCACGTCTGCCCTGCTTGTATTTCCTCAGGATCGTTTTAAGGTCTGCCGCCATCTGATCAGGTCTGAACATTCAGACAAATATAATTTAATTAATTGTTATTATATGAACATTGTTATTTTATTAACAGAAAATTTTCAGCTAATATATCCCTTCTGATCTCAGGATAAAAATAATTGCTAATTTTGAGACAATGTTTTTCCTGATCACAGGCTGTTAATGATTAAGAAAATTGAGATGCAGATATGTCTTGGCAGCTCTTGTTTTTCAAGAGGAAACAGGGATGTTGTGATGTATATCAGGGATTATCTTAAAAAGAATCACCTGGATGACAGGATCATTTTTAAGGGGGCAAGATGCATGAGCCTTTGCAGCAACGGGCCGAACCTCAGGATAAATGAAAAAATAATCGAAGGAGTTACTCTTTCTGCAATTGAAGGGATACTCGAGAAGGAACTTGGAAATATCAAATAGGGTTACACACAGGAATGCACATGAGTGAAAGAAAACCCATTTTCTATATAAATGATCAGAAATGCAGGAATTCATACTCCTGTGTCAGAGTCTGTCCTGTCAATGCCATTGAGGTCAGGGCACAGAAGGACCATCCGTCAATAATCCCTGACAGATGCATTGGCTGCGGATTATGTTTCATTGCCTGTACTCCGAGAGCAATTGAATTCCGCGATTCAAAAGAAGAAGCCAAAAAGCTTCTTGCTTCAGAAAGAAAGACAGTTGCGCTTGTTGCTCCAAGCATTGCATCGGAATTTGACGATATTACCGACTACCGGAAATTCGTAAGCATGCTCCGGACACTTGGTTTCGATTATGTCCATGAGAACTCGTTCGGAGTTGATCTTATTGCTGCTGAATACGCCAAGCTTTTCCGGAAAGCTGAAGGGAAGTACTATATGACAGTGAACTGTCCCGTTATAGTCAAGCTTATCGAGAAATATCACCCGGAACTTGTTCCCAACCTGGCGCCAATTGTCTCACCGATGATCGCTACTGCAATGGTAGTCAAGGAGATTTACGGAGATGATGTTGCGACGATCTATATCGGGCCGTGCATTGACAATAAAGATGAAGCTTATATGTACAGGAACGGGAAGCTTGTAGACTGCATTCTCACATTCATTGAGCTTCGCCATTTGTTTGAGGAATTCAATATCCAGGAACGCGTTGTAAAGATGTCGGAATTTGATCCTCCCTATGGACACTGGGGAGCTCTTTACCCCCTGCCTGCAGGGATATTACAGGCTGCAGGCATAAAACGTGATATAGCTGTAAGCGGGGTGATAACAGCCGCTGGTAAAGAGGATGTCTTTGAAGGAATTAATGATTTCGAAAAATATATTGACACCATCCATCATCATTTCAATTTATTCTTCTGCCATGGTTGCCTGCTCGGTCCCGGCATGGAACGCCATACTGAACGATTCAGAAGAAGGGCACTTGTAAGACTATATGCTGAAAAAAGAGTCAATAAGCTTGATAAAATCCAATGGCAGAAGGATATCGACCGATGGTCAAAGCTGGATTTTTCAAGAACTTTCAATCCCAATGACCAGCGTATACCTGAACCTACTGCCGAAGCAATAAACGAGGTCCTTAAAATAATAGGCAAGGAGAATCCGGATGATGAGCTAAACTGCGCTGCATGCGGATATCAGTCGTGCCGGCAGTTTGCATCAACTGTCGCAAAGGGGCTGGCGGTTCCTGAAATGTGCCATACATTCAACCTTCGCAATAAGCAGGAATATATTGAAACGCTGAGGCAGACCAACAGGAAGCTTGCCGAGACAAAACGAGCCCTGAAAGAATCGGAAGAAAGTGCGATGAAGGAGAAAGAGATTGCTCAAAGCGCCTCTGACATGATGAACAATATGCTCGAGAAGCTTCCCACCGGGGTCGTAATTGTCGACAACAACCTGAAGGTCCTGCATTCCAACCAGAGCTTCATAAATATCCTTGGAGAAGATGCGAGGGCAATTTCAGACATAATACCCGGGCTTGTTGGTGCCGACCTTAAAACGCTGATGCCGTTCAACGTCTACAATATGTTCACCTTTGTGCTTAAGGAAGATGAGCCTGTAGTAAGCAAGGATATTCATTTCGAGGACAGTATGCTCAATATTTCCATTTTTCCGATCAAGAAAAACAGGATGTGCGGAGCTATAATACGTGATCTCTATTCACCCGAGGTCCAGGGAGAGGAGGTCACCAGCCGGGTGAGCGAGGTCATCGAGAAAAACCTTGAAATGGTCCAGAAAATAGGCTTCCTTCTTGGTGAAGGCGCTTCGGAGACAGAGCAGATGCTCAATTCAATAATCGAATCATACAGGAAGAAATCGAAAGTCCGGAAAGATACCCGTTAATTTTCTGAGGTGACAAAGGATTTTTATATAGAAGTCAACAGCCAGCAGAGGAACTATGACGGCGAAAAGATCTGCGGGGATGTTTTCCTGTACAGGTATATAAAAGAAGAAGACAGGGTCATTGCCGTTCTCTCCGACGGTATGGGACACGGAGTAAAGGCTAATATACTTGCAACCCTTACTGCAACGATGGCGCTTAACTTCACACGCGAACACAAGGAGGTTGACCGTATTGCAGAGATCATAATGAATACATTGCCGGTATGCAGTGAACGAAAAATAAGCTATTCCACTTTTACCATCATTGATATTGAAAGCAGCGGCCGCATGAATATCCTTGAGTATGACAATCCATCCACGATCATTCTAAGGGGAAAGGAGGTATTTGACCCGTCGTGGAAGAAAGTGGTCCTGAATAAAGGTAAAAATACAGGTAAAGTACTCAGAACCTGCACTTTTGTACCTGCAAAGGAAGACCGTATAATCTTTTGTTCAGACGGTGTGTCCCAGAGCGGTATGGGGAGTGAGACCTACCCGTTTGGCTGGGGAAGGGATGATATTGCAACATATGCATCGACACTTGTATCGGGTGAATCATCCATCTCAGCTTCAATGCTATCCGGCAAGATAGTGACCATGGCACATAAAAACGACAACTATAAGGCAAAGGATGACATAAGCTGTGCTACAATTTATTTCCGCGAACCGCGTAAACTTCTGATCTGTACGGGTCCTCCATATGAGAAGGAAAAGGACGGAGAGCTTGCCGCCAAAGTAAAAGGATACGAAGGAAAAGTAATTCTGTGCGGCGGCACAACAGCTGATATAGTTGCAAGGGAACTGAACAAAACCGTCGTTGATGAACTTGTTTTTGAAGACCCCGAACTCCCACCCGAAAGCTTTGTTGAAGGAATTGACCTGGTTACAGAAGGTATCCTTACTCTTCAGAAAGTCAACGAGATACTAAAATCCTACAATAACAGTGTAAGACTCGGAAAAGGACCGGCCGACAAAATAGTGAAGCTGATAATGGAAAGCGACGAGATACATTTCATTATCGGCACAAGGATCAATATTGCCCACCAGGATCCAACCCTGCCTGTTGATCTTGAGATCCGGAGAACGGTTGTTAAACGGATCGCCAGGCTGCTTGAGGAAAGATGGCTGAAGAAGGTGAGCTTTGAATACATATAAGGCGCAGGGCTCAGGGCGCAGGGATGGGGTGTGGAGATTGGAGCAGGGGACCCGGATTAAATACAAATGTCCCCGTCTCTGACATATTCCAGGACCTTTTTAAAAAGCCTAGGTTGTATATCTGGGTAGGTAAGATTTTCAGGAAGCGACTCCAGAAAAGTGATCTCTGCTATTTCCGAAGTGTCAGTCACCGCCCCCAGCTGAGTAACTTCTGCCAGGAATAAGCGTCCGTATCCGGTAATGCCGTCCTGTTCAACCGAATAGGTAGCCACGCACTCCAGTTTAAATTCAACAGCTCCGGATTCTTCTCTTAGTTCCCTGTCGGCAGCTGCATCGGCAGATTCATTCATTTCAATATGTCCTCCCGGGATCTCCCAGGTTTCCCTTTTACGGTGGCGGACGAAAATCCATTTGCCCTTATACATGGCTGTGATGACTGAATAAGTCAGCTTCGAAGCCGGTGTAAAAGTAGGATCATAGAACCTTACCAGGATCATTTCATTCTGACAAGATATCTGCGAATGTAGCTAATATCACGATTAATTTATAATAACTACATTTACGTGTTAATCATTTCAGATGATCCTTTTCCTCATTCTGTTAACAACAGAGATACTGACCATTACAGTCCTCAGGCAACACCTTTACGACAGATCCTGGATGACCTATTATTTTACCATGATAGTGCACGCTGTGTTCAGTATCTGGATCTGGATACTCTGGTATGAAATAGTGACATATAAAGGGATTTTTGATGAAGCGGATCACATCTGGCTTTTAACAAGCATGTCAGGCATATTCTGTGCTGTCGTAATTCCCAGAATATTTTTAATAATATTTCATTTCTGGGGCCGGTTTATCAAACGGAAGTTAGGCGGACACAGCAGGCCGCTTACCAGGGTGGGAATAATCCTTGGTTTACTTATTCTGGCGGTTCTCGGAACTGCTAACCTGTATGGCAGGTTCAATTTCAAGACCGAGAATTACACTGTGAAGATCAAAGCATTAAAGCCGGATCTGAACGGTTTCAGGCTGGTACAGATATCGGACCTTCATCTTACGTCCTTTTATCATCACAGGAAGGTTCTTGAAGATGTTATGAATGATATCAATGCGCTTAATCCTGATCTGGTAATCAATACGGGTGATTTTGTGACGATTGGCTGGCGTGAATTTGGCAGGTATGATACCATACTGAGCATACCCAAAGGGGAATACGGGAATTTTGCAATACTCGGAAACCACGATATGGGTACCTATGATCCATACTTTACCGAGGCTGACAGGGAGAATAATGTGCTCCTGATGAATAAGTTCCTGAAGTTATCAGATTATAATGTTCTGAACGACGAATCTGTTGAAATCAATGTTGGCAGTGCAAAAATCGCCCTGATCGGGGTAAAGACAATGGGCAGATTTCCTCACATGGTCCATGGCGATCTCGATAAAGCTATGGCCGGTACGGAAGGTGCAGATCTGAGGATTCTGCTTTCGCATGATCCGAATCACTGGGAAGAAAAAGTCAAGGGCAGGACAAGTATTGAGTTAACCCTTTCGGGACATACACATGGCATGCAAATGGGAATTATGACTAAGAAATTTAAGTGGAGCCCTGCAAAATATTTTTATCCGCGCTGGAACGGGCTGTACAGGGAAGGTGATCAGTATCTTTTTGTCAACCGTGGACTGGGAGTTCTGGGAATGCCTTTCAGGATCTGGATGCCACCCGAGATTTCAGTTATTACAATTGTTCCGGAATAAAAGGAACGGGCAGCAGATGTTCTGTTGCCCGTTGTATGACTGGCCTAACCTGATCCTCAAACTAACCTAACGAACCTAACTAACCTGATTAACCTAAGAGATATGACCCGCGGGGTCATATAAGGTTTTTATGGAACAGATCAAGTCGGGCTGCAGCCAATATTTTTTATTTCAAATATCCTATTAATCTATTTTATTAGACATACAATTTAATTAATTTATTCCGATAATGCAATTTTTTTTCAACATTTGAAAACGAATTTTTAATTGAGTCAATTTTTTCGGTGTAATTTGTTGAATTAGGAATTTCAGATAAGTAATATTACAATGTGGTAATACCTTTTCTTTTGGATAATTTTCATCAAAAAATCGAGATCAGAGGTGAATTTTTATTCGAAAAGATAGAGAATTAAAAGGGGGGAATGTTTTAAAAGAGAATTACATCAGAAGAATTAATTAATCATATGAGTTTCTAAATTAGATAAAAATAAATGCCATTTGATCATTCTAATCAAATGATTATAAAAGTTAAAAGAAATATTTCATCAGATAGTATTATTAATCAAAAGAATAAATAATTTAAAAGATATTTTATATCTACTAGTAATCATTCTAAATAACAATATTCTCGATGAGAAAACTTCTCCCACCATTAATCTCACTGTTTCTCCTGCTGATCTCATGCCGGAAGGAACAAAACGAATGGATAAGAATCAACCAACTGGGATACAGACC
>JAUZNW010000175.1 GCA_030706785.1 Bacteroidota bacterium | reverse complement strand
ATCAGATCCTGGATAACGGCTTTATCCTCGATACCTCACTTGTGACTAGAATTGATGGAGAGCCAAATGTCACGGAAGTTCTTCCCCGGCTCGAGTCATTTGCGCTGGCTGCTGCAGGGAGTCGTACCCAGGGAGTCATTGTAATAGGGATCGATCCAGCCGGAGAAGACCGGACCACAGGCTTAAAGAGGAGACTGATAAAATTCAAGCTTTCGGATGAGGCAGTCAGATCATTGCGGAATTCAACTCTGCCGGAAAGGACAAAAAGGCTATTGAAAGTATTCTCAGGTTATTCCTATGCAGGAACAGCGCGGCTCATGGCAGATCTTGGGATAAATTCCAAGGATTCCGCAGAAATTATGCCTGAATTAAGGAGGTTCGCCTCATTTGACAATGCGTTTCTGGTTCCAGCCGACAGGAATGGTGTTCTTATCGGCAGCGCACTTTCTGAATATCTCAAAGCCGGTGTCGGCGATACCCTGGTTCTTATCGGACAGGGATACCATGGCACTTCCGCGGCTGGCAAGTACCTGATCAAAGGGATTGTATATCTGCCGGCTCCGGATATTGACAACAGAATAGTTTATCTTCCGGTTGCGACAGCCCAGGAACTATATGGAGCACCAGGTCTGGTCACTTCAACTGTGATCTGTCTTAAAAATAATGATGATAAACCTCTGGAACATACCAGGGAGCGACTCAGGAAAGAGATACCTGCTTCTCTTACCCTTGTACCATGGCGTAAGTTGAATGAACTGCTTGTGAACCAGATGGAAGCAGACAACAACAGTGGCTTGATCCTAATCGGTATTTTATACCTGGTTATTGCATTCGGTGTCTTTGGGACAGTGCTTATGATGCTTGCAGAACGGCGAAGGGAATTTGGGATGCTGGTCTCGATCGGAATGCAGAAGAAGAAACTTGCCAGGGTGATCTCACTTGAGCTCCTTTTTATCGGGATGCTCGGAGTAATTGCCGGTATAATAGCGTCGCTCGGGCCCATATTTTATGTACACTCGCATCCAATAAGGTTCACGGGACAGTTGGCCCGCATGTATGAAGATTACGGTTTCGATCCTGTAATGCCTACATTGCTGCCTGATAAATACTTTCTCTGGCAGACAGTAGTTGTCGTTGTGATACTTCTAATTGCAATCGTGGTCAGTACAAGACGAATATTACGGATAAATGTCATCAGCTCAATGAGAAACTAAATCTCTTAGCGTATGATCGGAGAAATAGCCTGGAAAAATGTCTGGAGAAATAAATCAAGAAGCCTGATTGTGATCACTGCTGTCACGATCGGAGTTTTTGCCGGCATATTTTCGATGGCTGCGATCAACAGTTCGATTGAACAACGTCTCGATGCAGCTGTAAATGAAGAACTGTCGCATATTCAGATAAACAACAAGGATTTCAGGAGCAGCGGTGATGTGCAGGATACTATACCGGGAGCAGATTCAGTGATCACACTTGCCGGTAAGACCAATGGTGTAAGTTCAGTGACAGGAAGGATCATTCTCAGAGGCATTGCCTCGACTGCCACAAAGAGCCAGGGAGTCGAAATAACGGGAATCGACACGGAAAAAGAACGCCAGATGTTCACCCTTTCTAAAAAACTAGTACCCGGAACTGGAAGCTATTTTAGCTCCGGTACCAAATTCAATTCGGCATTCATAGGTGAAGCACTTGCAAAGGAATTAAATATTATCAGGTTCATCCTGACCACTGAGGCATTAAAATCATTGAAGGATCAGGGATTGCCTGACCAGATCATTACCCGGCTTGATAAGCTGAAGGATCAGAGATTTACTTCAGAGAAGAGCTTTACCAAAGCGTTTCAGGCACTGCTGAGCCAGAGTGAGAGTAAAAAACACGGATTGAAGATCAAAGAAGCAGCCTGGTCATTCAGGGAAGGATCAAAGGTTATCCTCTCCTTTCTTGATATGAATAATATTCAGACCAGTGCAGTTTTCAGAACCACCGGCATCTTCAGGACAAACAATGATATGTTTGAAACCATGTCGTTGTTTGTACCTGCTGAGGAACTCAGAAAACTTACGGGCCTCAGGGAGGGGACCTGGCACAGGCTTATAGTAAAACTGAACAGTAATGACCTTACCGGTAAGGTGACACCAAAAATACGGATAAACCTGCCCGGGCTCGAAGTCCTTAGCTGGAAAGAGATACAGCCTGACCTGGCAATGATGTCGGATTTTATGGAACAGATCTATGGAGTATTCATGGCAATAATCCTTGCAGCACTCGCCTTCGGAATTGTAAATACCATGCTGATGGCCGTTCTTGAAAGGACACGTGAACTGGGAATGCTTGCGGCGATCGGGATGAACCGGAGAAGGATATTCTCGATGATCATGCTCGAGTCAGTATTCCTGTCGCTTGTGGGCGGAATTTCAGGAATGTTAGTGAGTCTGGCAGCAATTGCGGTCACTGCAAAGCACGGTATAAACCTGGTAAAATATTCCGAAGGGATGGAGGCTTTTGGTTTCACCGCTCACCTGTATCCTTCGGTTGATATCAGATTTTTTATGGTTACCGCGATCCTGATTGTAATAACAGGTATCATTTCTTCAATATATCCTGCCCGTAAGGCATTAAATCTAAATCCGGTAGAAGCAATACGGGGCGAATAGTAAAAAATAATAAAACCTTATCATGAGAGTAGTAGAGATCAACGACGTACACAAAATATATCACGATACCGAGGTTGAAGTAAAAGCAATCAACGGAGTAACACTTTCTTTCAACAAGGGTGAATTTGCGGTTGTCGTAGGACCTTCAGGATCAGGAAAGACAACTCTGCTCAACCTGATCGGAGGGCTTGATCAGCCTTCAAGTGGAGAAATCCTGGTGGCAGGTCACCGGCTCTCAGAGCTTCGCCCATCTGAGCTCATAGATTTCAGGATGGAACATGTGGGGTTTGTCTTCCAGTCATATAACCTGATCCCGGTCCTGACGGCAGCCGAAAATGTCGGATTTATAATGAACCTTCAGAAATGGCCAAAGGAAAAACGAATTGCCCGGATAGACGAGCTTCTGGGTTCAGTGGGCCTTGCTGAAAGGAAGAATAGCAGGCCTTCACAGCTATCCGGCGGACAGCAGCAGAGAGTAGCAGTAGCCAGGGCGCTTGCGACACATCCGGAGTTCATACTTGCCGATGAACCTACTGCAAATCTCGATTCGAAGGCTGCTGAGTCATTGCTCGATATCATGGAAAAACTGAACTGCGATGAAGAAATGACATTCATATTCTCCACTCACGATGTCAAGGTGATGAAAAGGGCAAGAAGAGTCATTACCCTTGAGGACGGCAAAGTGGTATCTGATGAAATACGAAACTAATATCCGATTTTGATGCTTAAGAAAATCATCCTGATCCTTTTCCTGTCGCTACCATTTTACATTGCCTTTTCACAGGACACTTCAAATGTTGCTCCGCAGAAAAAAAAGGCGATTACTCTGACAGGGTACGTTTCTTCGCTTCAGACTGCAATTTTTGATTCCCTGTCGGGTCCCTTTGAAAATGAAAACCTGATACATAACAGGCTGAATTTCAAAGGATATTTTAACGAGAACATTACAGTCGCCCTGGAATTAAGGAACCGTATGTATACCGGTGATCTGATTCAATTGGGAGAGATCTATACAAATCTTATAAAAGAGGATCCGGGTTTTGTGAAAATGTCGTGGAATATTATTGATGAGCAGTCAATTCTGCTTAATACCAAAGTTGACAGGTTATGGCTCGATTTTCACTTTAACAAGGTACAGTTTACGCTGGGACGTCAGAGGATAAACTGGGGACAGACGCTTGTCTGGAATCCAAACGATATTTTCAATGCCTATTCCTTCTTCGATGTTGATTATATTGAACGACCCGGATGCGATGCCGTACGCTTTCAGTTTTTCCCGTCCTCATCTTCAGTTGCCGACCTTGCAGTAAAGGTGGATAAGGACAAAAATGTAACTGCGGCGGGCTTGTTCAGGTTTAATGCCGGTGGGTACGACATCCAGTTCCTGACAGGATTATCAAACAGTACGGATATTGTCGTAGGAACAGGCTGGTCGGGACACCTCGGTAGTGTTTCATTCAGGGGAGAAGCAACTTGGTTTGATCCATATGAGGAATTCCCTAAAACAATTGGTACCGTAATGGTGACCGGTGGTTTCGACAAAATCTTCAAGGATAATTCTGTGGCGCAGATTCAAGCCATGTACTGCAATAAACCGGCCTCCCTCACCAACCTGTTCAGCTTTTATTCCGGCAATCTTCCGGTAAAAGAGCTTGCTTTATCAAAATTTACAGGTTTTGGTCAGTTTACATGGGCTGTAAATCCACTTCTCAACCTGACTGCATCCGGCATATGGTTCCCCGACCTGGAAGGCTATTATGCAGGGATATCATGCGACTATTCACTGGCCGAGAATGTTGATTTTTCACTGATATGGCAGCATTTCAATGCAAAACTAATATCAGTACTGAATCAGATAAACCTTGGCTTCCTCAGGATCAAATACAGTTTCTGAAAATTTAATACTTTTGCCCAGTCATTAAAAACCTAAACTTAAATACAGATGGCACTGGTACATGAAATGGAAGCCTCAGGCAACTGGTTGTTTAAGAGGAGAAGCTGGCTTCCGGTAATCCTAATTGCAGCAGGAATTTTAGTCATGTATCTTACCAACCGCCAGTCCATTCTCTTTAACATGAGGGATGAGCTGATATTCCTGGGTGTAAGTTTCCTTGGGGAAATTGTCCGCATCCTGACTGTAGGATTTGCACCAAGGGGCACTTCAGGGAGGAATACATCTGAGGGTCAGGTGGCCGAAGAGCTTAATGTAACAGGTATATATTCGATTGTTCGGCATCCCCTGTATATAGGGAATTATCTTATGTGGCTGGGTCCGGTTCTGTTCATGAGAAATATCGAATTCGATATATTCTTTCTTCTGGTTTACTGGCTCTATTACGAGAGAATAATTTTTGCCGAAGAACAGTTCCTGAGAAGAAAATTCGGGGATGTATATGATATCTGGTCACAAAAGGTAAAAGCGGTGCTGCCATCATTCGGTAATTTCAAAAAACCTTCTATCCCCTTTTCCTTCAGGAATGTATTGAAGAGGGAATATCATAGTTTCATCAATATATTCCTGGTATTTGTGATCCTTGATCTTTTCAGGAACTACCTTCTTTCCCAGAGGATCTCGTTTACACCAATGTGGATATGGATTTCAGCACCTGCAGCACTCATCTGGCTGGCAGTCAGAGTTATCATCACCCGCACCAAATGGCTTGAAGTAGAAGGCCGCTGAGCTCTTTTCAGTTCCTTCTGCCTCCTGTAAAGATCATTATGTAGTAAAGCAGCGTAGCCAGTGAACCAAGAGCAGCCACAACGTATGTAAATGCGGCCCATTTCAGGGCATCCTGTGCTTTACCATAATTCACCTCCGATGTCATTCCGGAACTGGCCAACCATGCGAGCGCTCTCTGGCTGGCATTTATTTCTACCGGCAAAGTGATGAAGCTGAATAGGGTCGTCAGGGCAAACAGCACAATACCCGTAAGTAAGAGAGCAGGAAAAGTCTTTATCAGCAGTACTCCAAGCAGAAGTATCCACTGAACATATCTTGAAGCTATGCTGACAGGTGGAACCAGCTTCGACCTCATCCCAAGCCAGGCATAAGCTGTTGCATGCTGAACAGCGTGTCCGGTCTCATGGGCGGCTACAGCCGCAGCTGCTATGCTCCTTGAATTGAAAACCTCCTCACTCAGATTGATGGTTTTATTCTGAGGATTATAATGATCGGTGAGCATTCCCTGGACACTCTGAACCTTGACATCGAAGATCCCGTTTTCTCGAAGCATTTTTTCTGAGACTTCACGACCCGACATACCATTGTCGAGCGGAATATTAGAATACTTCCTGAACTTTGATTTCATCACAGCACTCACAATCCAGCTGAGTATCATGAAGGCGATGAAGATCAGCCAGATATTCATATTTGCATTTTGGATATTCATTTCACTATTTATTTTATAGGTTATTTTTCCTGCAAACAGCCTGCCAGATTCAATTTCCCCACCAAATCAGGCCAAATTGTCAGGAACTGCAAAGTTAATCAATTTTTAAATGTTGCGATCTGAACCCATTCCCGGCCCTTCCCTTAGGGCTAACTACGCTTTATACACATCTCTTAACCTATTGATTTTCTATTTGTCCAAGAACTATTTTATTCTTCTTTCTTTCTTTGACCGCCCAAAGAAAGAAACAAAGAAAATGCGCCGAAAATACCAACTTCAGGCTTTTTGTTCCTCCGCTACACATTGCGTTGTTGGCGCCACCAAAAAGCCTGCAGTTCGCACCATTTTCGGTTTGCCACCGCACGTTTAATTTTAATAGATTCTAATTATTGTTAAGGCTTTGGATTTCAATCGGCCTCAGAGAATTTTGGGAAATAGCGACTGGTCTAAAGCTTGCTACGTGGGCCTTAAGTAAGCAATACTGTCTGAGGAGGACGAAGGACGACGAGTTGTTTTGCGTGGGCAAGCTTTAGAACAGGAGCCCCAAAATTATCTGCAGCCTTGACTTTTCTTTGATTACTTTCTTTGGGTCAAGCCAAAGAAAGTAATAATGGAATGCGCAGATGCGTATAAAGCGTAGTTATGGATAAGGGAAGAGGTTTGGGGAAGGGTTCTTTTGAAATAATCTGTAACAAGCAGCTCGCAGCCTGTAACAATTAACTGTCGGGGCATTTTTAGCTTCAATCCAAATCATATTGTAACTTTACACAAGGAATGTCTGTTATGATCAAAGACCATGGCCAGGATTTTGCTTCTGATCATTTTGTTCCT
>JAUZNW010000174.1 GCA_030706785.1 Bacteroidota bacterium | reverse complement strand
TACAATATTAAAACTAATTTTTCAATTAACCAAATTTTTTATCGGATTATTACAGATTTTTAAAAAGATTGGTTTTGTGCAAGGGAGAAGGGGATTCCTCATTACGCCCCGCTCCATCCGGAATGACAGGCTTATTATTGATATTGGAGAAGAGGCAGGTTAAGTTTTGGATTTCACAAGAAAGGTCGAAAATATTGCAACAAGGAGTGAAAAAATAAATGTTGTCAGTCCTGCCGGACCAAACAATGCTATACTGATCCATTTGCCGCAAGGTACTCGGTGAAAGTCGATACATTGTACTTTTCACCTTCTTCCCGAAGCCTCCATGCAAGCAAAGTCCAGGCAGTTACAATACCGGCAACGTATCCGACAGCTGTCCAGATTTGTGTCAGACCAGTTGCATATGCCGCACCAGGCAATCCTAGCAATGCCCAGGAGGACTCACCGGTTGATCTCTCGGAAAGCGCGGCTGCCCACCCCGGGAGCTTTCTTCCTCCAATTGCGTAATCATGTCCCGTTTTTACTTTCCGTCCCTGATACATTCCCCAGAGAATGCTGAGGGCGAGGTAAATCACGACCACAAGGATCATAGACAGCTGGCTTCCCATAGGTTTTGAAATAGTTAGTCTTTTAAAAGATATTAAAAGTAATTAATATGCTATCTTCGCAATCGGCAATCCAGATTCAGGAATTATATATGTCAATTGTAGTTCAGGAGGTTACAAGGTATTATGGGGAGCAGAAGGCGCTTGATAATGTTTCGTTTGATGTAAAGACCGGGGAAATTGTGGGCTTCCTTGGACCGAACGGTGCAGGAAAAACCACAATGATGAAGATCATAACCGGTTTTATACCTGCATCTTCCGGGACTGTCAGGATAAACGGGACTGAAGTTTCTGAAGAGTCGTATGAAGTCAGGAAGAAGATAGGTTACCTTCCGGAGAACAATCCTCTTTACCCTGAGATGTACGTCAGGGAATACCTTGGATTCGTGGCGTCAATGTATAAGATTAACACTCCTGTTAATAAGCAAATTGACAACATAATAGAAATGACAGGACTTGCTCCCGAGCAGAAGAAAAAGATCGGCTCTCTTTCAAAGGGTTACAGGCAGCGAGTAGGACTTGCACAGGCATTGATACACAATCCTGAAATCCTTATTCTTGATGAGGCTACCACCGGTCTCGATCCAAACCAGATCGTTGAGATAAGGAATCTTATCCGGGAAGCAGGTAAAGAAAAGACTGTGATGCTTTCCACTCATATAATGCAGGAGGTTGAAGCAATCTGCAACAGGGTTATAATTATCGATAAGGGTGTCATCGTCGCCGACGAGGAAAAAAAGAACATCTATTCGCGGATCAGGCAGCCGAGACAGATCGTTTATGTTGAGTTTGACAAAGATCCGGGACAAAAGATACTGAATGAGCTTCCGTTTGTCAGCTCAGCCAAAAAAGCTGCAGGTAATACATGGTTTCTGGAAGCTTCTGGGGATCAGGATATCAGGCCTTCAATTTTCACTTTCGCAGTCAATAATAACCTGACAGTTCTTTCCCTTCAGCAGAAGGAAAGCAATCTTGAAGAGATCTTCAGACACCTTACAGCCGGAAACTAGGTATTTTGTTTATTCGAGTTTTTTTATTTTCTTTACTGCCCAGAATTTGGTGGAAAGATTTGAGCTGATTGCAACCACAGGAAAAAATGCTAAAATGCGAATGCTTCCTCTATTCCAATCGATCAAACCAGCCATATTCTATTAATTATTAATCAATTAATTATTTTATAATAATGGGATATTTATTTACTTCCGAATCGGTATCAGAAGGGCATCCCGATAAGGTTGCCGACCAGATATCAGACGCATTGCTTGATGAATTCCTACGCTGGGACCCCGAATCAAAAGTGGCATGTGAAACATTTGTTACAACAGGTCTTGTCCTTTGCGGTGGAGAAGTGAGAACTGAGGGCTGGGTAGATGTGCAGGAAACAGCGAGAAGGGTGATCCGCAATATCGGGTATACAAAGGCTGAATACCGGTTTGACTGTGATTCCTGCGGTGTAATTTCAACAATTCATGAGCAATCGACTGATATACGGCAGGGTGTTGTCAGGGAAAAGCCTGAGGACCAGGGAGCCGGTGATCAGGGAATGATGTTCGGTTATGCATGCCGCGAGATGGATAACTATATGCCACTCAGCATTGAACTTGCACATATCCTTTTGCAGGAGCTTGCAGCAATAAGGCGGGAAGGTAATTATATGAAGTACCTGAGACCAGACAGTAAATCGCAGGTCACTATCGAGTATGATGATGACAACAAGCCTATTAGAATCGATACTATTGTGATAAGTACACAGCATGATGAGTTTGTCGTACCCGGGGATAAATCACATGAAGCAGAAAAGAAGGCAGAATCAGAAATGCAGAACAGGATAAAGGAAGATCTGCTCAACATACTTATTCCACGGGTCAAGAAAACACTTCCGGAAAGGATCTGTAAGCTTTTCAAAACCGACATGAAGCTTCTGGTTAATCCCACAGGCAAGTTTGTGATCGGAGGGCCGCATGGAGATACAGGACTTACCGGCAGGAAGATAATTGTCGATACTTATGGAGGACATGGTGCCCACGGCGGAGGCGCATTTTCGGGAAAAGATCCCTCAAAAGTCGATCGATCAGCCACATATGCTGCCCGACATATTGCCAAGAATCTCGTTGCTGCAGGAGTATGTGATCAGGCTTTGATCCAGGTAGCATATGCCATTGGTGTGGCAAACCCGGTCGGATTGAATGTCAACACTTTTGGCACTGCAAAGGTCATGGATAAGAATGGGAATATGCTTCATGACGGAGAGATCGCAAGAAGGCTTCTCGAAATATTTGATCTGCGTCCCTATTCAATAATCCAGCGGTTAGGCCTTAAAAATCCGGTATTTCTGCCTACCGCAGTATATGGCCATTTTGGGCGGGATCATTTTGAAAAGAATGTCGAAGTTTACTACCCGGTAGCAGGGTGTGAACCTGTAACTATCAACGGTAATGGGAGAAAGGTCTACACCAAGAAGGTTGAGTTCTTTGCCTGGGAAAAACTGGATTACGTCGATAAAATAAAGCAGGCTTTTAATTTGAAGGCATGAGGTATGGGGTGCAAGGTGCGGGGAAGAAGGTAATCAATGGTATGCGGTATGAGGTATGCGGTATGAGGAAGAGGGAAACAGAATTTCCCTACACCGCATACCCCAAACCTCAAACCAAAAATTAAAAGGCTTCCTTCACTATTCTCGCTATATTATCGGCCCTTCCGAGGGTGTAGTAATGTATGCCTGGAACTCCTTCTTTGATCAGTTCCTTTGACTGTGTTGAAGCCCATTCGATCCCAACTTCCCTTGCATCACTGTCTGATTTGCATTTCTTCAGGGCCAGCACAAGGTCGTGAGGTACGTCGATATGGAATGTCTGTGGAAGCAGGTTAATGTCATTTAATGCTGAAATAGGTTTTAAACCGGGGATTATCGGCACTGTAATTCCAAATTTCCTGCATTCCTCCCTGAACCTGAAAAAGTTGGCATTTTCAAAAAACATCTGGGTGACAATATAACTTGCTCCGGATTCCACTTTCAGTTTCAGGTTCTCCATATCAAGCTGCCTGTTGGGTGCCTCTACATGTTTCTCAGGATATCCGGCAACCCCGATGCAGAAATGTGTCGCAGCTGCATCCTCAAGGCCTTCCTCAAGATACTTCCCCTTGTTCATGTTTGCGATCTGCTGAACAAGCTCCCAGGTATGCATGTGGCCTTCTTTCTCCGGGATGAATGTGCGGCTGCCCTTCTGCGGATCGCCCCTGAGGGCGAGCACATCATCAATCCCCAGGAAATTCATTTCAATGAGTACGTTCTCCGTCTCCTCCGTGGTAAATCCACCGCAAAGGATATGAGGCACAACAGTGATGTTATACTTATATTTAACAGCAGCTGCGAGTGCAATTGTGCCGGGCCTCTTTCTAACCACTCTTTTCTCCAGAAGTCCGTCAGGTCTTTCATGATATACAATTTCATTCCGGTGCGTGGTGAAATTGATGTAGGCCGGATTGAATTGCATCAGTCTGTCAATTGTAGCGTACACTCTTTCAATGCTGTGTCCCTTTAATGGAGGGAGTAATTCGAACGTGAATAACGGACCTTTAGCGTTATTGATCTTTTCAATCACACTCATATTATCTTCTTCATAAGTTTGGGGCAAGCCATTTTGCAGCTTCTTCCACTGTCATGTTTTTCCGGATTGCATAGTCCGCCAGCTGGTCCTGCCCGATTTTTCCAACATTAAAATAGCCTGAAGCGGGATGCGAGAAAATATATCCGCTGACTGCCGCGGGTGGCGTCATTGCAAAATTCTCCGTTAACCCTGCTCCTGTAAGCTTTTCTGCTTCAAGAAGGTCAAAGATAATACGTTTTTCAGTGTGATCGGGACATGCGGGATACCCCGGTGCCGGCCTGATTCCCTGGTATTTTATCCTGAGGAGCTCTTCAACGGTAAAGTTCTCATCAGTTGCATAGCCCCAGTAATCCTTGCGTATCTGTTCATGGAGATACTCTGCAGCAGCTTCAGCAATCCTGTCACTCAGTATCTTTATCATGATCCATGAATAATCATCATCCCTGTATCTTGCTGAGGCAGTATCACTTATAGGGGCAGTCACAACGAAAGCTCCGATATAATCCCTGATTCCGGAGGATTCAGGTGCTATATAATCCGAAAGTGAAAGGTTCGGTGCCCCGTTTCCCTTGCTTTCCTGATTCCTTAAAAATCTGAAGACAGCTTTAGTCTTCTTCCTGTCTTCCTCTGATAGAACTCTAACGTCATCTCCATCTGAAACAGCAGGATAGATCCCGAATACACCATTTGCTTTAATAAGCTTCCCTTTAATAATATCTTCAAGAAATTTCTGTGCATCATCAAACAATGTTTTTGCTTCCCTTCCCTTGACCGGATCTTCGAAAATGGCAGGATATTTGCCATTCACCTTCCATGCATAGAAGAAGAATGTCCAGTCGACATATTTTATAAGCTCCCTGAGGTCAAATTCCCCGATAAGGTGAAGGCCGGGTTTCCTTGGCACAAAGATGTTCGCAGATGACCAGTTCGTCTGAAATTTATTCATTCTTGCCTGATCTATCGGAATAAGTCTGCTCACCGAGTGCCGTGACTCATGCTCTTCGCGGATCTTCCGGTATTTTTCCCTGACCTTCAGTGCGTATGATCCGCTATCCTGCGAGAGAAGCGACGATAGGACTCCTGCAGCTTTCGATGCGTCCTTCACGTGCACAACAGTTTTCGAATATGCCGGTGCAATCTTGACCGCAGCATGGATCTCCGAAGTTGTTGCACCTCCTATAAGCAGCGGGACCTCAATTTTCCTCCGCTCCATTTCAGATGCGACATGGACCATTTCTTCAAGGGATGGTGTTATTAAGCCGCTCAAGCCTATAAAATCAGCTTTTTCGCTGATAGCTGTATCAATAATCCTGTCAGCAGGAACCATAACTCCAAGATCGATTATCTGGTAATTGTTGCAGGCGAGTACAACTCCTACAATGTTCTTACCGATATCATGAACATCTCCCTTGACAGTTGCAAGGACTATTTTGCCAGCTGTCTTTTTTTCCTGTCCTTCGCTCTCCTTTTCAATATAAGGCGAAAGGACTGAAACTGCTTTCTTCATTACCCTGGCGCTTTTCACGACCTGTGGCAGGAACATCTTTCCTGATCCGAACAGATCTCCCACCTCATTCATTCCGTCCATCAGCGGTCCCTCTATAAGTTCAATTGAACGTTTAAACAGGTGGCGCGCTTCTTCAATGTCCTGAACTATAAACTCATCTATCCCGCGTTTCAGGGAATATCTTACGCGGTCCAGGACTTCCATTGAACGCCATTCATCGGCCTTTTCTTCCTTTTTTCCCTCACTTTTAAGGGTTTCTGCAAATTTGACAAGGCGTTCTGTAGCATCCTTCCTCCTGTTCAGCACCACATCCTCGACAAGTACAAGCAGATCAGGATCGATCTCGCTGTAAACCTGCAGCATTCCGGGATTCACAATACCCATATCCAGACCAGCCCTGATTGCATAATAAAGAAATACCGAGTGCATTGCTTCGCGAACCCTGTCGATTCCCCTGAATGAAAAGGATAGGTTACTTATGCCTCCGCTTACCTTCACATATGGAAGATTATGCTTTATCCATTCAGTTGTTTTAATGAAGTCAACCGCATAATTATTATGCTCCTCGATACCTGTTGCGATTGCAAGGACATTAGGGTCGATAATTATATCGTCGGGAGGAAAACCTGCCTTTTCAACAAGCAGTTTATATGATCTTTCTGCCACTGAAATTCTTTTCTCATAAGTTGCAGCCTGGCCATTTTCATCGAACAGCATCACAACTGCTGCAGCACCGTATTTCCTTATTTTACGGGCATGGTCGAGAAAAACTTCCTCCCCTTCCTTGAGGCTGATCGAATTCACAACCGATTTCCCCTGGATACATTTCAATGCCGATTCGATCACGTTCCACCTTGATGAATCTATCATCAGCGGAAGTTTTGCAATATCGGGTTCTGACATCACAAGGTTTACGAATTTAACCATTGCCTTTTCGGAATCGAGCATAGCCTCATCCATGCAGATGTCAATGACCTGGGCTCCGCCCTCCACCTGGTTCCTTCCTATTGCAAGAGCCTCACCATATTTTTCCTCCTTGATCAGGCGTGCGAATTTCAAGGATCCTGATACGTTTGTGCGTTCACCTATATTTACAAAGTTTGTTTCAGGTGTAATCACAAGCGGCTCAAGTCCGCTGAGCCTTGTAAACTTTCTGATTTCCGGCT
>JAUZNW010000173.1 GCA_030706785.1 Bacteroidota bacterium | reverse complement strand
CCATCCCAGAATACCCAGGAATTCACTTTCTTGTTCCGGTTCTCCAGGCTGGTGGCCAGGTTAACCATGACAGTTTGTGATGTATGGTTGTCACTTGTACCGTTACGGAGCCACCAGTAACCTGCACAGCCTCTATTATCCTGGCCTATAAAATACATGGCATTCATCATATTCACCACTAGCTTCAGGCTGTCATTAATTTCAGCGTTCGGATTTGCACTGCTATGCCGCAGGCTGAAGCTGGTAAAATGTCTTGAATCAATTGTTTTGCTGCCGAACAGATTGGGCTCCGGCTGCCTGGTGTCAAAATCGTCAAAGGCCGGAAGACCTTTCATTCTTCCCACATGTGCAACATAATCTTTAAAAGTGAAATTCGCGCCTTTCCCGGTCCAAATAATCCATTTGTTTTTGTCAAGGTATTCATTACGCTTTTGATCTGTCAGACCGCGCAGAAAATTATCAGACGATGGGATCAGGTAATATTGCAGGAGATACTTATCGTAATTGTCTGCTGTTAATATCCCGAAACCATTTTTACCTTTAAGTTTCAAAGACATCTGATAATCAGCAAAAGCAGCCTTCAGCTGTTTTGACAATTCCTGATCTACCAGTCCCGACCGTGCAGGCGTTGTACCGTAATTCCATTCATAGGCCATATCAGCATGGTCGAGATCTGTTATTGGGCTGAAGCAGGCACTGGCGAAGATGTTATCATCCGCATCAGCTGCGCCGATCTCCCTGAGATATTTATCGTATAATGGGCTGTTGCCCGAAGTGCCTAGAAGTGCCGAGAGTGCTCCTCCTGCACTGCAACCAACAGAAACGATCTTATCGGTATTGCCGGGCAAAACACCCTTGTTATGTCGTATATAGCGGACAGCAGCCTTCAGATCTACAATAGCAGCAGGAGCTTTACCATAGTAAGTTCCGTCTGCAGCCCTGTTGTCTCGTCCGCGGCAGCCCGGCGACACCACAACATAACCAGCTGCCAGGGCAAGGTCCTGCCTGCTGCTTGTATTACCCGCATTACCTGAAGCTCCCGGAAGACCGCCCAAAGCACTGCGTACATTGTTTACCGACATATAGCCTCCGACACCGATAACAAACAGTATCGGAGCGTTTGAGGCGTCAACAGCTTTATCATCAACTTTAACCGGAACACTGACATTAAGGCTCTGGTAATCCTTGTCAACCGGATTCGCAACATAGGGAATATGTATGTACGAACGATATGTGACCTGTTTCTCACCTGCGGATGTCCGAACTGTCTTTGTTTCCACAGTATAGTTATCCTTCGGGAACAGTAAAGGATCTTTGATCAGGCTCAATGCAGTCCCCTGGGTAACTGCCAAAACAGAAGCTAAAGCTATTGAAACTATTATTCCATTACACATTATTCTTGATATTTGATCAAAATCCTAGAAAGAGAGTGATTCAGAAACCCTTCTGAACTTTTCATATATTTTTTCACCTTTTGCTATCCTTTCAGCATTGGCTTTCAATTGTTTGTTTAGATTCTCCTGATCAGGATCAGGACCAATATATTTTAAATTACCTGGCCCAAACTGACTTACATACCAGGAACGTGCACGGATCTTTTTGTCACTTACTTTGGTTATATCGACATCAAAGTTTGTCTCACGTGATGAATAAAAGAAGTAGTCGGTTACGGTAAATGGCTGAAGACCCTCATATATTCTGTGGCTTGGAAAGTACAAATGATATGCAGCTGCACGGGCTGCATCAAGAGTTATAAAGGCTGATGCTCGATGATCGGTTTTAAGCCACCTCGTATATGTATCGCCAGGATCCATACTGAAGACCGCATCAGGCCTGTATTTCCTTATCAGTTTGCATACTTTCTCCGTTAATTCGAGATCGGGAACATACTCCAGCATCCCGTCATCGTAGCCAAGACAAATGAAAGTGTCTGTTGAAGAGGAAATTCCCATTTCATTCAGTGCTTTTTCAGATTCTGTTTTTCTGATTTGTGCCAGTCGCTCACTTGTCATTTCAAGATCTCTCGATCCTTTATTTCCTGTTGTATACCAGATCATAATGATCTTATTGCCATTCTGCTTCAGGATTGAGAGAGTCCCCATGCAGCTGGTTTCATCGTCTTCGTGCGGTCCAACCCACATAATAGTCTTATTAGTCCATTTGGTAATATCATCGGCTTTTTTCTGATCAGCCGGACCACCTTCCCCCTGCGCCAGGCATTTTAAAGGAAGTATCAGGATGAGTAAGCAGCCAAGGAATAATTGCATGTTTTTCAGTTTCATAATCAGGTCCTCCTTCATTTTAATTTTAAACGATAATGTTATTCAAAACTATTGATTACCAATTCTGCAGAGACTTTGTATCTGATCCGTACTTATCCTCGGATTCTTCTCCTCATACACGTCTTTACCATCCTGGTATGCCCATACGGAAAGATCATTCCAGAAATTAAAAGTTGAAATCCATGTAGCATTATTGATTGTGTGTACTTTTTACTAAGTTAAATCTTTTATCCGTTCCGGGAAAATATTGGAGGATGAGTTCGCGACTTCTGAATTTTCAGAGTATTATCGACCAAATGCAGGCCAGGTTGCTGAATATGCAGACAAAGATCCTGCCGCAGACTCAATAACCTGGCCTTTTACTGACTGGATTCAGTTGATATTCTACTTTTTGGTTTTTCTTTCCTTGGCAAATTTAATTCCGATGTTGAAATTAAGACCGCTCAGGTCCTTATTCGTAACATGTGTGATTGATACATTTTCGTTATTCTCGTTCAGTCCGGTGACATACCTGTAACTCACTCCGGCCACGAATACTATACTCCTGCTAAGATTTATTTCGAGGTTAAAACCCGGTTCCATAAGATAAAATCCTGCTCCGGAAATATTCCAGAAATTATCAAATAAACCTGATTTTGGATTTTCGTAATCTTTTGTAGATCCATGGGCCAGCAACCATTGAACACTGCAGTGAACAAGTTTCTCAGGTCTGTAAATATATTGCCCTATAATCCCGAAATATCCATAATTGATCCTTGGATGTCCCAGGTTTACTCCTCCTGAAATACCTAACAGGAATGTATGGTTAAAAAGGGCCCCCCCATAAAATCCAACGAGCGTCCCGATATCTCCCTGAATGGAATTGATCTTAACCTCAGGAGTCCAGAGTTCACTGACAATAACATTCGATCTGAATAATGCTTCTGTTGAATCATCTTCCTGAGAATATGCTCCTTTGGAATAGAACATCATGATAACGACCAGAATGAAAATTCCAACGTTCCGGTTTACTTCTTGATTTGCAATTCTTGTTTTCATAGTCTTCAATTTTAAATTGATATTGATTTATGGGTTAATTATTAAGTTTGATATCTCTTTTAGGACAATAATTCTTTATCCTCCAGGATTTTCTGAACTTAAATGCTAAAAGTTGCCAGCCAAACATTATCATAAACATGAGTCTGTGCCAGATTCCTGCAAACCGCTCTGCTTCAGACATAAGAATTGATAAAAAGATTATTGATATTCCGGCTAGGACTGCTGCCGGTCGGTCATGTTGTTTTTCCTTAATAAAGCCTGTGGATAAACTGAGTATAATAAAAGATAATACTGTTGCACCTGCAAAATAGGAATGCCATCCTGCTTCGGAAGTATTGTAACTTATACCCGGATTGACCGGGGCCTGGTTGAAAAAAGCAGATAAAATCAAGGTAACAGAAAAAACCAGAAGTATAGACCGGTGAAATATAAAGCCCCTGTAAAATCCCCATCCTGCAATTAAAGATCCGAAAGCCAGCGAAACATAAATTGAGTTCAAAATCCACGAGGAAGGGGCAGACTGTGATCCAAGTTCACTTATTGTATTCCTGATTATGGAATATTCCGGTGCACTTATCAAAGGGAGAAGGAACATAGCCAAAAGGAGGAATATAACGGATACTGTCAGGACGATAATCTCTCTGTGCTTCCTGATAAGGTCTATCATTAAAAACAGAGTATTTACCAGGATTCCTTTGATGTATTTCTTATCTCTGAAAGTTGCCATAATTACCTGTTTCGGTTTTTCTGACAAACATAAAACAGGGATATCGGACAGAACGAATCAGCCTATCGGAACGATGTATGTGCCTATCGGATTGAACGGATTTAAAGGACGAACATAAGTCTAAATGACAGAAAACGTGGACGTTACTGGTAGCTCAATAATTTTCTGTACTCAGAGGGTGTTTTTGAAGTGTATTTCTTAAAAGCTGTATTGAAAGAAGATTTTGAATTGTAGCCAACAAGTTCTGTGAGTTCCTCAACTGTAAGTTTCGCAGCCTTATCCTCCCTTATCAGTTTTTTAGCATACTCTACCCTGTAAACTGCCAGGAGTTCAAAAAAACTCTTTCCCAGTTTCTCATTAATAACCTGCGAGACATGATGAGAGGACTCATTCAGCTGTTTTGAAAAGCCTGATAATGATGCCAGATTATTCGTAAAATATTTGTTCCCCTCCATTTCCTTCTTTATTTTGGCCAGAATCAATTCCTTATTTTCATCCGAAAGGGACGATTTCTGGTATTTCAGTCCCGGGAATGAAAGAAATGATCCCGGATAACTAAAGAAATCAGACCGGTTCAATACCTGATAGCTGGTTGAATATATCATGAACGATACATAGGTTCCGATCAGATAACCTCCGACATCGCTATGCATGCCGAAATACAGCTTTGTGGCAATAAAGATGAAAATAATCATGAAAAAATGGATTGCTGCATTGCGCAATATGATCAGCAGTTTATTATCTGTTTTAAACAGAGGCTGATTCTGTGATCTGAATTTTTTAAGCAATAATACTATCGATGCACCCAAATAAATTACAAACTGGATCGCTGTAGCCTGATTAACATACCTTCTGATGCCCAGTGGATCGTCATTTATTATAGTAACCACATTCAGATAGCCCCACTCGGGATGTTTTGTTTCCACATAGGAATTATATTTATATTCATTTGTCTGTATAAAAGAGAAAACCATATAGAACATCCAGAATATCGTAAGAATGAAATGTATCCAGTCTTTCCTTCTTTCATCCGGATTCAGGCTGCTCCTGATATAGAGGTAGAAAAGCGGGGCAAAGGCAAAATTCAATGGCTCGCTGAAATTAGTAATTGATAATACTTTAACAATATATCCTGTATTGTTCAGCCATTCTTCCAGCATAGCCAGGGATAAAGAAAGCAGGAAAAGCCCCTGGAAAAGGTTAGCTTTTCTGTTGTCCTGAGCGTTCTTAATAAAAAACCACGACAGGAGAATTCCCTGGAAGATTCCCAGGAAAATGAATACATCAAATACACCAACATGTATATCTGTTCTTATCATGTCTTGTCCTTCCTATCTTTCTAAGGGTTATAACATTAGTTAATCAAATTTAAATATTTTATGTAATTCAGCGATAAGTTTAGCAACAGGTTCTTTAAAGCCAGATACTGCTCACGAACTTTTCCTCCCTCCAAAGGAACTTTTCGAAACTAAATTACCGATCTTTGAATTGGATATTATTGGAAAATCCCAATCATTAATAACCAATCACCAATAACCAATAACTAACTGCATATCCATGAAAACCATGATTATATTGCCTATTCTGTGCTTATCACTTGTAGCTCCAGCCTCTGCCTATAATGATATATTCAGCATAAGCAATTATCTGCCTCAGACCACCGACCAGATAATTCATATTCAGGAAGTCTACAAAACAATTGACACTTTCAATCTTAAAACTGACATCTTTTATTCGAATCGATCGTTTGAAAGAGAAAATAATACAGCTATTGTATTCTTTCATGGAGGAGGCTGGGCGTATGGATCGCCAAATGAGTTCTATACGACCTGCGAACGATACGCAGGAATGGGCATTATTACATTTTCAGTAGAATATCGTTTATCTATCGATAAAGGGATTGTCCCTCATAAAACAATCAGTCCCATTGAATCTGTGATGGATGCAAGATCAGCAATGCGCTGGGTACGGGAAAATGCTTCAAAATTTCATATTGACAAAAACAAAATAGTTGCTGCAGGTCAGTCTGCAGGAGGTCATCTGGCATTATCCACAGCTATGATCGAGGATTACAATGAGAAATCAGATGATATCAGTATAAGCAGCTCGCCAAATGCGATATTGTTGTTTTCAGCATGTGTAAATACCGTCGAGGCATGGTGCGACCGTTTGCTGGCTGACCGGAGAAATAAAATATGGAGCATCTCTCCAACACACAATATGAAGGTTGGACTCCCTCCGATGATCGAGTTTCACGGTACCGACGATGAACAGGTTCCTGTCTGGACCGTTCAGTTTTTTGAAAGCGAGATGAAAAAGCTGGGTAATTATTTCGAGCTGCATATATACAAGGGGAGAAAACATTATCTGGGTGATGGAAATCCTAAGTATTCACGTTACTTTGATGACGAAATACTCAACGTAACGGATGATTTTCTTCGAAAATATGGTTTTCTGAAATAGCACTCAAGGAATGGTGCAGGATTTTATGCTAGAAAAAAATCGTTTTGCAGAAATTGATTAATCTTTCAGACACCGTATACTGATACCATCCGTAAAGTAAAACTCATTACGGAAAAGCCTGGAATAATCCTTATTGATACAAAAACCGAATATCTGGCTGAACGGTTCTGCGCTGATACCTGTTACTGACCACCAGTAGCAAACAACACCCTGACCTCCAAACTTTCCTTTATTGCCTGTTCCGACAATCCCCCGTGACCCACCCGGAAGGGCTGTAAATCCGCTTTCATTTGTCGCTCCGGCATTCGGTTTTTGCCAGTGTGATGTACCTGATTCTTTCAGCTTGCCACCTGCAACATCTTCACCGCCCAGATATGACCGCAGTG
>JAUZNW010000172.1 GCA_030706785.1 Bacteroidota bacterium | reverse complement strand
TTATTTGAATTACCCGGATCTACTCTCTGGTACCCTTCGCTTCAACCACTGGATATGCCTGAGGATATTGCAAACAAAACTACATGCCTTCGTCTGGGCAGAAGAGCCAGGTTCTTTGTTAAGCGCCTGGGACCAGGAGGTGACGAATATGCTTCCGAACACATAGTAGAGTTCGAAAAGGAGTAGCCTGTTTTTTGCGTAAGCCTGGTTGAACAAAATCGTTTCATTCAGGTTTACTGTAAAAAACTTTATGAGGTCAGGTTTATTTCCAGTTCTTTTGTGGATTATCCTGGAGATTCTGTCTGTTCAGGGTTCTCCTGCACAGAATGTCAGCTACATTAAGGTACCTGAGCTTGAAAAGATCCTTAAGAATCCTGAAAATAAGCTCTTTGTCGTCAATCTCTGGGCCACGTGGTGTGCTCCCTGCGTAAAGGAGCTGCCAGGTTTCGAGAAGGTCGCAAGGGACTACGATCCTTCAAAAGTTAAATTCATTCTTGTAAGTCTTGATTTTCCGAGTGAGGTTCAGAAGCAGCTGCTTCCCTTCCTGAAGAAAAACAATATATCCCTGGATGTCAATGTGATGACCGATCTCGATTATAATTCATGGATGGCAAAAGTTGATCCTGACTGGCAGGGGAATATTCCGTCGACATTATTTTTTAACAACAAAAAAAAGACCCGGTACTTTCACCCTGGAGAATTGTCCGAAACAGAATTAAGAAAGATCATTAATCAATATCTATAAAAATAAAGTATGAAAAGACTTGTTTATTTTATCATCAGCACATTCGTAATTACTTCACTTACAGGAGCTGTGGAACCAACACTGAAACCCGGTGATAATGCTCCGGATTTTACCCTGAAGAATGTAAAAGGAGAAATGGTTTCCCTTTCACAGATGGGAAATGTAAAGGGTGTCATTCTGGTTTTTACCAGCAATACATGCCCGTATGCAAGGAAATATGAACAGAGGGTAGTAGATCTGAACAGCCAGTTCAGTGCAAAGGGATTCCCTGTAGTTGCTGTTCTGAGCAATGATGAAGGAGTTGATCCCGATGATTCTTATTTTGCCATGCAGCAAAAGGCAAAAGAAAAGGGATATACCTTCCAGTTCCTCCGGGATGAATCACAGGATGTTGCCAAAAAGTACGGACCGACCAATACGCCTCATGCGTTTGTCCTGCTGAAGAAGAGTGACGGTTTTAAAGTTGAGTATGCCGGAGCAATTGACAATAATGTTGATGACCCGGCAAGTGCTGACAAGAAGTACGTAGCCGATGCTGTCAACGAATTGCTTGCCGGGCAGCAGGTTAAAGTTACAAGTACGAAAGCTATCGGCTGTACAATCAAGTGGAAGAATTAAGTTATCCTCAAGTTTGAAATTACGTTAGATATCACGTAATTAATTACGTTATTTCAAGGCTTGTCAATTTCTGTTGCTGGTTGCTTGGTGCTGTTTTGACTTACAACAGCCAGCAACGAGTAACGAGCAGCAAGCAACTAATTATAAGGCGGTTTCCCTGCACAGCAGTTCTTGAATTTCTTCCCGCTTCCGCACGGGCAGGGATCATTCCTTTCAGGAATTGATTTTCTTACAGCCTGCCTCTCCCTGTTCTTTATCCAGCTCATCACGTTTGCAGGCGGACGCTTGTTATTCAGTTCCTTTGTCATAAATTCCATATATGGCTCTGTATGACTGAAGAACAACTTATATGCCTCACAAAGGTAATTTAGACCGGACTGACCGTCAGGAGTGCGCAGGAATCTGTGCTTCGGGCATTCACCATTACAGGCAAAGCGGACCTGACACTTCATGCAATAACCTGGCAGCCTGTTTCTTTTGTCGATACCAAAATCAAACTGTTTCTGGGACTTCACAATATCGATCAGTGGAGTATGCATTATATTGCCCAGAAAATATTCAGGATAAACAAAATGATCGCATGAATAGACGTCGCCATTGTGTTCCATCACCAGGGCATCCCCGCATGTGGCATTGAACACGCACAATCCAGGATTCTCACTGGCATAATTAGCAAGAGTCGCATCAAATATCTGGACAAAAACCTTCGCAACATCATTTCTTACCCACTCATCGAAAATGGTAATGAGGAATTTCCCGTAGTCCCTGGGTCTGACAGACCATTCAGTAATTGTTGCATTCAGTGAGTGTACAGGTGCAACAAGCTTCAGCTCCGCAAGAGAATCAGTTCCGTCAAAATGTTCAACAACAGGGAGAAACTGAATAAAGCCGCTTCCAATCTTCTTAAGAAATCTGAATGTTTCTGAGGCATAATTAACATTGTAGGCATTGACAGTGCTAAGGGTATTGAACTCTACTTTATGCCTGTGCAGCAGTTCAATCCCTTTCATAACCTTTCGAAAGGTAGGCCGACCAGATAAAGTCCTTCTGAAATGATCATGATTATGTTCTTCACCATCAATTGAGATACCAACAAGTATATTGTTATCATAGAAAAACTTACACCATTCGTTATTCAACCTGGTTCCGTTGGTCTGGAAAGCATTTTCAATCTTCTTTCCATAAGAATATTTTTTTTGCAGATCTATCGCCTTTCTGTAAAAGTCGAGCCCCATCAGCGTGGGTTCTCCTCCCTGCCACGTAAAGGTAACAACGGGTACCTCATGGGCCCCGATAAACTGTTTCGTAAAGTTCTCAAGAAGCTCATCAGTCATTCTGAAGTTGTTCACTCCTTTATAAAGCCTGCTTTTTTCAAGGTAATAGCAATAGGTGCAATTGAGGTTACAAGCTGGTCCGGCAGGCTTAACCATAACATGAAATGCATTCGGCCTTTTAAGCCTGAGTGCATCGGTAAAAAGGAGGCTTTGCTTGATCGTCGGCATACTTTTGCAAAAATACAATTATTGGCAAGAAGTAGAAGATTCGTTAAATGGGTTGAATGAGTTGAATGGGTTGAAATCGGAGAGGGGGAGAAAGGTAGAAAGGTAGAAAGGTAGAAAGGTAGAAAGGGGAGATATCTGAATAGAAGAAGATGTGCATAGCTGTGGTCTCTGCGATTTATGTGGTTAAAATTTCTTAAAGGCTAAAATCTCTGTTTAATAAAATCTCTGAACAGGTTTGTCAAAATAGTCTTAAAAAAATATCGAATTAATCAGAGAAAAAGCTATTATTAATAAATTTTGACCTGAACCACCCTGGGGATAAGTATTTTTAAAGCCGGACTTATGGCATTATCAAGGAAGATACTTGACTGCATTTTTTTTGTGTTTTTATGTTATTCTTCCATATCAGGTCAGAAAATTCTGACTCCTGTACTTAACAGCTTCCAGGGCAAGTTCATACACTATCCAATCAATGAGCCTGGTGCTGATATCTCAACAACCAGGCTTTTCTTTGACAGTAAGGGTTTTCTATGGGAGGGCACCGGCAATGCTCTGTACAGGTTTGACGGGAACAATTACCTGACTTACGGTTTCAGGAATCTCGACAGCACAAGCCTGTCAGGTCAGTTTGTCTCAAGCATTTACGAGGACAAGGAAGGAATCATGTGGATAGGAACTTATGGTGCCCTGAACCGATTGGATCCAGGGACCGGATTAATAAGACAGTTCATGCCCGATTCTGCCAACTTCATGAATAATGATAACAGGATAAGGTTAATACTTGAAGATAGTTCCGTAACGATGTGGATACTTACATGCGGAAGGATCTTTTCTTTCGACAGGAAAACATGCAGGTTCACTAAATACCTTCCTGAATGTTCTTACTCATCATCTTCGTGGGTGAATAATCCAGGACAATTCCTTGAGGATTCAAAAGGCAGACTGTGGGTGGTTGGAAAGAAAGGCCTGTCAGTTCGCCTTAGAGGCAATAATAAGTTCATTTCTTACACATGTGACCCATCAAAACCAGGCGGATTAAAATCAGATAGAGTATCGTGCGTGGCAGAAGACAAATCGGGTATTATCTGGTGCAGTACGATTGGGGGAGGATTGCATAGAATAACAGATCCCGAACATGGTGTGATTGAAAAGGTGAATTTCAGGGATGCTGAAAAAATAAACCGGAAGCTTGACACTATAATGACCATCCTGCCTGATGATAACGGTACACTCTGGCTCTTCGGTAATGGAATCTTTGCAAATTATTCTTCCGGCACAGGCGAAATAAAAAGCTGGCCTATCAGGCCCATGAATAATCTATTTAATAATGTAAAAGGCCAGCAGATGCTTCTGGAAGAAGCTTTTCAGGACAATAAAGGTTATATATGGATACTCCAGAGACAGGGCATAATACTCAGATTTAATCCGGAAACAGAAGAGCTGCTTGTTTACAATGTCCCAAACTGGATTATCCTTGACTGGAAAACCGATAGTCACGGATCTATATGGTTTGGCTGTGCCAATGGAGATACCTGGAGGCTGATGCTCAAATCCCTTCCTTACCAGACAGTGTGGGTAAATAACATGTTTAACGTTGCCACATGGGACAATCCCCGCATGACTGAAGACCCGTCAGGCAGGTTGTGGCTCGCACTTTCGACAGGAATTTACAGGGAAGAAGCTCCCGATCCGGGAAAGAATTTTACACCAGAACAGATCAGGTTGCCTGTTGCCGATACAGTGGCAGACTGCATCATAAAGGATCATTCCGGGAATATTTGGCTTAGCCTGAAAGACAGCAGGGTCCTTATGTTAAACACCGACAGGGGCACTCATCGTATCTATCATCTTCCTGAAAAAACAGCTGTAGAAATATATAAGATCGTTGAAGATTCCAGAGGGAATCTTTGGTTCCTCTCTTTTAACAAAATTTTCATTCTACCGCCGGCATCAGAGAGGATTAGTCAATTAATTACCAAAAATGAGGTGGTGGATAGTATTCTGAAAGAGGGTATTTATGATATGCTTCCCGACAGCAGGGGTAATTTATGGTTTGCTTCATTCAGTAACGGTGTATATGTTTATAATATTGAGCAAAGGAGCGTTACCAGGTATACAACCGAAATGGGAACGGATCTCCTTGCAGGGGATTTTTGCCTTAGAATAAAAGAAGACAAACAAGGAAGGATCTGGATTCTTTTTAACAATAACGGTCTTTATGTTTTCAATCCCCTTACCAGTAAACTGGATACTGTAAGGTTAATGACTGAAACTCCGGCAGGACTGAACTATTTTGAACTGTTCATTGACCACACCAACAGACTTTTTATCGATCACAATTATGGACTTACAATCTATGATCCTGATAAGAAGACGCTTCGTCAGGTCGGATTCAGCCAGCAGGTGGGAAGTTATTGCACCTGCGAATTACCATCAGGCTATTTACTTAACCTTGCCGGATCGGAATTAAAACTCTTCCCGGATACAATACCCTCAAACCATTCAATTCCTGAAGTCTATCTTACAGGGCTGCAAATAAACGGGAATGATTTTCACAGGGTATTTCCCGGTGCCGGTGATTTAACTTCTTTGAAACAAATCCGGCTTAAACATAATCAGAATGACCTTAAGATTGATTTTTCCGCGCTTAATTATTTGTATCCCTCAAACAACAGGTACAGGTATATTATGACAGGCATCGATAAGGATACAGTTTTATTAAGTAGTTACCATTCAGTAGAATACAAAAAACTGCATCCGGGAAAATACAAATTCTGGTTTACAGGCTCGAATAATGACGGAGTCTGGAATTCTAAAGGAAAATCGATTGATATCCGTATCAGCCCGCCGGTAACAAAGTCTGCACTGGCCTATGTCCTTTATGGGACTTTGTTTATTATCATAGCTTCAGCGTTGGTTGTAAGGCGTTATACCAGACTGATCGCTGACAGAAAAAGGCTCGAAAAAGAAGTTCAGTTAAGGACTCTTGAGCTTGAGAAAAAGAACCGGCAGATAGAACAGCTCGACAAGATGAAAACAAATTTCTTTACTGAGATTTCACACGAGCTGAGAACTCCTCTGTCATTGATCCTGGGACCGATTGATAATCTGATTGCAAATCAGGATAAGATCGACAGTACGAAACGTTATGAGCTTATGGAAGTGATTAAAAGAAACAGCTCGCGGTTGTTAAATCTTATAAATCAATTGCTTGATATTTCCAGAATCGATGCGGGAAAAATGAAGATAACTCTTTCGGAATCTGACCTTCTGAAAACTCTGAGGATTCTGGTCAATGAATTTCTGTCGACCGCTGAGAGCCGGAAAATCAAATTTGATATTCAGGTTCCGGACGGATCCTATATCACTTTTTTTGACACCGACAAGGTTGAAAAAATTGTAATAAATATTTTGTCCAATGCCTTTAAGTTTACACCAGCCTATGGTACAATAATTTGTAAGGTTGAAATCCTGGAGTCGGCAGTTGGAGCTAATGGAACGCCTCCAGTCCTTTCAGTGATGGTAAAGGATACAGGTGTCGGTATAAGCAAGGAAAACATTGACAGGATTTTCGATCGTTTCTACAGGGTTGAGGGAGAATGGGAGAAAGATGGTATGGGGACCGGAATTGGCCTGCCCCTGACCCGGGAATTTGTTGCACTGCTTCATGGGCATATTGAGGTGTCAAGCGAAAAAGATGTCGGATCAACATTTACAGTCAAAATGCCTGTCGGGAAGACGCATTTGTCATCAGATGAATATGTTATAGCTTCCAATCATCAGGTTTCCAATGGTGATGCCAATCTTGAGCCAAATATTCAGGCCATTGGAACTGAAAAGGGATCCGACCCGACCGGTAAAAAACCGCAATTGCTTATTGTAGAGGACAATGATGACTTGCGTGGGTTTATAAAAGACAACCTTTCACAGGATTACCAGATCTTTGAGGCAGCTGACGGAAAATCGGGACTTAAGATCTCGTTAACCAAAATACCTGATCTGATAATAGCTGATATAATTATTCCCAACATTAACGTGATTGAGCTGTGCAGGAAGCTTAAAAATGATGAAAGAACAAGCCATATTCCC
>JAUZNW010000171.1 GCA_030706785.1 Bacteroidota bacterium | reverse complement strand
CTGCTTATAATTGACATGCAGAACGATTTCTGCAAACCCGACGGCGCTTTGTATGTTAATGGAGCTGAGAGTGATGTGGCAAGGCTGGAGAGATATATTTCAGCAAATACTGACAGAATAGGACAAATTGTACTGACGCAGGATAATCACCATGTCATCGACATTTCTCATCCGGGCTTTTGGGAAGATCCAATGGGGAACATACCGCTTCCCTTTACGATTATATCAGCCAAAGATGTTGGGGAGGGTAAGTGGAAGCCCCGTTTCTGGTCGGAGGAAGCTGTAAAATATATTCATGACTTGGAAAGTCAGTGTGAATTTCCTCATACTATCTGGCCTGAGCATTGCATAATAGGTTCCACAGGCGCTGCTATTGTTGACGAGATAATGAACCCGGTCAGGAAATGGGCAGGGAAGGGACACTTTTTCGATCTTATTGTCAAAGGTACGAATCCCCTTACCGAGCATTTTGGTGCACTGATGGCGAATATTCCAGTCAGCGGCAGTCCGGAAACTCAGCTTAATACGGATCTGGTAAAGAAACTGAGGCAATATGACAGGATCCTTATTGCCGGAGAAGCGCGAAGCCATTGCGTGGCCACAACTGTTAAACAGCTTCTCAATATCGGCGGTTTTGCTACAAGAATGGTGATCCTCGAAGACTGTATGTCGGATGTAACCGGCTTTGAAACACTCGCTCTCCCCATCTATGAAAGAGCAAAAGAGGAGGGTGTTAAATTTGTATTAAGTGAAGATATTTAAATGTTGCGGGATGCTGGGTGCTGGTTGCTAGTTAGTTATTATCCTCAACCAGCAACAAGTAACGAGCAACCAGCAACTGATAAATCTATTTACAATCAATATTCCGACTAAAAATATGATTATCAATCACTTTACTGACAACGACCTCTACAAATTCACCGCGATGAATGCCATCCAGAAGCTCTATCCAAAGGCGATGGTCAGGTACAATTTTATAAATCGCGGTCATACATTGTTCCCCGATGGTTTTGCCAGGAAACTCAGAAAAGAAGTTGACAGTTTTGCTGATATTGTTCTTAGCAGGGAAGAAGAGAAGTTCCTGGTTTCCCGCTGTTATTATTTTGATCCGGTATTCATCGATCTTCTTAAAGGTTACAGGTATGATCCTTCCGAAGTCAGAATAGACGAGAAGGATGGCGTTCTGGAGGTTGAAATAGAAGGCTTGTGGTACAGGACTGTTTTATGGGAAGTACCTTTGCTGGCACTTATTTCTGAGCTGTTCTTTAATTTAAAGGGAAATCAGCCACAGGAAGTTGAAGAAAAGGCAGCTGAAAAAGCACTGAAGATGAACGAAATGAAAGCGGAATATTCCGATTTTGGCACCCGCAGGCGCTTTTCATTTGATGTTCACAACAGGGTAGTTGGTACATTCATGGAATATTCACCTGAATTTTTCAAGGGAACCAGCAATATCTACATCGCCATGAAACACAATCTTATCCCGATTGGAACTCATCCTCATGAATGGTTCATGTTCCATGCATCGAGCTTTGGCTACCGCTCAGCCAATGCAATGGCCCTGAACGCCTGGGTAGAAGTTTACAAAGGTGACCTTGGAATTGCCCTGAGTGATACCTACACGTCAGAAAATTTCTTCAGTAGCTTTTCTGTGCTTCATGCAAAGCTCTTCGATGGCATACGTCAGGACAGCGGTGATCCTCTTGCTTTTACTGATCGGGCATTAGAGTTTTACCAGCAGAACCGGATCGATCCGGAGACAAAGACCATTGTATTCAGTGATGCCCTTGATCTCGATAAAATCTTCGGCATCAGACAATACGTAAGAGGCAGAATACATGATGTTTACGGGATTGGAACCTATCTTACAAACGATGTGGGGGTCCAGCCTCTGAACATCGTTATTAAAATGACAGGATCCAAACTTGATCCTGCTGATGATTTCCACCCGGCTGTAAAATTATCTGACGATCCCGGAAAATACACAGGTGATCCGGCGGAAATACAGGTATGCAAATCAGTATTGAATCTAATTTAGAGAAGGATCTAACTAACCGCAGGAGTGAACTGCCCGAGATCGTAAAGCTGCAGCTGCTTTTCCAGTCCTGCAACCTTTTCGACAACTGACTCAAAACCTTTCTCGCCAAATAGCTGATTTTCTTTCTTTTCAAATTCTTCACCGAGATCAGCATACTCATTTTCAGAAAAGACATTCCGTATTTCTGGAAACAATACTGTATCCTCTCTTGCTGCATGCGGACGATACATTCTGTTAAACTCCTCAAAAAGCCTGCTCAGCTTCTGTTTGTCGTCATCTGTCCATTCTGCTTTTCCGGCTGCATCAATTATGCTCCCGGTGATAGTCCGGCCTGCGGAATGCTGTTCCCTCAACACTCTCACAAGGTCGGGAAGATGATTAGCTTTTTCAAACCGGGGAAAGAGGAAATCCTCTTCAAGCTTTTCATGATAATCCTCAACGAAATTCCTGATTATCAAAGCTGCATTGTTGAGTACATCAGGAGGGAAACTACTGCCATTCGCCAGGCTGACATGGCAATGATCATAAATAAGCGTTATCCGTCTCAATACTCCATGTTCACGCATCAGGTCCTCAGCGGGTGAAATTCCTTCCTCGCCTTCCCTGCTGCAGCCGGATAACAGGTTCATTCCGGCAATTCCGGTAAGAGTGCCAAGCAACACCCCGTTCTTGATGAATTCACGACGCTTCCCGTGGCGGAAATCCTCATGATGATTATTTGTAAACATAATCTCAGGTTTTTAGTGATCTGTTAATAATTGAATCAATTGATGCTTTGCCGGCGCCATATATGAACAGGTATATAAGCAGGAGGGTCATAGCAAAATCGGTCCTGTATTCATGGGCGAATGGCCATATGCCTTGTTTCATCAGTATCGGCCATTTGGTTGTAATAAAGGCAGTTATCATAATGATGAGCAGCGGGACAGAAGCTATCCTGGTCAGAAAACCGAGCAGGACAAGCGATCCGCATACTATCTCGAATGTGCCTGTAAAGCATGCCCAGAATGCTGGATCGCTGAAACCTATTTTCATGAACCTTCCTGTTCCCAGCAGATCAGGAAAAAGGAATTTCTGTATGCCTTCAGTCAGGAAAACCAGCCCGACAACAAGCCTGATAATCAATCCTCTGTTATTATCAGCTGTTTCAAGTATGTATGAAAAGTATTTGTTTATTGCTGACAAAAACCGGTATTTTTAATATTATGAAACTTATAATCAATAACTGCAGTTTTGTTTATCATAGCTGCACCTGTATTTAACAAAACAGGAAAGTTGTTTGTTTAAAGTCATGCATTATTATTCAGAACACTGGGAAACAATGGTGACCGGCTCCAGGCGACCGGCGACAGGAAAGAACCTGCATAACCGCATAACCGCATAACCGCATAACATTTTATTAAATACGCCAATCACAAATCCTTACTAACGACTAATTAAAATACCGAATATGAAATATCGTACCGAACACGATTCAATGGGAGAGGTTAAAGTCCCGGCATCGAAATACTGGGGCGCTCAGACCGAACGCTCAAGGAATAATTTCAGGATAGGCTCTGAAGCCAGCATGCCCATTGAAATCATATGGGCTTTTGGATACATTAAGAAGGCAGCAGCTGTTGTAAATTATGAACTTGGCGTGCTTCCTGAAAACAAGATGAAAATGATAGTCTCTGTCTGCGACGAGATCATCGGGGGCAGGCTCGATGACCAGTTCCCTCTTGTGATCTGGCAGACAGGATCAGGAACACACACGAATATGAACGTCAACGAGGTTATAGTTAACAGGGCTCATGTTCTGAATGGAGGAAGACTGGAAGACAAGACGCGGATACTTCACCCGAATGATGATGTCAATAAATCCCAGTCATCAAACGACACTTTTCCTGCGGCCATGCATATAGCTGCATATTTAATTGTTAATAAAATAACAATCCCTGGCTTGCAAAAAATTCGCAATGCATTTGATTCAAAATCAACTATATATAAAGATTTAGTGAAAATCGGAAGAACTCACCTTATGGATGCCGTTCCTCTCACGCTCGGACAGGAGTTCTCGGGATATGTCAGGCAGATGGACAACGGGATCCGGGCAATAAACAACTCATTGGTCACGATAGGTGAACTGGCTCTTGGCGGATCAGCTGTAGGGACCGGCCTGAACACTCCTTCTGGTTATTCAGAAAAAGTAGCAGCTAAAATTGCGGAATTCACGGGATTGCCTTTTGTTTCAGCCCCTAATAAGTTCGAATCGCTTGCATCGAATGATGCCATGGTGGAGCTAAGCTCTGCCCTTAAAAGATGCGCTGTATCCCTTTTGAAGATAGCCAGCGACATCAGGCTCCTGGGTTCAGGGCCCCGTTGCGGCATCGGTGAGCTGATACTGCCTGAAAATGAGCCGGGCTCGTCAATTATGCCTGGTAAGGTCAATCCGACCCAGGCTGAAGCTCTCACAATGGTTTGTGCCCAGGTTATCGGCAATGATGCAGCTGTGACCATTGGAGGGGCAGGAGGGCAGCTGGAACTGAATGTCTATAAGCCGCTGATCGCATCCAATGTTTTGCAGAGCGCCCGTTTATTGGGAGATGCGTGCAATTCATTCAGCAGGAACTGTATTGAGGGTATCAAACCAAACTACACAGCAATTAAAACACATCTCGACAATTCACTTATGCCTGTAACAGCGCTTGCTCCGCATATTGGCTACGATAAATGCGCAAGTATCGCCAGGAAGGCATTCACCGAAAACATAACCCTCCGTGAGGCTTCTATCATTCTGGGTTTTGTTACAGGTGAGCAGTTTGATCAATGGGTAGACCTGAAGAAAATAGCAGGGAGATAATGATTAAGATCACTAAATTTTACAAATCCCCGACAGTGACTGGTTGCTGGTTACCTGTTGGTGGTTGTGACAGTAAATTATAATAAATCTCACAACAAGTAACCAGCAACGGGCAACAAGCATCATTGTATTTACTAAACAAAACCTTACAATTCCTTGTCATATCTGTATAATTCGCAATTAACCAAAGACCATTAACTATGTCCATCAAAAGAGTCTGGATCGAAGACGGGTGCACCGCTTGTGGCCTATGCACTGAAATCTGTCCCCAGGTTTTCGAAATGCAGGATCTTGCTACTGTTATCGAGGGAGTCAATTACAGCGACTATGAACCGCAGATTATGGAGGCTGCTGAAAACTGCCCCGTCGAGGTGATAAAATTCGAATAGCCTCCAATACCTGTTCAATCGGGAATCAATTCGTATATTTGATCACAAATAGGAAGTGTCCCGGCGACCTGGAATTATGAAACAACCCTCACTTATTCAAATCATTCTGCTATTAGGCATAATAGCAGGTACCTTGTCGTGTGAAAAAGCAACATACCAGATTAACGACCCGAACGCTGAATGGTCAGTCTTTGCATGGAGCGATGCCGGCATGAACTGGCTTAACCCCACTTATGACAAGCTTGTCATGTTCCCCCCTTACAGTACACTGAGAGCTCAGGTAATAAAGAGGAGAGACCCGCCTGAGATTGTTACCGAAGGAATAAGAGTCTCATACTTGATTATTGACAATAAATCCTCATTTGATAAAAGATCCTACGGAGGATTCTGGGAGAATGTCTTCAGGCTTTTTGGAATACATCTGGCCAGCCCTGATGTTGGGCTTAAAGGATTTGGTTTAAATGGATTTATGAAGGCTGGCAGCGATTATTTTTCTGCAGAAGGTATACCGGTTGTACCGGTTGACGATATAGGTAATTGGAATCCATACCAGATTGCCGAGATTACAGTTTTAAATTCTGGCATGAAAATATTAGCCCAAACACAATGCACAATTCCCACTTCAGATGAGATTAATTGTGCCAAATGTCACGGAGCCAATGCCTTCGATGATATTCTCGCAAAGCACGATGATATCCACCATACAACTCTTTCGACAAATAAACCGGTTCTGTGTGCTTCCTGCCATCCAAGCCCGGCTCCGTCACTAGGTATAAACACAGGACGTGCAATTTACCTTTCCCGTGCGATACATCTCTCACATTCCTCAAAACAGGGCATCACATGTTATGATTGCCATCCCGGCACCCTGACAAAATTCAACAGGAGTCTCAGGCATACCACTGAGGACGGTAATTGTAAAAATTGTCACGGAGATATGGCAAATGTTGCGAATACAATTCTGGCCGGTCGCATTCCCTGGAATAATGAACCTGCTTGTATAAACTGTCACGAAGGGGTAGCAGGTGTGAATACAGGTACTTCACTTTACAGGGATTCTCAGGGACATGGAAATATGTATTGCGCATCATGTCATGGAAGCCCCCACGCAATGATGCCTTCAAGAGAGGCTTCTGATAACTACCAGTCAAAGCAATATGAGGGTTTTACCTCCAGGATAAAAAGCATCGGAAGCTGCGGTGTTTGTCATGACAGTTCAAAAGGAGAGAGCAACATAAGCGAATTTACCGGGGCACATGGCGGACGGAAGCCTGAAATTTCTATCGGGTGCAGGGCATGTCACACTTCGATACCTGTAAATACTGCTGAATGGCCCCATGCCTTTACATGGAACAATTCCAACTGAATCCCCTCATTCCTTATCGGTCAGTACATAGCCGAAGCCTTTCCTCGTGTGGATAAGCTTTGGCTCGAAATCCTTATCTATCTTCTTTCTCAGTGAATTAATATGGACATCAATGGTATTAGTCCCTGTATTAAATGAATATCCCCAGATCTTCTCAGCAATTACAACCCTGTCAAAAACCTTATCCTGGTTCCCGAGCAGCAGCTCAAGGATCTTGTACTCTGCCGCAGTAAGGTGTATTTCCTTTCCGTCTCTTCTGACCTTTCTTGTGGTTGAATCAACCTCAAGTCCTGCCAGTTCCAGCTTCGGCCTGACGGTCTCATCTTTAT
>JAUZNW010000170.1 GCA_030706785.1 Bacteroidota bacterium | reverse complement strand
CCAAATGCCAGAAACCATTGTGGCATGATGGCAAAAAATGGATTTACTTCAACGGAAAGACCTATCCTGCCCATCAACCATGCACTCTGCCCCAGATAGTTAAGTACCAGTGCACATTTTATTATTAACCATGATACCCTGATATTCTTTCTGCCGCAATGACCGAGATCAGAATATAAGGCTTCCGCGCCTGTTGTAGCCAGGAATACGGCTCCGAGCAGAATAAAGCCACCCGGATACTCCGCAAGGAATTTAACTGCATAATGCGGACTTAAGGCCCTCAATACCCCGGGATTCTGTACTAGTTGATTGGCACCGAGGAGAGCCATACCTGTGAACCAGATCACCATTATCGGACCGAAAGTGCCTCCGACTATATTGGTCCCATATTGCTGCATAAAAAACAGAACCGCAAAAATCATGAGGACAATTGCGACCACAGGTATTGCCTTGTTGAACATCTGAAGTCCCTCGACTGCAGATGTCACCGTTATGGCGGGGGTTATAACGCCATCGGCCAGCAGGGCGCTGGCACCGATCATAGTAAGTATGGCGGCCGCTGATGATTTCCTCCTGAGCAGGGCGAAAAGAGCATAGATTCCTCCCTCTCCCCTGTTGTCTGCCCGGAGTGTTATGAATATGTATTTAATTGTAGTCTGGAGGGTCAGAGTCCAGAAAATGCACGACATGGATCCATAGATCAGCAGCTCATTAAGATCTTTCCCACCTGACACAATTGCCCGCATCACATACAAGGGACTCGTTCCGAGGTCGCCGAAGACTATCCCGAATGTGATAATCACTCCTGCCAAAGAGAGTTTTTTCAAATCAAGATGTCTGTCAGGTTTTTTCATATTTCAACATTACGAACAGGAAAAGCCGCGCAAAATTAGATATAGTGCAATAAAGAATTTATCAGGAAAAATATGATCCGCATAAAGATTTTATAAAGGCAACATTTGCTTTAAACTGTTCTGATAATTATTTATAAAATCCTGATATCCTTCCTATTAGTCTTTATAAAATCTTTGCGGATTACATGTCAATTTTGCATGGTTCTAGTTTTCTGAATTTATGGATACAATTGTTGCTGCGACTTCATCCGGTAAACTGCTTTCAGCAGGCTATGTAGCAGGAGGCATCATCGCACTCCTGATGCTGGGGTATTTGATTTATGTTTTAATAAGACCTGAAAAATTCTAATTATCAGAGGATATGAGCAGTCTTGATCTGATAGTGATATTATTTGTCGGACTGGTTCTCATTTTTGGTATTGGACGGATTGTTGGTCATGTCTGTAAAATCGACAAGTACCTTGAAGAAATTGAAAGTAAAAGTTCTGATCTGACTATCACCGCAAGAACCAGGGAGGGAAATCAAAATTGAATCAGGATCACATTGAAAAATAATATTTGATCATTCAATCTTATAAGAATGACTATTTCCGATTTTTTACAGATATTCCTATACTTAGTACTGTTGACTATTCTGACGCCATTTATAGGTAATTACATGTTTATGGTGTTTACAGGTGGCAGGCATTTCATGCTGCCTGTGTTCGGCTGGTTAGAAAGACTCACATATAAATTCATCAGGGTTGATCCAAAAGAGGAGACAGGCTGGAAAACCTATACTTTCGGTATGTTGCTCTTCAACCTGACAGGCTTTGCATTTGTGTTCATCATTCAGATGATCCAGGCAAAGCTGCCCCTTAATCCTGCTCATCTTCCTGATGTTTCATGGCATTCAGCCTTTAATACGGCTGTAAGCTTTATGACCAATACAAACTGGCAGGGTTATGCTGGCGAAACGACATTAAGCTATTTTGTCCAGATGGTCGGACTTACGGTTCAGAATTTCGTCAGCGCTGCAACCGGGATTGCAGTAATGCTGGCGCTGATAAGGGGAATTGCACGCAGGACAACTAATTTAATAGGGAATTTCTGGGTTGACCTTACACGTTCGACATTATATGTTCTGATGCCTCTCTCAATCCTGCTCGCTGTTGTTCTTGTAGGACAAGGAGTTATACAGAACTTTAAACATTATGAGACTGTTCAGACCATGCAAGGGGCAAAACAGGTTATCCCAATGGGGCTGGCGGCTTCGCAAATATCAATTAAGGAGCTTGGCACCAATGGCGGAGGCTTTTTCAATTCAAACAGTTCCCATCCTTTTGAAAATCCCACTCCGCTAACCAATTTCCTTGAGATGCTGGCTATTCTCCTGATCCCTGCAGCACTGACATTCACATTTGGTAAAATGGTCGGTTCGCTAAGGCAGGGTTGGACTCTTTTCACTGTAATGATGATACTGCTTGTAGCTGGCCTTGGCGTCTCATTATATGCGGAATATTCATCAAATCCGATTTTCGGGAATCTGCCACTTATGGAAGGCAAGGAAACCAGGCTCGGCATTACGAACAGCATTCTGTGGTCGGTAACCACTACAGATGCTTCAAACGGTTCAGTTAACGCGATGCACGACAGCCTCACTCCTCTTGCCGGCATGATACCTATAATAAACATAATGCTCGGCGAAATTATCTTCGGAGGCGTTGGTTCCGGTATTTATGGCATACTGATTTTTGTGATCCTTACTGTATTTATTGCTGGCCTTATGGTGGGAAGAACTCCGGAATACCTGGGGAAAAAAATAGAAGCTTTCGAGATACAGATGGCAATCCTTGCAGTATTTGCAACAAACCTGATTATTCAGATCTTTACCGCCTGGGCGGCAGTCAGCAAACCTGGCCTTTCGGGCCTCAATAATCCCGGACCACATGGCTTTTCGGAAATACTTTATGCATTTACCTCAGGTGCGGGAAACAACGGGAGTGCTTTCGCCGGTTTGAATGCAAATACTGTGTTTTACAATACGACTCTTGGTATAGATATGCTCATAGGTCGTTTCGGCGTCATTGTACCTGTTCTTGCCATTGCAGGGAGCCTTGCCGGGAAGAAATTCACTCCGCCTTCATCAGGAACATTTCATACTGATAACTGGTTATTTATTGCCTTATTGATCGGTGTGATTCTAATCGTCGGCGGATTGACTCATTTCCCTTCCCTGGCTCTGGGTCCGGTAGTTGAACATTTACTAATGAAACTTGGGATTACTTTCTAATTAGTTCATGTTATGACAACTAAAATAAATACAGGCATCTTTAATAAGAAAATCATACTGAGGGCATTAAGAGACAGTTTTATTAAACTGAATCCGTCTGTTCTGTTGAAAAATCCGGTCATTTTTGTAGTTGAGATCGGGGCTCTCCTTACAACATTGATCTTTATCGGAGGTACTATCAAAGGAACCTTCTCATCATTTGACATGCAGATATCAGTCTGGCTATGGTTCACGGTTCTGTTTGCCAGCTTTTCCGAAGCCATTGCTGAGGGACGGGGAAAGGCACAGGCTGAAAGCCTCCGTAAAAGCCGTACGCAGATAAAAGCCAGGAAGATAGCAGGAAAGAAAGAAGTTATTGTTAATGCGACTGATTTGAAGAAAGAAGATCTGGTTGTTTGTGAAGCAGGAGATATTATCCCATCCGATGGTGAGGTTATCGAAGGTATTGCCAGTGTCGATGAATCAGCAATTACAGGTGAATCAGCTCCTGTTATCCGTGAAAGCGGAGGTGACAGGTCTGCTGTAACCGGTGGGACAAAAGTGATCAGCGACAGAATAATCATAAGGATAACATGCGAGCCAGGAAACACATTTATCGATCACATGATTGCACTGGTCGAGGGAGCGAAACGACATAAAACACCAAATGAAATTGCTCTTTCAATCCTGCTGGCCGGACTGACTGTAATTTTTTTGGTCGTAGTGGCGGCACTCCCGGCATTCTTCGGATACAGCCTTAACGCATCAGGATTAAAGGCATCTCAAAACCTGACCATCCCTATCCTGATAGCTCTCCTTGTGTGCCTCATCCCTACCACTATCGGTGGTCTGTTGAGCGCTATTGGAATCAGCGGCATGGACAGGCTGATCAGAAAGAATGTAATTGCTACGAGCGGTCGTGCTATTGAGGCAGCCGGAGATGTTGATGTTCTCTTGCTCGACAAAACCGGTACAATAACTCTCGGTAACAGGATGGCATCCGAGCTTATCCCTTTTGACGGTGTGGATGTGGAAGAACTCGCCAATGCAGCCCAGATATCATCGCTTTCAGATGAAACTCCGGAAGGCAGGTCAATTGTTGTCCTGGCTAAGGAGAAATACAATATACGGGGAAGAAATGTCAAGGAGCTGAATGCGTCATTCATCCCGTTCAGTGCATCCACGCGTATGAGCGGTGTTGACCTGAAGAAAGAAAATGGTGACCTCCTTCAGATAAGGAAAGGTGCATCCGATGCTATAAAGAAATTCATCCAGGATAATAATGGCTTCTTCCCGATGAAAGTCGAGGATACAGTCAGATATGTTGCCGGTCTGGGAGCTACCCCGCTTGTTGTTTCATCGAACAATAAGGTTCTTGGCGTAATAAACCTGAGAGATATCGTGAAGGGTGGCATAAGACAGCGGTTTGCCGAGCTGCGCAAAATGGGAATTAGGACAGTAATGATAACCGGGGATAATCCTCTCACCGCAGCTGCAATTGCTGCCGAAGCCGGTGTAGATGACTTTATGGCTGAAGCCAAACCTGAAGACAAGCTGAAAAGGATCCGGATAGAACAGGCCAGGGGTCACCTCGTCGGGATGATCGGAGATGGTACCAATGATGCCCCCGCACTTGCACAGGCAGATGTCGGAATAGCAATGAATTCAGGCACTCAGGCTGCGCGGGAAGCCGGGAATATGGTCGACCTCGACAGTAACCCGACAAAGCTTATAGAAGTCGTGGAAGTAGGAAAGCAGTTGCTGATGACCCGCGGATCGCTAACAACATTCAGCATTGCAAATGATGTGGCAAAGTATTTTGCCATTATTCCTGCAGTGGCTGCAGGCTTATACCCTTTTCATGACGGAACCGGCCCACTGGCAGTTCTCAACATTATGAAGCTGGCCTCCCCGCAAAGTGCCATATTAAGTGCAATAATTTTCAATGCATTAATAATTATTATGCTTGTACCGCTGGCATTGAAAGGAGTGCGTTATCGACCGGTTTCAGCCAATAGTGCCCTGCTTCGCAATCTGTTTATTTTTGGCCTAGGAGGTATCATAGCACCATTTCTTGGGATCAAGCTCATCGATATGCTAATCAACCTGTGGTAAGAAATCAAATGAAAACGCTTATAACATCACTCAAAATATTCATGCTGCTGACAGTTATTACAGGGATCGCATACCCGCTTTTTCTGACGGGAATAGCACAGGTTTTCTTCCCCTCAAAAGCAAACGGCAGTTTCGTTTACCGAAATGAGAAGGCTGTCGGAAGCAGACTCATCGGGCAGCAGTTTGATTCTACAATTTATTTTTCATCACGCCCATCAGCCATCAACTATAATCCCCTCCCGTCTGGTGGATCCAATTACGGGATTACAAACTCCAGGCTGAAACAGCAGGTTGAGGAAAGGAGAAATAAATTCATTAATTTCAATCAATTAAGTTCTTCAGCAGATGTCCCGTCTGAAATGCTGTTTGCCTCGGGCAGCGGCCTGGACCCTCATATTTCTGCAGAAGCGGCTTTGCTCCAGATTGACCGGATATCAGAAGCCCGTCACTTCAATGCAGTTCAGAAACAGGAACTGGTTGATCTTGTCAAAAAACATACGGAACCACCTCAGTTCAAAATACTTGGAGAGGAAAGGGTAAATGTATTATTACTAAATTTAGACCTGGATAAGATTTAATGAACGAGCTTGATCACAGACGACCTGATCCCGATGAGCTTCTTGCTTCCCTTAAGCATGATGAGGAAAGAAGCAAGCGCGGAAAGCTGAAAATATTCTTCGGAATGTGTGCCGGCGTCGGGAAGACCTACACTATGCTGAAGACTGCGCACTCTGAAAAAGAGAAAGGCGTTGATTTAATCATTGGTTACCTTGAGACTCACAACCGTCATGAAATTGAGGAACTTCAGAAAGGACTGGAGATTGTTCCCCGTAAGACTCTGACCTACAAATCCACCTCCCTGTCAGAGATGGATACAGATGCAATATTGACAAGGAAACCTCACATAGTCCTTGTCGATGAACTGGCGCATACAAATGCCCCGGGAAGCCGCCATGCAAAACGAATACAGGATGTTCAGGAACTTCTCGACAGTGGCATCAGTGTTTTTACAACATTAAATGTGCAGCACCTTGAAAGCAGGACTGAAGTTGTGACTCAGATAACCGGAATAATAGTCAGAGAAACAGTGCCGGACGAATTGTTCGAAACAGCAGATGAGGTTGAACTTGTCGATCTAACTCCTGAGGAGTTGCTTCAAAGGTTCTCGGAAGGAAAGGTTTATGCTCCTGAACAGTCAGCTGAAGCGATCCGGAATTTCTTCAAAATAGGAAATATAACGGCCCTAAGGGAAATGGCACTGAGAATTGTTGCTGACAGGGTGGACAAACAGCTGCATGATTATATGCAAATCCAGCACATAAAAGGACCCTGGAAATCAGGACTTCATCTGCTGGCTGCTATAGGACCCAGCCCATATTCCGCAAGACTGTTAAGATGGGCTAAAATGCTTTCATATTCGATGGGTGCAACAATCCAGGCTGTTTATATCGAATTACCGGGGAATCTTTCGAAAAACAATCAGATTCAGCTCGACAAGAATATAAATCTGGCAAAAACACTGGGCATTAAACTGACTATAATCTCAGATACTGATAGAGTTAAAGGAATTCTGAATTTTGCACAAAAGGAGAATATCACACACATAGTGGTCGGTAAGCCACGATCCAGAACTCTTATCTCATTGCTTCGATTGGGCAATTTTATAAACCGTCTTATACGATTCAGCGGTAATATTGATGTTTATATCCTCGGAGCAGATACTAAAATACGGGATAAGTTTAAAGACAGGATCGGACTGCCTTCATTCACTTCAACAGTTTCACAGTATTTTATAGTTCTGTTTTTTGTTGCACTTACTTCAGCTATTTCCTACTCCCTCAAAAGCCTTATTGGCTACCAGACCATCTCATTTATTTTATTGTTCCTGGTGTCGATACTTGCTCTTTTTTACGGCATCGGACCCATTCTGATGGCAGCGACATTATGTGCCTTCATCTG
>JAUZNW010000017.1 GCA_030706785.1 Bacteroidota bacterium | reverse complement strand
TAAAGTTCCCTTCCGGCCTGTAAATAATAGGCATAGGAGATGCCACCCCTGGTTTCATTCATTATTCCTCCGGCATAGTCATCTGAAATATAAATACCAGCTCCACCATGTATTGCCGGGAAATAGGAATCGTAGGAAATGAAACCGGAATGAAAGTTATATCCTTTGCCGGGAAAGAAATTCAGATAAGATATCCGCATTACACCCTCCACCCCACATCCGGTAATGCCCGGATTGTCCATCATCAGGGTCTGGTGACCCGGCCAGTAGTTCGCCTCCTGACCGAACACTGTCCCAACAGTGAGCAATGACAGGGAAATTATCAGACAGAGTTTGAGCTTCATTTCATATGTATTCCGGAGTATCAGCGTAAAAACTACCTGACTAATTTCTCCGGCTTCCAATTTACAGCCACAAAATAAGTCAAAAACCGGGACTACATTTCTATCTTTGACAGAATAATGGAAAGATTGTTTCAGATTCTGAGTGTTTTTTTCATGCTCCTGGGGGTATACCCTGATACCTGCGGAAATCATTATGATTATACTGGATCATCAGTGCTTTCATCCGGGAAATGGTTTAAAATAGCTGTCACGGAAGAGGGTATTTACAGGATCGACTATGCGACGCTTAAGGGGATGGGTCTTGCAGATCCTTCAAATCCAAGGATTTTTGGCAACAACAGCGGTCAGCTCTCCTACTTCAATGATGGGACCGCACCGGAAGATCTGAATGAAACAGCCATTTATACTTCCACCGGTTCTGACGGCATTTTCAATGAAGGCGATTTCCTTCTCTTTTACGCTCAGGGGACAAACAGATGGAAGTATAATCGCAATTCGGGGGAGTTTGAATTTTTAAGGCATAATTATTCCGACACTGCTTACTATTTCATCACATCAGGAAACGGGACAGGGAAAAGAATCAGGAATTATGTTCCACCATCAGGCCAGCCGGGATTTTTTTCAGAATCGTCCGATGCACTCTATATCCATGAGGAGGAAACAGAGAACATACTGCACTCAGGGAGAGAGTGGTATCAACCTGTGAGCTATAGTAAGACAACTGTAATAAATCCCGGATTCAGTGATATAATAACCTCCGAAAAAATCATGTACAATCTGAGGGTTTTATCAAGATCTTCTGTTTCAACTGTTTTTAAGTTGTCTGAGAATGGATCAGTGATTATGAATCTCCAGGCAGGTGCCATTGATCCTTCCTCCACAACAGGGACCTGGGCCCAGGTGGCGGAAGCGACAAGCGAATCGCTGCCGGCATCATCTTCACCTGTCTGCGAGCTGGCTTTCGGGAATAATGGTGATATTACAGCCAGAGGTTGGATCGATTATCTTAAGATCCATGCCAGAAAGCTGAATGTTTTTAATGGGATTACAGTGGCCTTTACCGATACGAGATCAGTCGGTGCAGGAAATGTCACTGAATTCTCCATCACCTCTTCAACCGATGGGGTTGTACTCTGGGACGTGACTGATCCATTAAATGCACGGACGATACAGTATTCAAGGTCAGGTAATAAAATAACCTTCAGGGCTTCGACCGATACATTAAGGACATACATTGCCTTTTCAACAGACAAGGCAAAGATACCTGGCATCAGATCCAGACCTTTAAATAACCAGGATCTTCATAACTCAGCCCCTGCAGAAATGGTGATTGTTACTTACCCGTTGTTCAGGGTTCAGGCTGAAAGACTCGCTGAATTCCATTCAATAAACAGTGGCCTGTCATCTCTGGTTGTAACTCCTGAAGAAATTTATAATGAATTCTCGGGCGGCATTCCGGATATTTGCGCTATCAGGAATTTTATCAGGATGAAATATCTGAAGCAGAAGGGATCCTCCAGCCCATTAAGGTACCTGCTGCTGTTTGGTGACGGATCTTTTGATAACAAAACCCCTCCTCCGGGTAATACGAATTATATACCTACTTGGCAGTCTGTCAATTCCAATATAGTTATCTCGTCATTCACATCAGACGATTTTTACGGGCTCCTTAACGATGGGGAAGGTGAAGACTCGGGGACTGAAAATATCGGCATAGGCAGGCTTCCTGTAAGCGATACCTCACAGGCATCAGCAATCATATCAAAAATTATGAACTATCTAAGTCCGTCCAATACAGGTAACTGGAAGAACATTGTTTGCCTTGTTGCTGATGATGAGGACGGCAATACTCATATGGATGACGCCGAAGGGCTGGAGGATGTAATTTCAGAAAATGCCCCATGGGTGAATCTGGATAAAATATACTTTGATGCATACAAACAGGTCAGTTCTTCAACCGGCCAGTTTTATCCGGATGTAACAAAGGCAATAAATGACCGCGTGAATGCGGGGGCACTTATCCTTAATTATACCGGACACGGGAACGAATCAAGTCTTGGTCATGAGCGAGTTGTAACTCCTGAAACCATCGGACTGTGGAAAAACAACTCAAAGCTGCCCCTTTTCATCACCGCCACCTGCGAATTCAGCAGGTTTGATGACATTACGATTAACAGTGTCACTGGGGATATTTCAGCAAAGAATTCTTCAGGTGAAAAGATTCTGCTCGATCCCGGTGGCGGCGGTATAGCCCTGATGTCAACAACCCGTCTTGTTTACTCAGCACCCAATTATACTTTGAACAGGAATATTTTTGAAGGTGCATTTGGCAGGGATGATCAGGGAAGCGCTCTAAGGCTTGGTGATATCATCAGGATTGCAAAAAACAAGTCAGGAAACAATATCAATAAGCGGAATTTCGTGCTTCTCGGCGATCCTGCTGTCAGGCTCTCATTCCCTTGGCACGGAAATGTTGTAACTGATTCTATAAACAATGTTCCTGCTACTTTACCCTCTGATACCCTGAAAGCCCTATCAATGGTGACAATATCGGGGCATATTGAGGATATGACAGGAGCTTTGATAAGCGGATTTAATGGCATTGTGGTTCCGGTTGTCTATGGTCAGCCGACAGAAATCCAGACGCTTGGAAACGACGGCGGACAAAAAATGAAATTCTACCAGCAACGCGATATTTTGTTCAGTGGAAAAACATCTGCCGAAGCCGGGAGTTTTAAATATTCATTCCTCGTTCCACGGGATATTGATTACACTTACGGACACGGCAAAATAAGCTATTATGCATATGATAATAAGGAGGATCTGAACGGTTGCTTTACGGACATAGTTATCGGGGGCTTTAATAATATAGCAAAAGGAGATACCTCCGGACCGTCAATTAGTCTCTTCCTGAATGATACCCTGTTCCGCAACGGTGGGATAACTGACAGTAATCCAAAGCTTCTTGCAATAATTGAAGATGATGGAGGAATAAACAATGCAGGAAGCGGTATTGGACATGACATCCTGTGCTGGATTGATAACGACAAAACGAACACATTTCTCCTTAATGGGTACTATGAGAACGATCAGGGCAACTACAATAAAGGGAAGATTATGTATCCCTTTTCCGGACTTAGTCCTGGTATTCATACGATTACGTTGAAAGCATGGGATAATTTTAATAATTCAAGTGAGAAATCAATTAATTTCAATGTGATAACCGGCGAAAAATTAGTCCTGAAAAATCTAATGAATTACCCTAATCCTTTCAGGGATTTTACAATGATCAGCGCTGAACATAACAGGCCAGGCGAAAATCTTGATATTATCATTGAGATTTTTAGCATTAACGGACAGATTATCAAAACATTAAAGATAAGCATCCAGTCGGAGGGCTATCGGATCCCGCCTGTTGAGTGGAATGGTACTGTTTCAGGCGGAAGCAAAGCGGGAATAGGAATGTATCCATACAGGGTTACGGTCCGCACCAGAACAGGCGTATCTGCCTCTGTTTCAGGACATATGATCATTTATTAACAGGTACACAATAACTCACAAAAATATTTGTTTTATATTTGCAAACCTTACTCACTTATAGAGAACTAAAAGCATGAAGAAAAAATCCGCTGCTCTCATTCTGTTATTTTTACTTTTTACCGGTTCGATCAGATTATTTTCACAGGAGCTGAATGCAATTCAGACGGTGGTCCCGTTCCTTACCATAGCACCTGATTCAAGGTCCGGTGCAATGGGCGATGCCGGGGTGGCTACAACACCCGATATTTACAGCCAACACTGGAATCCTGCAAAATTTGCTTTTATTGACGGGAAAGCAGGTGTGGGAATTTCCTATTCCCCGTGGCTGAGGAACCTTGTACCGGATATAAATATAGCCTACCTGACCGGGTACTACAGGGTTGACAAAAAACAGGTTGCAAGCGCCAGCATGTTATACTCCTCTCTTGGGGATGTTCCGTTCACTGACGAATTCGGTAATCTGGAAAGGACTTTTAAGCCAAATGAGCTGGCATTCGATCTCGGTTATTCAAGGATCTTTGCCGAGAATTTCTCGGGTGGAATAGCATTCAGGTTCATTTATTCCAACCTGACAGGCGGCACTTATTCCGGCGGAGAGGCGACCAGACCTGGTATTTCATTTGCAGCCGATATTTCAGGATACTACAGGAAAGATGTTACAATCTTCAGCAAGAAGGCTGAAATTGGTGCTGGTCTCAATTTCTCCAACATCGGTTCTAAGATGAGCTATTCCAGTGGCCAGACTTCTGATTTCATCCCGATGAATATGCGTCTTGGTTCCGCGGGAACCATCAATTTCGATAATTTCAATAAACTTTCGCTCGCACTTGACTTTAACAAGCTTCTTGTTCCCACGCCGCCAATCCGTGATAATAATGGGAACATAATTGACGGAAAAGATCCCAACGTTTCCGTCCCGGTGGCAATTTTCCAGTCATTTTATGACGCACCCGGCGGATTCAAAGAAGAGATCCGTGAGATAACCACCTCAATCGGAACCGAATACTGGTATAATAACCAGTTTGCTATCAGGGCAGGGTATTTCCATGAGAACCAATCAAAGGGGAACAGGAAGTATTTTACAGCAGGTGCAGGATTCAGGTTCAAGGGATTTCAGATCGATTTCTCATATCTGATGCCGACAGTTGCCAATCATCCTCTTGCGAGGACTCTTCGTTTTTCACTTGCTTTCGACATGAATTCCCTGAAAAAGGCAAGTGTCTCAACGCAATGAATATCAGAATAGGCCAGGGCATTGATTTTCACCGTCTGGAGAAAGGACGGGAGCTATGGCTTGGCGGTATCAGGATACCTTCTGAAAGAGGCTCAGTTGCACATTCTGACGGAGATGTTCTCCTTCATGCAATTTGCGATGCCATGCTTGGTGCAGCAGGATTGCCTGACATCGGACACCAGTTCCCTGATGCTGATCCGCAGTTCCTGAATATCGACAGCAAAATCCTTCTAAAAAATACTTTTAATCTGATAGTTGAAAAAGGATACAGCGTTATCAATATTGACAGCTCAATCTGCCTTGAAAAACCTAAGATTTCAACCTATTCCAGCGAGATGAAAAAAACAATTTCATCTGTCCTGAATATCCTTCCTGAAAATATTTCAATAAAGGCCACAACAACGGAAAAACTTGGTTTTACCGGCCGTGAAGAAGGGATTGTTGCTTTGGCAGTTGTGTTATTAAAAAAAGAAAAATAGACTCCAGGGACTACCACCTCCCCCTGATCTGCCATCTTGCAGATGACGGGGTGTTTTATTCTAAAAAGGCCTCATCAATGATTTTATCATCTGCAATGTAGGGGACGGTAACTTTTAATCCCGGAGTTCGCTTCATCTCACGTTCAAGTGTGAACAATGCACCTTTGTTCCTTGCCCAGCTTCTTCTGGCGATGCCGTTATTGACATCCCAGTGAAGCATCATTTCGAGCTTCCTTCCGGTTTCTTCCGTCCCGTCAAGAACCATCCCGAAACCTCCGTTGATCACTTCGCCCCAGCCTACTCCGCCCCCATTGTGCAACGAAACCCATGTGGCCCCGCGGAAAGAATCGCCGATCACATTGTGAACAGCCATATCAGCAGTAAATTTGGATCCGTCTATTATGTTTGAAGTTTCCCTGTAAGGTGAATCAGTGCCTGAAACATCATGATGGTCCCTGCCAATGACAACTGGTGCAGAAATTATCCCTTTCCTGACCGCTTCGTTAAAAGCTCCGGCAATGGCTATTCTCCCTTCGGCATCAGCATAAAGTATTCTTGCCTGAGAACCAACAACCAGGTTGTTCCTCGCCGCTTCCTTTATCCAGTGAATGTTATCGGCCATCTGCTGCCTGATCTCGTTCGGAGAATTCCTCATTATCCTTTCAAGTGTCTCTGTCGCAATTTTATCGGTTGCTGACAGGTCTGCAGGATTGTTGGAACAGCAGATCCACCTGAACGGGCCAAAACCGTAATCGAAGCAAATGGGTCCCATAATATCCTGAACATAAGACGGGTATCTGAATTCACCATGGGAATCAAGGATATCAGCACCTGCCCTTGAAGCTTCAAGAAGGAAAGCATTACCATAATCAAAGAAATAAGTTCCTCTGTCGCTGTGAATATTGATTGCCCTGACCTGCCTTCTTAACGATTCCCTTACAAGCTCCCTGAACTTGTCGGGATCTGTTGACATCAAGCGGTTTGATTCCTCAAAGCTTATGCCTGCAGGATAGTATCCACCAGCCCATGGATTATGAAGGGATGTCTGATCTGAACCAATATCCACCTTTATGCCTTTCTCTGCAAACTTCTCCCACAGATCCACAATATTGCCATGGTAACCAAGGGAAATAGCCACATTCTTCTTCTTCGCCTCAACAATGCGGGCCGCCAGCTCATAGATATCATCAAGAACCTCATCAACCCAGCCCTGTGAAAACCTTGTCTTAATAGCTTTGGGATTAACTTCCGCAATTACAGAAATTATCCCTGCGATCTTTGCTGCTTTTGGCTGTGCTCCCGACATACCGCCCAGGCCTGATGAAACAAAAAGCTTTAATCCGGATGTCTTCTTATTTTCAGAAAGTTTCCTGACAGCGTTCATAATTGTAATCGTAGTACCATGCACAATTCCCTGCGGTCCGATATACATATATGAGCCTGCTGTCATCTGTCCGTATTGCGATACCCCCAGAGCATTGAATATCTCCCAATTGTCCTGTGAGGAGTAATTAGGGATTACCATTCCGTTTGTAACGACTACCCTTGGCGCATCCCTGTGAGAAGGAAACAAACCCAGCGGATGACCTGAATAGACAACAAGAGTCTGTTCATCAGTCATTTCCGACAGGTATTTCATGGTAAGCCTGTATTGCGCCCAGTTCTGGAACACAGCACCGTTACCGCCGTAGGTTATCAGTTCGTGGGGATGCTGGGCGACGGAAATATCCAGATTATTTGAGATCATCAGCATAATTGCAGCTGCTGCAACCGATCTGTGAGGAAAGTCATTGATATGGCGTGCCTTTATTTCATACTCTGGTCTGAACCTGTACATATAGATCCTTCCGTAGTCTGAAAGCTCCCTGGCAAACTCTCTTGACAGAATACTGTGATGCCTGGCCGGGAAATACCTTAATGCATTTTTGACTGCTAATTTTTTTTGTTCGATTGTAAGGAGGTCTTTCCTTTTCGGGGCATGATTAATGTTAGGATCATAAGGTTTAGGATCGGGAAGGTTTTCCGGGATACCCTCCGTTATCATTTTCCTGAACTCAGCGGTGGTCATATTTTTCGAATAATCTATTCAATTGTAAAGGTAGGCAATAAACAAAAAGCCACTCCGGCTGGAGTGGCTTTTATTAATCTATTGAGCATGCTACAGATGGCTCTCACTTATGATCTCATCATCAACAAGGATACGACCGCAGTACTCACAAACAATGATTTTTTTCCTTGACTTGATATCTAGCTGCCTCTGCGGCGGGATCTGGTTGAAGCAGCCTCCGCATGCATCACGCTGTACCGGGACTACCGCCAGGCCATTCCTTGCATTCGATCTTATCCTTTTATATGCGGCCAGAAGCCTCTCCTCAATCAGGGATTGTATTTTTTCTGACTTATTATAAAGCCCTTCCTCTTCTTTCTGAGTATCAGAAATGATCTCATCAAGTTCTTTCTTCTTGTTTTCAAGATCAGATTTGCGGTCAACGAGAGTTGCTTCTGATTCAGATATCACAACTTTCTTTTCCTCAATCTGCGTATTGAATTCCCTTATCTTTTTATTAAAAAGCTCGATTTCAAGATTCTGGTATTCAATTTCCTTTGAAAGAGAGTCAAACTCACGATTATTCCTGACATTTTTCTGCTGCTCCTCATATTTTTTTATCAGGGCTTCAGCTTCAGTTATTTCATTGTTTTTCTTCAGGACGGCTTTTTCAAGATTCACAACCTCTTCCCTTAGATTTCCCAGCCTTGTTTCGAGCCCTGCTATTTCATCTTCCAGGTCCTGGACTTCAAGAGGAAGCTCTCCGCGAAGAGTTTTAATTTTATCTATCTCTGAATCAACCAATTGCAAACTATATAATGCCCGAAGCCGCTCTTCAACAGAAATTTCAGCTTCATGTGTTGTCTTGACTTTTTCCATTTTCTAAAGGTAATTTATCGGATTGGTGTTTGTTTTTGAAAACCGGAGTGCAAATTTAGGAAATTTTTTAACAAGTAGATCATATATTATCTCCTCAGAATACTTTTCTGTTTCATAATGACCGCAATCTACAAGCAGAATTCTGTTTCCGGCTTCCTGAAAAGTATGGTATTTAATATCGGCAGTAACAAATGAATCAGCACCCGCTGCAATTGCATCCCGTAATAGATCCGATCCAGCTCCCCCGCATACCGCTACCCTGGCAATATTCTTCCCTGATGGTTCTGAATATCTTACGCCTTTAGCTTTAAAAACTTTCTTGACCATTCCGAGAAAATCCGCCTCATTTATGGGTTCCGGGAGCTCTCCTGTACAGCCCAAGCCCTCTTTGACATTATCATTTTCGAGAGAATAAAGATCATAAGCGACCTCTTCATACGGATGGGACTCCAGAAGAGCCCTGACCACCTTATCCCTGAGATGGGAATAGAGGACTGTTTCAAACCTTGCCTCTTTCTCAAAATGAAGCTTCCCTTTTTCACCAATAAACGGATCAGTGTCTTCTCCTGCTCTGAAGCTACCTGTGCCTTCAGCCACGAATCCGCAATTATCATAATTTCCTGTTACACCTGCTCCTGCCTCGAATACGGCCTTTCGTACCTTATCAAGATAATCTTCAGGCACATATGTGACAAGTTTGTAAAGCCTGCCCTTTAACGCACGGAGGGTCTTAATATTTATCAGTCCCAGCTTTTGTGCCATTTTTTTGCTTACCCCTACTGCCGATACATCCAGATTTGTATGTAAGGAATAAATGGAGATGTTTTTTCTTATTGCCCGTGTAATTATTCTTTCAGTCGCTGTTTTGGCAGAGATCCTTTTTAATGAATTGAAGATCACAGGATGATGAGAAAGGATGAGATCGCATCCCTCACTGATTGCTTCTTCCACAACCTTTTCAGTGACATCGAGAGTTATCAGGGCTGAAGTGACTTCCTGCTCAGGTTCTCCGACCTGCAGCCCGGAATTGTCGTAACTTTCCTGAAAAGTCAACGGTACAGCAGAATCGAGATAAGAAATAATATCTTTTAGCTTCATATTTCCATGCAACTCTGTGGGTCCTCTGTGGCTTCTCTTTTGACCTCTGCCAAAGTTCTTACTACTTTAAGTCAACTAGAAAGCTACAGAGGATAAACAGAGGTCCATTGAGGGTTCATTAAATATTATCCCGTAATTCTTTTAGCAGGGTCTTTATTTTTTCAAGCGATTCGGTTATCTCAAACCTGTGATTGGTTTCCTCCCAGTGTCCGGTCATCTTTTTCTTCACTCCTGCCAGAGTCATACCTTCTTCTTTTAAAAGCCTCTGGATGATTTTCAGATTCTTTAAATCATTTGTTGTAAACATCCTGTTGCCCTTCTTGTTTTTCATCGGCTTCAGAACATCAAACTCATTCTCCCAGAACCTGACAGTCGAAACAGGCAAGCCAAGCATTTCTGAAACCTCCCCGATTGAATAATACAGTTTTTCGATATTTTTCTCCTTATAGGGCATTTTTACTTCCTTTTACCTGAAATATTGTCTGGTATAGTTTCCTGAATAAACTGGCAAATCAGTCGAATGACTGTCCTGTTTTAGCGGCAATCTCTACCATAGCCTCATATTCTGCAGCTGAAAGATCATTGAAAAAATAGTTCACAGGATCAACATTTACGTTGTTGAGCTTAATTTCATAATGAAGATGAGGTGCGACCGACATTCCTGTATTGCCGACAAAGCCAATGACATCGCCCCGATGGACTTTCTGGCCTGACCTTACATTGAACCTGTCGAGATGTGCGTAAATTGACTGGTATCCGAATCCATGGTTAATGGTTATGTAATTCCCCATGCCGCGCTTTGACGACTGAACAGATTCAACTGTGCCGTCACCAGATGCATAAATCTCCGTTCCAAGAGGAGCGGTAAAATCCATTCCTGCGTGGAATTTGCTGATCTTGTAAACAGGATGGATCCTCAGTCCGAATCCGGAAGCAATCCTTGTCAGGTCTTTTGTTGAAATGGGAATGATCGCCGGAATTGACCTCAGCATATCTTCCTTTCTTTTTGCAAGTGAAATGAGATCATCGTATGATTTAGACTGGGCGTAAACCTGTTTTCTTATTGCATCGAGCTTCTTTTCAGTTTCAATTACGATCTTTGAATTGATGTATCCTTCAAGTTCTGAATACCTGTTAACACCCCCTACCCCACCCTGTCTTTGAGTTGACTGAACTGGTTCAGCACCGAAGATTGTCCTGTAAAGATTATCGTCAGTTTCCTGCAGATGCTCAATTACCTTTTCGAGATTGTCCATTTCTCTGTGAACAAGGCTGTACTGGAGAGTCATCTGGGCAATCTCCCGCTTAAGTGCTTTCTCTTTTGGGGAATCAAAGAAAATCCCGAAAATGAAATTAAAGACAACGGCAATAATTACAGTACCCAGGAGATAGGCTAGCGCCCTGAGAATAATGGATCTGAAACCCAGCCTGATTTTGTCAAAGCTCAGAGATTCAGGATTAAATTTATACCTGGGTTTTGCCATGATGTAACAAAGATATACAAATCATTATATAAAAATAAGTAAAACTTCCTGTTGTGACCTGCAGGAAGAGTGAATCATGGAAGGGATCAATAAAGACTATCTCAACTTTGACTGGGCAGTGAGTGACTGGATCATATCAAAATACTCATTTTCAGTCAGATCATTGTTGAAGTAATAGAGAGGATTTTTATACTGCCCATAAAGGTCGATCTGATAATGAAGGTGAGGGCCTGAAGAAGTGCCCGTACTGCCTGTAAGTCCGATCAGGTCGCCGCGCTTGACATTAATTCCAACTGTAACTTTTATGTTGCTGAGATGACCGTACGTTGACCTGTATCCATACCCGTGGTCGATGACAATGCAATTGCCAAATCCGCCTTCCCAGCCTGCCTGTATAACTTTGCCTGATCCGGTAGCAAAGACTTCAGAGCCGTAGGGGGTACAGATATCCTGGCCGTGATGCCATTGCGGAGTTCCAAGCACCGGATGCTTCTCCCTGAACTTTATACCGTCGCCAAGCCTGTAGATCACATTAACGGGACTTATCATAGGGAGATGTTCCATCTCACGTTTCCACTCATTCTTACGATCTTCAATCGTACTGAATGACTGGTATTGAATAGTGGTCCTGTTCTTTATATCATCGACCTTTTTCTGGAAAGAAACCATTAGATCTGAATTATCAAAGCCTTCCAGATCTGCATACTTGTTCACACCACCTGATCCCATCTTCCTGACTGTCTCCGGAACCGGAGTCATATCAAGAATCGGCCTGTAACGTTGCGCATCTGACTGTTCCAGACCATCCAGGACCTTAATCGAGTTATTAATCTGCCTGCCCAGCAGTGAATACTCAAGCTTAATACTCTCTATTTCCTGAGTAAGCATTTTGTTCTTCCGGGAGCCGAAAAACTTGTTAAAAGCTGCACCGTATCCCCATGATATGACAACAACTGCGCCAATCCATAGTATTGAGCGAATAAGCTTGCTTTTCCAGGGGAGTCTTACTCTTTTGAACTGCAGATCTGAGAGGTCAAGAAAGTATTTCCGGTGGGGCATCAGTAAATCAGGTTTTTTATACGGACCAAACAAATCTAAAACAAATAATTTAATTTTACAAACTCTATATTGAGCCAGTTATTGTGTAGTAATATGATAATTACACCAAAATCATACGAGATAAGACAGATGTTTTTTGATTTTTTCAGGTCAAAAAAACACATAATTGTACCCTCAGCCCCGATGGTCATCAAGCACGATCCAACTCTTATGTTCACCAATGCAGGTATGAATCAGTTCAAGGATATTTTCCTCGGAAACACTCAGCCGGTGAGCATTAGAGTAGCAAATTCCCAGAAATGCCTGAGAGTATCAGGAAAGCATAATGATCTCGAGGAAGTGGGACATGACACCTATCACCACACCATGTTTGAGATGCTCGGTAACTGGTCATTCGGTGATTATTTTAAAAAGGAAGCTATTGAATGGGGATGGGAATTTCTGACAGGGAAACTCGGTATCCCTGAAGACAGGCTTTATGCAACTGTCTTTGAAGGGAATACTACAGAGAATATCCCGCGAGATGATGAAGCATATGAATGCTGGAAGCGTTGCTTTAAAAATTCTGCGAAAAAAATACTTGAAGGATCCGCCAGGGATAATTTCTGGGAGATGGGAGAAACCGGACCCTGCGGGCCATGCTCAGAGATCCATGTGGATATCAGGGATAACAGTGAAAGAAAATTGGTACCCGGTAACACCCTGATAAATAAGGGACATCCGCAGGTAATCGAAATATGGAACCTGGTTTTCATACAGTACAACAGGCTTTCAAATGGTAAACTTGAACAACTTCCTGCAAAACATGTAGATACGGGGATGGGGTTTGAAAGGCTATGCATGGTGGTCCAGGAGAAAAAATCGAATTACGACACTGATCTCTTCCAGCCTGTGATTGCTAAGATCTCTGAAATAACAGGCAAGAAATACGGAGAAAATGAGGAATGTGATACCGCCCTCAGGGTGGTTGCTGATCACCTTCGGGCCATTGTTTTTTCAATCGCGGATGGTCAGCTTCCGTCAAACAATAAGGCCGGGTATGTGATAAGAAGGATCCTGAGACGTGCTGTAAGGTACAGTTACAACTACCTGGGTACAGAAGAACCATTCATCTATAAGCTTGTTCCTGCGCTTGACGAGGTTATGGGCAACATCTATCCTGAAATCAGGGCTGGAAGGGATTATATTTCAGGGATAATCCGCGAGGAAGAATCGTCGTTCCTTAAAACACTCGGCATTGGAATGAAGCTGATAAATAAGAAGATAGGAGAGCTGCAGAAAGGACATAAAAATATTCTGCCGGGGAAGGTTGCTTTTGAACTCTACGATACATATGGATTCCCTGTAGACCTGACACAGCTGATACTGAAAGAAAACGGAATGGAAACAGACATAAGTGAATTTGAGAATGAAATGAGGAACCAGAAAAACAGGTCACGTGAGAATGCAGGTGTAGAGGCAGGTGATTGGCTTGTAGTCAGGGATTCAGGGGAAACGTCATTCACTGGTTATGAAACTACCAGGGATGATGTTTTGATTACAAAGTTCCGTAAAACAAGGTACAAAGGGAAGGAAACTCTTCAGCTCATGTTCAATAAAACACCATTTTATGCTGAATCAGGAGGCCAGGTGGGAGACACCGGATATATTGAATCGGGGAAGGAAAAGCTGATCATTGATGATACCATCAAGGAAAACAATCTGATCATACATATAAGCCAGGGTAGACTGTCTGATCCTGAGGTGGCTTTTCATGCTGTAGTAGATGCCGAAAAAAGGCAAATGACTGCAAATAATCACTCCGCAACCCATCTTCTTCACTTTGCATTAAGGTCAGTTCTTGGCAATCATGTGGAGCAAAAGGGATCACTAGTAAACTCTGAAAAGCTGAGGTTTGATTTCAGTCATTATAGCAAGCTTTCGAAGGATGAAATACATAAGATTGAGGAAATGGTCAACAGGATGGTAAGGGAAAGCACTGACGCAATAATAACGGAAGGAATTCCTGTCGAAAAGGCTCTTGAAATGGGTGCTATGGCCCTGTTTGGCGAAAAGTACGGCAGCACTGTCAGGGTGGTTACTTTTGGAAAATCAGTTGAATTGTGCGGAGGAACCCATGTAAAAAATACCGGAAGTATCGGATTATTCAAAATAATATCGGAAGGCGCCATTGCAGCCGGAATCAGGAGAATTGAAGCCGTCACCGCCGCAAAAGCTGAAGAATATGTAAATGAGAGACTCGCCACTGTTGATGAGGTTGGTGCAATACTTAAAAGCACCGGAAATATCAGGGAAAGTGTTGAAAAGCTGGTTGCTGAAAATGTACAGCTCAGGAAAAGCATTGAGAAATATGAATTACAATCGTTAAACGCAAGAATCAGGGAACTGGAAAAAAAATCTGTACTAATTAAGGGGATAAATTTTATCTCTTCCAGAGTTGAAGAGGGAAGCCCGGATTTACTGAAGAATATTGGTTTCCAGTTCAGAAAAGTCAGTGATAATACAGTGTTGGTTCTCGGTGCTGAAACAAACGGGAAAGCTCATTTAATGGTGATGGTAAGTGATCTTCTCATAAAAGAGCGTAAGATTGATGCGGTAGCCTTAATAAGGGAAATCGCTCCTGAAATTAGCGGAGGAGGCGGAGGGCAGCCATTCCTGGCAACAGCAGGCGGGAAAAATCCTTCGGGAATACAGGAGGCACTGAGGAAAGCAGAAGAATATTTAAGAAAATCAGTTTAGCCTGCTTTGAACTAATATTAATCTTGTACGGTCGAAAAATATTCAATGTTTAACGATAATTAACATATTTATTTTCAGATAACTGCAAAACCGGATTACATTTAAATCCACTTAACCGACCTTTTGTTCGAAAAATTTGTTACAATTGAAACTGTTCTGGATGCCCCAGGGTATATCCGGAGGAGTAACGTATGGTTATATTCTCAAAATTAAGTACCATTTTTGAAATAACCTCCTAACCTTACAAGACCATGAAAGTAACAAGGACCTTTGATATTATTGACCTCAACTGCGAAAAATATCCCAGGAATGATATGTATGCAGGGAAGGTCGATAAGGAATGGATCACATACTCAACCGATGATGTCCGTAATAATGTGAACTGGATAAGTTACGGACTGCTTTCCATGGGATATAAGAAGGGAGATAAAATAGCTACCATCAGCGGAAACAAGCCGGAATGGAACATAGCCGATATGGGGATGGCCCAGGCTGGGATAATCCATGTGCCAATTTACCCTACGATAAGCACGGATGAATATGATTATATTCTTGAACACTCTGAAGTAAAAGCAATTATAGTAGGAAACAAATCAATTTACAATAAAGTAAGCCCAATCGCCGGAAGGATCGGGACCCTTATTGAAATATTCTCAATCGATCCTGTTGAAGGTATCAGATCGTATTATGAGATAGTGGAGGCTGGAAGGAAAAATGCCTCAAAATATGCCGCTGAGCTTGAAGAAATCAAGAAAAGTATTAAGCCAGAGGACCTCCTTACTATTATTTACACCTCGGGTACTACTGGCAATTCAAAGGGAGTAATGCTTTCTCACAGGAACATCGTTTCAAATGCCATAACCACATCAACCGCACACCATCTTGGATACGGAAACAGGGCTATCAGCTTCCTCCCGCTCTGCCATGTTTACGAAAGAATGGTCAATTACCACTTCCAGTACAAGGGTATAAGCATCTATTACGTTGAGAATATGGGGACTGTATCGGAAGTAGTAAGGGAAGTTAAGCCTCACATTTTTAATACTGTTCCAAGACTTCTTGAGAAAATCTACGACAATATAATGAGCAAGGGACGAAATCTCTCACCGCTTAAAAAGGTCATTTTCTTCTGGGCAGTAAGGCTGGGACTAAAATTCAAGCTGAAGGGCAATTCAGCTTTCTACAAATTCAGGCTCAATATTGCCAGGAAGCTTGTTTTCAGCAAGTGGAGGGAAGCACTTGGAGGCGAGCTTGAGGTGATGGTCTCAGGAGGTGCAGCCCTTCAGTCAAGGCTTGAAAAAATATTCTGGGCCGCAGGATTACCTGTGATACAGGGCTACGGACTTACCGAAACCTCACCGGTAATAGCCGTAAATCCATTCAGAGTGGATGAAATCGGATTTGGGACAGTCGGCCCTGTAATAGATGGCGTTGAAGTAAAGATAGCAGATGACGGCGAAATCCTGTGCCGGGGAATTAATGTTATGATTGGTTACTACAAAGACCCTGAGCTCACAGCAGAAGTCATTGACAAAGATGGCTGGTTCCACACCGGTGATATCGGAGTGATAGAGGACGGGAAATTCCTGCGTATCACCGACAGGAAGAAGGAGATGTTCAAGTTGTCGGCAGGAAAATATATTGCACCCCAGCCGATCGAGAACAAACTCAAGGAATCCGCTTTCATTGAGCAGGCAATGGTTATAGGCGAGAATGAAAAGTTTGCAAGCGCCCTGTTGTCACCTAATTTCGGTTACCTGCATGACTGGTGTTCGAAGCATAAGATCCAGTTCAGGGATAACAGTGAACTGATAGAATTGCCTGAGGTTATTGAACAATTCGGCAAAGAAGTAAGGGAAGTCAATAAGTCACTAGGTGAGTCTGAACAGATAAAAAGGTTCAGGCTTGTCAGTGAGGAATGGACGCCCCAGACAGGTGAGCTTTCTCCAACCCTGAAGCTAAAGCGTAATCATATAGCCCGGCATTATTTGGATATAATCAATGGGATCTATTTCGGAGGAGAAAAGGACAATAATGTCTTTTCAAAAATAAAGAACGGGATCAGCGGAATACTGAAGAACCTGCCGAAATTCTGAGAGATAATCCCTCCCTCCATTATTATTTTTGTATTTTTGAGGCTTTCGACGCATAATGAGAATTTTTTATCTTCTTTTCATTGAAGTACTCATTGCAGGTTTTTCGATATTTATAGTATCCTGCGCTTCTGAAGCATGTTTTGAAGAAACCAATTCCTATCTTAAAGCAACCTTCTATAACAACACAACCAAGAAACAGGTTGCTCCCGACAGCGTGACACTTTTTGGTGTCAACCACGAATCAACCAAGATCTATAACAAGGCTTCAAATGTCCAGCCTGCTCTTTTTCCTCTTGATCCGGCTTCTGAAAAATCCACCTTTGTGATAAGGATCAATGGCGTTACGGACACAATACAATTCCTCTATTCAAGTTACCCGCACCTGATTTCAAAAGAATGCGGATACACATTTTATCAGACCCTTGATACCTTCTTCTTTTCCAGGAACAGGATCAACTATATTTATCGTTCCTCAAACAAAATAACAACGATTAATGAGGAGAACATACGCATATTTTATTAGTCTTCTGATTCTGACAGGAACCTGTGCCCTGCAGGCACAGGATACGGTTATGTTCCCGTTGAAATTAAGGCTGGGATTCGATCTTGTTGGTCCGGGGTACTATTATTATGACAAGAACAATCTGAACCTGGAAGGCCATTTTTCGGTGGATAAAAGTGAGAAAATGTCTTTTGCTGCAGAAGGTGGTTACCTTAATTACAAGTACTCACAATACAATTACAACTTCCAGGCAAAGGGGATCTTCATCAAGGCAGGAGTCGATTTCAATCTTTTAAAGCCACCAGTTTCTTCAGGCAGGTACTGGGGCGGCATAGGACTGCGTTACGGTTTGACCCTGTATCAATCCCAGACGCCATCGTTCCAGTATAAGAACTATTGGGATACTATTCATTCATTTGTTCCGAAAAGGAACGGCGCAGGACATTTCCTTGAAGTAGCACCAGGAATTAGAACAGAGATATTTAAAAACGTTAGCATTGGCTGGATAATAAGACTCAGGCTCCTGATTTCTGCGGGAGGAGGGAAAGATCTGCGGCCGATCTATTTCCCCGGTTATGGTGACGGAAGCAAGTCGGTAAGCGCTGGCATTAACTATTACGTGATCTGGAGTATCCCTTACAAAACAAAACGTGTCATAACTAAACCGCCGCCTCCCGAAGAACCTGAAGAAACAGAAACAGGTACACAAATTCAGCAAACTAATCCATACAGGTAGAATTAGTCAGTAATTTTCCTCCCTTCTGGCATGTGTACCTCCTGCCCCAAAAAGGGGGTTGGTGAGTAAACTGACTTTTTTCTCCCTCCGGGGAAATGTAAAAAGGGGGTGTGTGAACCTTTACAGAGGATTATTAATGATTCCAGGAGCCAGCTTTTTACTGAAAGCCCATAATCCCGTAAAAGTAAGAAAGCCGTTCAGAAGCAACAGTTCGAATCCGAACCTGTATCCGTTAAACAGCTGTACTGAAAATGCACTAAGGAAATAACAGATAACAGGCGAAAGTACAGCAATATAAGGAGTTACTCTGTCATTTACCTGCCTCTTTGTGAACAGTCCGAATGTAAACAGGCCGAGCAGGGGACCATAGGTATAACCCGCAATAGTAAAGAGCTTATCTATAATGGCGCGGTCATTCAACGCCCTGAAAATTAAAATACATATAAAGAAGATCAGCGCGATTGAAATATGAACCAGGTATCGTGTCTTTGTTTTCCTGCCTTCAGCCATTTCTTCTTTCTTTTCAAGGCCGAGGAAGTCGATGCTGACAGATGTTGTGAGTGAGGTAATTGCTCCGTCGGCACTTGGGAATGCAGCTGAAATGAGCCCGATCAGGAAAACAATCCCTGCAACAGGTGAAAGGTAATTAAATGCAATTGTCGGGAAAAGATCATCAGACATTGCCACCGTAACATTTCTGTGACGCGCATAAAAAAGCAGGAAAGCTCCGAGGATCAGGAACAGGAAATTTACGAAAATCAGGATCCCGCTGAATGTAAACATGTTTTTCTGGGCTTCCCTGAGGTTTCTGCAGCTAAGGTTTTTCTGCATCATCTCCTGATCAAGTCCTGTCATTGAGATGGTTATGAACATACCGCTGAAGAACTGCTTAAGGAAAAACCTTTCATTGTGCCAGTCGGTAATAAACATCCTTGATTCGCTGCTTCCGATAACATTTGAAGCAAGGCTGAAAACGGAGGTCCCGAGTTCTTTGCTGATATAAATTACTGAAAGTACCACGGCAAGAAGCATGAATGTCGTCTGGAGAGTATCGGTCCAGACAATCGTCCTTATTCCTCCCTTCAGTGTGTATAAAATAATAAGAGAAATGAAAATCAAAACATTAACCCAGAATGGGACATTCCAGGCATCAAAAACAAATACTTGCAGGACGTTGATAACCAGGAACATTCGAAGGGATGCACCAAGAATTCTTGAGAGAATGAAAAAACCCGCTCCTGTTTTATATGACCAGAATCCGAAGCGCTTTTCAAGATATGTGTAAATGGATGTAAGTTTTAATCTGTAATACAGAGGCAGGAGCACAAGGGCAATAACGAAATACCCGAAAAGGTACCCAAATACAACAACCATATAGCTGAACTGGGTCTCCTTTACCCACCCGGGGACCGACATGAAAGTGACTCCAGACAATGATGCCCCGATCATTCCGTACGCTACAACGAACCATGGTGAGATCCTGTTTCCTATGTAAAATGACTGGTTGTTTGCCTTCCTTGCCGTTATCCATGTAACCGTAAATAAAAGAGCAGTATAACCCAGAAAAATTCCCAGAATCAGAAATGGCTTCATTAAAAACGGAAATTAATCTGCAAGAATAACAAAAAGTTGTCAGGGGAAAAAATTCCAGGCAGGCATAGTTAAAAAGTCATTTTCAACTAATTTTGCCCGAAAGCTTATTGTATGAGTTTTACAGAGTATCCATCGAAGCTGCTCGAAAATGCCGTTAACGAGTTCGCTTCACTTCCGGGAATAGGAAGAAAGACCGCTTTCAGGCTGGTCATGAGCCTTCTTAAAAGGGATCCGGCTGAAGTGGAGAAGTTTGGGGAAAGCATAATTAAACTTCACAGAGAAATTCGGTACTGCAGGATCTGCCACAATCTTTCTGACGGGGAAGTATGTTCAATATGCAGTGACGAAAAAAGGGATAAGTCGCTTATTTGTATTGTCGAAAGTATCCAGGATGTCATGGCTATTGAAAACACAAGGCAGTACAGGGGTGTTTATCATGTCCTTGGAGGGGTGATTTCACCTGTTGACGGTGTAGGTCCTGCTGATCTCAAAATAGACAGCCTCGAGGAGAAAGTCAGGCAAGGTGGTGTTTCAGAAATAATTTTTGCCTTGAGCACGACTATGGAAGGAGACACGACCAACTTCTATCTTTATAAAAGACTTAACAAATATGATGTCTCAATTTCAACGCTGGCCAGAGGAGTGGCTATTGGCGATGAACTTGAATACACCGATGAGATAACCCTGGGAAGGGCAATCAGCAACCGCAATCCCTATCACCAGTAAGTATCACTTTCTCTTCCGGGTTTTGTTTCATAATTTCTCATTTTGATAAAACATAATCCTGCCTTTGTTGTTAATTGGGTATGGCAAGGATGAATATTGTGCTCCCCGCAATGGGGGAAGGCGTTATCGAAGCTACAATCAATAAATGGCTTGTTAAAACAGGTGATGTCGTAAAGGAGGATGATCCCCTTGTTGAAGTTGCGACAGACAAGGTTGATTCTGAAGTCCCTGCTCCAGCCTCTGGCGTCATTGTTGAGATTAAAGCCGCTGAAGGTTCTGTACCGGCAGTCGGAGATATCATTGCCATCCTTGATACTGAAATTGAAACCACACCTGAAGTAGTAAAGAAAATTGATGAAGAAGTAGAAATGACTCGTGAAACCGTAAAGTCCGACAGGGAAGAAAGGCAGGAAGAGTATATGGTTTCGCGTGAGATGAAAAGCCGCACTCGGTCAGGAAAGTTTCTTTCCCCGCTGGTAAGGAATATCGCGGCACAGGAAGGGATCAGTTACCCGGAACTCGACACGATTACAGGTACAGGCATGGACGGAAGGATAACGAGGGACGATATCCTCAGATTCCTGGAGTCGAGGAAGAAGGAGACCATTGAAGAAGATCCAAAGCAGCCTGAAACTGCAGTCACGCAAATACCGGAAAGCCCCAGGCAATCACCGGAAGCCGTTAAAACAGAATCATCCGAAATACCGAATATTGTTCCTCCCAAAGAGGAGATCATCGAAATGGACAGGGTTCGAAAGCTGATAGCTGACCATATGGTCATGTCTGTGAGAACTTCACCCCATGCTGTATCCTTTATAGATGCGGATGTGACTAAAATGATCAGATGGAGGAGCAGTATTAAGGACAGGTTCCTTGCCGATGAAGGCCAGAAGCTCACTCTGACGCCGATATTTGTCGACGCCGCTGCAAGGGCTCTCCATGATTTCCCGATGGTTAATATTTCAGTGGACGGGTATAATATCATCAGGAAAAAGAATATTAATATCGGAATAGCAACAGCACTTCCCGATGGTAATTTAATTGTGCCGGTCATAAAAAATGCAAACGAAAAGAATCTTACCGGTCTAGCAAAAGCCGTAAACGATCTTTCTGAAAGAGCGAGGAGCAATAAGCTTAAGCCTGATGAGATAACAGGAGGTACATTTACAATAACGAATTTCGGCACTTTTAACAATCTCTCAGGTGTGCCTATAATAAATCAGCCTCAGGTAGCTATTCTCGGGACTGGAGCAGTCAGGAAGATGCCTGCCGTCATCGAAGCTCCTGATGGTGACATGATTGCAATCCGTCATATAATGATACTATCCCTGAGTTTTGATCACAGAGTAATTGACGGTGCTCTTGCCGGTAAATTCCTCAGCCGCATCAAGGAAATTCTGGAAGATTACACTCCCGATATCGCTTAAAAGCTGCAGGCAAACTGCCAATCTAGATGGCAGTCAGGAGAAAAACCTTGGCCTTCTGACTATTGTTTTCTAAAATTCTTATATTTGTTATGATGATTAAAGTCAGAGCAAATATTTTTTGCCTGTTTCTGCAGCTAATTTCTCTGGCGGGGTTTTCGTTTGTGTCTTCTGCTCAATCAAATGCAGAGAAAAGGAAAACATTTACCGAAGCCGAGTCATTTAACCTGTTTGACCAGTCCGAACTGGCCAATCCACTCTACCTTCTTCTCGATAAGCCTGACAATTATAACATCCAGTATAAGATCGGAACGTGCTACCTTAGAATTGACGGAGAAAAGGAGAAAGCCATCCCGTTCCTCGAATCTGCAGTGAAACATGCGAGCTATGATGCGAAGGTGAACTCTTTCAGGGAAAAAAGAGCACCGCTGGACGCTTATTTCTTTCTTGGGAAAGCCTATATGATCAACAATGAACTGGATAAAGCCTTAAGTACTTTCGAAGTATTTAAAAAACTTACCGGTGAAGTAAAGGGAAAGGGTAGCATGCGCAATGAGTCCTACATTGACCAGCTTATCGAAGCTTGCAAGGCTGCCAGGAGTTACCAGGATAAACCCATAGCCATGAGCAGTGACCTGGTCAGTCCCGGATTTAGCCAGGGTTCCATCAATGAGGATCCTGCGGTAAGCTTTGACGGCAATTCAATAGTCTACACCGAACGGCGTGGTATGGTCAACGCAATTCTCTATTCAAAAAAGATAAGGGGCAAATGGCAGCCTCCAATTGAAATTACATCTCAGATCAAAGCTGGAGACGATTGTTCCTCCTGTTCCCTAAACAAAGACGGGACGCTTCTATTCCTTTACAAGACTGATAATTACGACGGCAATATCTACACTTCAGAATATATTGACGGCAGTTGGACAGTGATTAAAAAGCTGAACAGGAACATAAATACAAAATACTATGAATCCCATGCCAGTATCTCAGCTGACGGGAAGAAACTCTATTTCACAAGTAACAGGGAGGGTGGAGAAGGCGGCCTTGATATTTATGTATCTGAGAAAGATGGCACGGGAGACTGGGGGCCTGCAAAAAATCTTGGTCCGGGAGTAAACACCATTTACAATGAGGATACACCGTTCATTACGGCAAATGACTCAATCCTCTATTTCAGCTCAGAAGGATACAATAGCACAGGAGGATATGATATATATAGATCCAGGTTGTCGGAAAAAGGCTGGAGTCAGCCTGAAAATCTCGGATTCCCGATCAATTCAACCGATGATGACAGGTTTTTTCAGCCTTTCAACAATGACGAGAATGGCTTTTATTCGATGACTACAGGCTATAAAAACAGAGAAATATTTTATATAACCCTTTCAGCTCCCAAGCTAAACCGGATATTCGAACTGACGGGTAAATACGGACTGAAAGATACGGTTTTAACTTTTAGCGAGAAGCATTCTATCTATCTGATCGACAAGGACTCCGGAGATACTCTTAATGCAAGGCATCCCGATTCGAAAACCGGGCGATACAATTTTATGACTGTACCAGGCAGGCTCAGGCTTGTCTACACCTGTCCAGGCTATAACACTCAATGGATCGATACTACAATAACAATGGATAATCCTTCGCGGATCATTAACCTGGCCGACATAGTACTTGATAAGAATCCCCGGGAGAAGATCGATCTTTCAAAAATCCCTGGCGTTTCAGAGGTTGACACCAGTATCCTGATAAAAAACCTGAATGTAAAGGATGTAACCTCAAACGATATGCTTGATACTACAATCCTGTACTATACAGTTCAGGTCATGGCTCTGTATCATCCGGTGGATATCAGTTATTTCAAATACGTTTCAGATATTAAGGTATTTTATAATGGCGCTGATCTGTTTTACAGATATACAACGGGCATTTTCAATATCAAAAATGATGCATATAATCACTTGAATGAGCTTATTGATAAAGGATATCCCGACGATCTGTTTGTTAAAAAAGTGACCAGGGCTACCAAAGAGAAACAGATCCCCGAACAGAAGTATTATACCATACAGCTCAGCGCCTCTCCGAACAGAACTGACATAGGCAGAACTTTCCCCGGCTTGAGCGGCGTCAGGGAAGTTGAAGAAATAGACGGATTTCATTATTTTTACGGACAATACACTTCGGCCGAAGAAGCAAGAACTGTATTGAACAGACCTCAGCTGGCAAGGTTCAGTGGAGCCTTCATAAGGGAGATCAAAGTTATTGTAAAAAAATGATTAAATGACAACTTAATTAAGCTTGATATGTCATTGTTAACATAAGGCCAGAGATTAAAACTCCGGTTTAAAGAAATCAAAATTCAGGATCAATGAAACAGATTTACCCCTCAAAAAGAATTCCCTTTATTGTCCTTCTTATATGCGGATTTACCACACTGTATGGGCAGGTGAATGAAAGAAGGGAATTTACAAGAGCTTTTCGCGAAGCTGATGCATTCTACTATTATGATCAGAATTACCTTAAAGCATCCTCATTGTATGAGCCGCTTGTGAAAGCCAATCCGGATAATTGTAACCTTGCGGCTAAACTCGGAATATGTTACCTCAATCTCGATGGTAAAAATGCAGAAGCGCTCACCCTCTTAAAGAAGGCTTCGAAGGTGGTGGCAAATAGTGAGAAGGAATACAGGCAAACAGGAGAAGTTGCCCCGCTTGATACATATCTTTATCTGGCAATAGCATATCAGCGCAATGACAGTCTTGATAAAGCACTTACCTACTTTAATACTCTGAAAAAGAAATACATTGGTACCGGATCAACGCAGGAACAATATATCGACCTGCAGATAAGAAATTGCAGGTATGCTCTCGAGATGAAGAAAAAGCCCGTCAGGCTGATTTCCCAGCTTTTCACTCCGTGGATGGCAGATTATCCGGGAGCTTGTTATCCGGTTCTGGCCAAGAATGATTCTGTTTTTGTCTTTACAGCATTGAGAGATGGTAAAACACAGGTCTACTGTTCATATAAACCGGTAAAAACCAAAACGTGGCAAAAACCCTCAAATATCACAAAACAGCTCGGAGGGTATGACAGGTTCTTCACAAATTCAATTACGGGAAACGGAAAGATGCTGATACTGTTCATGGACGACGGGGGTGACGGCAACCTCTATTACAGTACAAGAAGCGATACCACCTGGTCAAAGATCAAAAGCGTTGGAAAGTATGTAAACTCTATCTACTGGGAAGCATTCGGTTTTATCACTCCTGACGGCAAGACCATGTATTTCTCAAGCAACAGGCCCGGAGGCGAGGGCGATCTTGACATCTGGGTTTCTGAGCGTGCAGCCGACGGCAGCTGGGAACGCCCGGTGAACCTCGGGAATACAATCAATACACCCTATGATGAAAACACTCCCTATTTTGATACGGAAACTAATGCTTTGCTTTTCAGCTCTGTCGGACTTATAAGTATGGGAGGGTATGACGTCTTCAGATCGATTAACCGGGGAGGATCCTGGACCCAGCCTGTTGGAATGCCTTATGCATTTAATAATGTTCAGGAGAACATCGATTTCATTCTGAATAATAATGCTCCCGGATTCGTTGCAAGCCGGTTTGATGATAAAACGAAAGAAAGGAATATATATGCAATAGTCGCTATAGATCCGGCTGACGAGATTACAAAAGTCTCCGGTGCATTGACTCTTGAAGATGGAATGGAAGTTGATCCGAAAGCAGCATTTATTACAGTAAAGAATATCAAGACTGGCGCTGTTTTCCAGGACGTGCAGATCAACAAGGATGGTTCATTCAATTTTGACATTAAACCGGGTGAGTACCAGGTCCTTGCAAGCCATGATGGTTATAAGACCGATACTATTAATCTCAGTCTGCCACTCTACTTTACAGGGAATTATTTGCCAGTCAATCCTTCGCTGACCCCGGACAAGGTCACTGCTGGTGATTTTCTTTCTATCAAGAATGTTCTGTTTGATTTCGATAAGTACAATCTGACCGATGAAGCTAAACCGGTCCTTGATGTTGTAAAGAACATAATGATCAATTATCCTGAATTGTCTGTAGAAGTGGCAGGTTACACCGATGCGCTGGGAAGCACGGAATACAACAGGAGACTCTCCGATAAACGCTCGCAGGAAGTAATAAATTATTTCACATCACTGGGTATTGATAAATCACGATTCGTGAAGAAGGCTTTCGGGAAATCAAATTTTGCTGCCGTCAACACAAATCCGGATGGCTCCGATAATCCTGAAGGGAGGAAATACAACAGAAGGGTTACCTTCGGCATTATAAATCCGAAGACAGGTGTGGTTCTGAGGCAGGAAGCTGCTACGCCACCATACCTCAGACCTTCTTATTCCATTAAATATAGTATTATACTTCTCAGCACCCATAAAAATCTTAATCCTAATTATTTTAAGGATCTTATCCAGGATGAGATGCTGATTGTCAGAACAATCAAAACTGATACTGCCAATCTTTACACACTTGGCGTCTTTTTCACAAAGCAGGATGCCATGAAATACCTTGAATATGTTAAGGAAATGGGCTTGAAGGATGCCTATCTGGTAAACCAGTATGATCTTGAAAATAAGGCGCCACAGGTTACTGTTACAGGTCAGCAAAGTGAAGTGAGGGCCCAGAAGTTATTCACGATCCAGCTTAAAGCTACCAAAAGCCGTGTAAGTATCAGCAGTGTATTTCCCGGATATGAAGGAGTAAAGGAAGTACTGGCAAAAGACGGCTTGTACAAGTACATTTATGGTGAATTCTCCTCAATCTCAAAGGCCAGGGAAATACTGGTATCAGTAAAGAAAGATTTCGCTGATGCATTTATCAGGGAACTTGACGGGATGGAATAAATAATTAACCTTACTTTTTCTGGCTGAAATGAAATATGAAGAAATCAGTCTAAGGGCATTGGAGCCGGAAGATCTTGAATTGCTTTACGAGTGGGAGAACAATATGGCTTACTGGGTGATCAGCAGCACAGTATCCCCGTTCTCAAAATTCACCCTTAAACGCTATCTTAAAAATTCACATAAGAATATTTATGAGAGCGGTCAGCTAAGGTTGATGGTCGACCATATTGAAGACAAAGTTACCATCGGAACAATTGACATTTTTGATTTTGATCCCTTTCATAAAAGAGCCGGACTTGGGATACTTATTGCCCGGGAGGATTACAGAAGGAAAGGCTACGCATCCATGGCCCTTAAGTGCGTGATAGATTATTGCTTCAGGACATTACAGCTGCATCAGGTCTATTGCAACATCCTTTCCAACAATTGTGAGAGTATCGAACTGTTCAGGAAAATCGGGTTCGTTGAATCTGGAATCAAAAAACAGTGGGTAAAAACTCCTGACGGATACCTCGATGAGCATTTTTTCCAGCTGGTCAATCCGAATTCATAAGGTCATCTCTCAATCCGGCGGCAAGAAGGCCGCAGGCTGCTGAGATATCTTCCCCGCGGGATCTGCGGATTGAAGCAGATACTCCAGAGGTTACGAGTTCATGCTTGAAATACTGCAATCTTTCCGGTGTTGATGGGGCGCGATCATCATAAGGATGTTGATGATATTTAAGGAGATTTACCCTGATCATTGAGTTCCTAAGAAGGACCTTAAGTCCTTCCAGATGCTTGTCAGAATCATTTATACCGTCGATCATAACATAGGCAATACTCAGTCGCCTCTTTTTCTGCAGAGGATAACTCTTCATCAGGTTAATAATTTCACGCGCAGGATATTTTCTTTCCGCAGGTATCACATTTCTTCTCTCCTCTTCAAAAGGTGAAAAGAGACTGAATACCAGGTTACAATCTGAAAACCTCAGGAATCTCTTAATACCTGACGTGATCCCGACTGTCGAAACGGTAATATTTCTCCGGCTTATAGCCCGTCCCCATTCAGCGGTAAGGATATGACATGCTTTAATAACATTATCCAGGTTATCCATAGGTTCTCCCATCCCCATGAAAACAACATGGGTCAAAATGCCGGATTCAGGAAGACTGATCACCTGATTGATTATATCACCGGCTGAAAGGTTTCCCCGGAATCCATATTTGCCGCTTACACAGAAGGGACATCCCATTCTGCATCCTGCTTGCGTTGAGACACAAACAGTATTTCGCCTGTCTCCGGGCAGAAAGACTGTTTCATACTCCAGAGGATTATTATTCCTGAAGAGGTATTTAATTGATCCGTCTGAAGACTTTTGACAGGAAACAGGATTTAATAATCCGGTATAGGCAACTTCTGAAAGATATTCCTTTAATTGTTTTGAAATGCCTGTTATCCGGGTTATATCGGCTATTCGCTTTTTATACAGACAATTAGTAATAACTTTCGCAGCAGATATATCACAATTGGCGAGAGATTTTATCTCATCGGGATCCATCCCGCATAATAACTTCTTACCCGTATCCGGCATTTATTAATAAAATAAACCGATATTCAATATCTTAGTGTATAATTTTAACCAATGTCAAAATTAATTCTGATTTGGGAAAATTTTGAACCAACCAATAATTAATATAATCCACAGAGTAAGATGAACAAGTTTTTTGTATTTATTATGTCAGCACTACTGCTGGCTTATTGCACAGGCAGGGATCAGAGACGCAAGATCACTCAAACCAAAAACACAATGATAACAGACAGTACAAAACTCTATGGCTATAACCTGAATTTCCTTAAGAAATATGTTGTTGTGGCAGAGCTTAAAAAGGGAAAAGCTTCAGTGGTTGTTGTTCCAGCCTGGCAGGGACGGGTGATGACAAGCACTTCTGAAGGTCCGTCCGGATTTAGTTTCGGATGGATCAATCACCAGCTGGTTTCATCCGGGAGGCTGGTTCCTCACATAAATCCGTTCGGAGGTGAGGAAAGGCTATGGCTGGGCCCGGAAGGCGGCCAATATGCAATATTTTTCAAAAAAGGAGATGAATTTGTATATGACAAATGGCAAACCCCTGCATTCCTCGACACAGAACCTTTTTCTGTTATTGGCCGGACCGATACATCGATTGTACTTTCTCATGAAGCAGAGATTGAAAATTACACCGGAACAAGTTTCAAATTAAGGATCGACAGGGAAATCAAACTTCTTTCCGGCAATGATTTCGTAAAGAGCACCGGCATTGACCTGGAGGGAACAAATTATGTCGCCTACACATCAGAAAATAAACTGACAAACCTCGGAACGGAAGCATGGAAAAAGGAAACAGGACTCCTCTCTATCTGGATGCTGGGAATGTTCAACCCCTCTCCTGCCGTAATAATCGTTATTCCTGTGAAACAGGGCGATAAAAAAGTACTGGGAGTTACCGTAAATGATAGTTACTTCGGCAAAATCGCTCCTGACCGGCTCAAAATTATAGGAAGCAACATTTATTTTCGTGCTGACGGCAAAAGCAGAGGCAAGATAGGAATCCCTCCTCTGAGGGCTGCAGGACTCATGGGCAGTTTTGATTTTGACAACAATATCCTTACACTTCTGATCTGTAAGCTACCCGAGGGGAAAAAGGATTATGTGAATTCTGCATGGCAGATCCAGGATAGTCCTTATTCAGGGGATGCCCTTAATTCTTACAATGACGGACCTCTTGCGGACGGTTCCCAGATGGGGCCGTTCTATGAGCTTGAAACTTCTTCACCTGCTGCAGCCCTGCAACCGGGCGAAAGCATAACACACAGCCAGATCACGGTTCATATAACAGGAAACAGGGAACTCCTCGACAAGGTTTCAATGAAGGTTTTCGAAGTTACCCTGGAGGATATCCAAAAAGCTTTTAATTAAGCTTACCTGTCAATCCTCTGTTCCTGAGAAGTGGTTCGATCTGCGGTTCACGGCCCCGGAAATTTACATACATCTGCATGGCATCCATTGTACCGTTCTTTTCAAGGATGTTTTTACGGTATGAAGTAGCAACCTTCCTGTCAAAGATGCCTTTCTCCCTGAATGCTTCAAAGGCATCGTTATCAAGCACAGCGGCCCATGTATAGCAATAATAACCTGCATCATAGCCGTCAATGATGTGCAGGAAATATGTGCTCCTGTATCTTGAAATAATTTCCGGTATCAACCCGATTTTATTGAAATATTCCTTTTCAAAGGTCTGGATATTAATATTGACGGGTGCTTCCAGTGTATAGTAAGCCATATCGAGCAGCGAAGCTGCCAGAAGTTCAACATTATCGAATCCCTGGTTGAAATAGCTGCTATTCTTTATCTTTTCTATTAGTTTATCCGGGATCGTTTCCCCTGTTTCATAGTGTTTTGCATACATTTTCAGAACTTCAGGTTCTGTTGCCCAGTGCTCCATCAGCTGGGAGGGAAGTTCAACGAAATCCCAGGCTACATAAGTCTGGTTGTATGTGTTCTGGTTGAACAGCGCATCAAGTGAATGACCAAACTCATGGAAAAGTGTTGAAACCTCTTCCAGACTCAATAGAGCCGGTACATTACCTGCCGGACGAGTGAAGTTAAATACAGTCGTGACTACCGGTGTCACAACGTTACCGTCGAGAGCGCTGTGACTGCGATAAGTATTGCACCATGCTCCCTGCCTCTTGCTGTTGCGGGGATGGAAGTCCATATAGAGTACCCCGATATGCGTTCCTGTTGAATCCTTCACCTCAAATGCCTCAGCATCAGGGTGAGGAAGAGGGCAGTTCGGTATCGGATTGAATGTAATCCCGAAGAGTTTATTGGCGCACGTAAATGCCCCTTCACGGACATTTTCAAGGTTGAAATAAGGCCTGAGCTCGTTATCGTCAAGATTATACTTTTGCTTCCTGAGCTTTTCTGCATAGTACCACCAGTCGGATGGTTCAAGGGTGAATTTACTTCCTTCCCCGTCAATGATCTTCTGCATTTCCTTCACCTCATTCTTAGCTACAGGTATTGCTTTGTCCCAAAGGCTGTTCAGAAGACTGAAAACATTTTCAGGTTTTTTTGCCATCCGCAGTTCAAGTGTATAATCAGCGTGGGTCTTATAGCCCAGAAGTCTGGCTCTTTCAGCCCTCAGTCTGATGATATCAGCAAGAATCTTATTGTTGTCATATTCGTTCCCGTTATTACCCCGATTTGTGTACGCCTTATATATCTCGTGCCTCAGATCCCTGTTCGGAGAATATTGCATGAACGGGAAAATGCTTGGGCGCTGTGTGGTAAATGCCCACTGTCCTTCCTTACCTGCTGCTTTGGCGGCTTCAGCTGCCGAGGCAATGAGCGACTCGGGCAGTCCTGTGAGGCCATCCTTGTTTACAAAAAGCCTGTATTTATTTGTTTCATCCAGTACGTTCTGACTGAATTTAACAGTAAGTACCGATATCTCCTGATTGAGCTTTTTAAGTGTATCCTGATCCTGCTTATTAAGATTCGCTCCGTTCCTCACAAATCCCTTGTACAGGTTTTCGAGAAGGAACATCTGCTCGGAATTAAGATTGGATTTTGACTGGTTTTCATAGACAAATCTGACCCTTTTGAAAAGCTCGGGATTGAGATTTATTTCATCCCTGAATGCTGCCAGTTTCGGTGATATTTCCACCTCCAGTTTCTGGAGGGAATCATTTGTGTTGGCTGAAGTCTGGGCAAAAAAGACTGATGAGACCTTAGTCAGAAGATCAACGCTTTTGTCAAGTGCTTCAACAGTATTGATGAAGGTCGGTTCAGACTTATCCTTGATTATCCGGTCAATGTTCCCCCGGCCCTCTGCCATGCCTTTTTCAAAAGCAGGCATATAGTGTTTTGCCATGATTTTCTCGAAAGGCGGAACGTTGAAAGGAGTATTGAATTCCGAAAAGAAAGGATTGCTTCTGTCAGTCACCTGCTGATTCCTGCATGAACCGAGTGTAATCACAGCGAATCCCATAATTACGAATAATCTGAATATGTGTTTCACAATTTTAAGTTATTAAGGTTTAAGGATTAAATTTTCTGAATGTTAGGCAAAAATAGAAATATCAGAGCCGGATACAAAATAATGTGAAGGTTTTTTGGTAAAGCTGCTACCGGTCAGGACGGGAATTATTAACTGAACCGGGCCCGTTACCTTACCAGTGATGCTGGTTCTTTTGATCCGCTGATAATTAATTTGATTTAACCCCATAATCCAATGTATCGGATCTGACTGCCACATCCCACACTTTCGTCCGGTGAGATTTTCCATCGGGCCCTTCAATATAAAGGGTGACAATATAACGACCAGCTTTGCTATAGGGGTGAACGGGATGCTGTTCAGAGGAAGTAGTCCCATCACCAAAATCCCATTTCCATGATGTAATTTTCCCTACGGACTCATCCTGAAAAGCAACAAGCCGCCTGTTCATATCAATAACTTTAAAAGACCACTTTGCATCAATTTTCTTCATGAAGACAGGTTCCAGCGGCATTAATTTGAAAGTCCGCAGTTGCGACGCATTACCATACATAGTATGCTTATCAGAAAGGTTCCAGAAACCATTATTGCCTTTCGCATTTACATCGTCAAAATCAATTATTGCCCAGGAGAGACCGATATTCTTGTCTTCTTTAAGAACTGATTCCACAGCTCTGGCAGGCCCCTCATGCCCTGCATAATCAAAGGGAGTGATCCAGAATTCCAGAACAAGTTTTCCTGATTCACCAGGTCTGAAATCATATGAATAGGCAGCATTTGACCATGGCAGTTCTTTTATCCAGGGCTGACTACCCCATGCAAGACACCAGTCCTGATTCTCGGCTGGAGTAAAAATATGATAGTTCTGGGCATGGACTCCATGAAAATTAAAATATGCATCCCATGAATTGTTAAGATCGGGATTCGGATGAAACTGTTCAATTAGCGGACCTCCTGACTGGTCTCCGTCGACAACTATCTCAAACATATCATGGTGAAGGTCCGAACGTGAAAAATCCCAGTAATCATCATATGCTTCATACAGAAAATACAGCATGTTCATACCATTAATCCAACCAACTTTTACTTTCACATCGAGACTTCCCGGATCAGGTGCAGCATGTTTTTTCTCATCATCCTTTAGCTGGTCACTTCTTAAGGCGTAGGAATCAGGTACAATTTTCCAGTCGTCAGGATTTCCGTCAATTCGCGGTATTTTATCAGCCGGGAACTGGAAGATTTTAAATACGGTGTCAGCCTGCGAATATGAAATAATATTAAGAGAAATAAGACTTATGATGATAAAAAATACCCTGGTTGTTTTCATTGGATAAATGATTTAGTTACTCAACCTGTATAATTTAACTCTTTGTATATTTTGTAGAATCACGAGTGATATAAAAAATTCCATAGGTTTCATATTAGTCTTATAACTTAAAAAAGGGGCGCCCTTTTGGGGCACCCTCTTAATGTAATTTGAAGTTTACTTCATCAGCTTAGTAACCGGGATTCTGCATTGCTGCTTTTTCATCAGCAGTAAGGGCATGCCCGTTAGCATTAGTTATGTTATCGAGGAAAGTCTGCGGCAGAGGGCGCAGGTAATGCTTTTCCTGGATAGCAGTTACTGCTCCCTGGTTGAAAGTCTTGGCACGGCTTAAAAGTGTTTTAGTGCGCGCAAGGTCTTCCCAGCGGAAAAGCTCGCCGTAGAGTTCGCGTGAACGCTCGTTGAGCAGGAAGCACATCATCCTGTCGTAGTCGCTTGTAAGGCCGAGTTTTGCTATAATGGCCTCGTCTACAGCCGGAAGGCTTGTCGGTGTGATTCCGGTGGTAATATCCGAGGCAGCGGTTGTCACAGGAATATTAAGCGATTCGTAGTATGAATTTGAAGTGCAATACGAATTTATCAACGAGCCGTCTGCATTTTTCGGTGCATTTGAATTGGTAAGAACAGCAGCGCCGCCATCCCTGTATGCAGCCCTGTCCTCACCAGCTTTGAACTGTGCGCGTGCACGGACAATATTCATAACCGCAAGAGCCTCATCATATTTGTTTTGGCGGATTAGAGCTTCAGCTTTAATGAGATATGTCTCGGCTACCCTTGCATATATTCCATCGCGGCGGCCGGCAGTTGCGGCTACGGCTATGCGGGATCCGTCGAGCCATTTGCTGAGCGACGGGAACCTGCTTACATTGCTGGCTAAGCTTAAGAAACCGCTGCCATTGGCAAGGTAGCGTGGATAGGAATGGGGTGTGGGCTTACCGGTTACAGGATTATTAAAATAGACCCCGGTATGTGTACTTTTTACCAACGGAGTTC
>JAUZNW010000169.1 GCA_030706785.1 Bacteroidota bacterium | reverse complement strand
CGTTACATTTGAGGCAGGATCCCGGTTTAAACCGCCTGACCGGACAGAAAAAAGAATAATCCTTAATCCGGTATTTTCGGAGGATGATCCTGAAAAGCTGTCTATTGATGCTGCAGCCGCGATCGGCAAGTATTTCATCACCAAACAGGCTGATGGAATTTGCATTTCAAACAAGGGAAGTGTTCAGGGTAAAAAGCTCAGAAAGCTTGCATTTTCAATCCTGCAGGAAACAGAAGCAAGGATCACCCGTACGACGTATCTTTCATGTCCTACATGCGGCCGCACGAAATTCGACCTGCAGGAAGCGATAAAAGAGGTGAAGTCATTGACAGGCCACTTAAAAGGGCTGAAAATTGCGATAATGGGATGTATTGTCAATGGCCCTGGTGAAATGGCTGGTGCTGATTATGGATTTGTCGGTACAGCCACGGGAAAGGTCCATATCTACAGGGGAACAGTGCCGGTTCTGAAGAATGTGCCACGTGAATCTGCAGCAAAAGAGCTTCTTAAAATAATTGAAGCCGATCTGAAAGCAAATGTTAATGTTGGCGCCGATTTGTAATCGGTGCCTGAAAGTTTATACAGCCGGCACGAATTGCAAATTCGCGCCAGCAATGCTGAAGGTTACACAAATCTGTAATCCAGCTGCTTCTTTTGAAGATCAGCCTTTACCACTTCAACATCAACCCTGTCACCTAACGTGTACTCTTTCCCGGTCGACCGGCCCCTCAGGCAATAGTTCTCCTCGTCATATTCATAGTAATCATCAGTAAGGTCCCTCACGCTAACCATCCCTTCGCACTGGTTTTCGATGATTTCAACATAGATCCCCCACTCTGTTACGCCTGAAATGACTCCTTTAAATACCTGACCTGTCTTGTCCATCATGAATTCGACCTGCTTATACCTGATTGATGCTCTTTCGGCTTCCGTTGCAAGCCGTTCCATCTTTGAAGAATGATCGCATAGTTTTTCATACTTCTCCCTGCCCCCGGGATCTTCTCTCTTAATATATGCAGTGAGAAGCCTGTGGACCATCATATCGGGATACCTCCGTATAGGGGATGTGAAATGAGTATAATACCTGAACGCCAGTCCGTAATGCCCAATATTATCTGTTGAATAGACCGCTTTTGCCATCGATCTGAGAGCGATTGTCTCAATAATATTCTGTTCATTCTTCCCAACAACATCCTTAAGCAGTTTATTCATTGCCCTGGGAAGGTTGTTTTCATCCTGCGGCAGCTTATATCCGAACCTGGTTATAAAATGTCTGAAGTTGTCGATCTTTTCCGGATCTGGCTTGTCATGGATCCTGTATACGAATGTATTGCCTTTCAGTATTTTGCCGACGTACTCAGCCACCCTCCTGTTCGCAAGAAGCATAAACTCCTCTATAAGCTGATTTGATGTGCCCATATCGCGGAACCTGATACCAAGAGGCTTTCCCTCATCGTCAAGATCAAACTGGACTTCAATTTTCTCAAAAAAGAAAGCTCCTTTTGCAAATCTCCTCTCCCTTAGCTGCCGGGCAAGCCTGTTAAGCACCAGAAGCTGGTCCTTCATGTCCCCCTCACCGATGTCGATTATATCCTGTGCTTCATTGTATGAAAACCTTCTGTCTGATCTGATTATCGTCCTCCCAAACCATTCATTGAGCACTTCTGCTTTGTCATTTATCTCAAAAACAGTTGAGTATGTAAGCTTGTCCTCAAACGGATTAAGGGAGCAGATGTGATTTGACAGCCTCTCCGGAAGCATTGGAACTACCCTGTCGACCAGATAAACCGAAGTTGCCCGCTGTTTTGCCTCGGCTTCGGTAAGTGAGTCCGGTTTGACATAATGGGTCACATCGGCAATATGGACTCCGACCTCCCAGTTGCCGTTTTCAAGCTGCCTCAGGGAAATGGCATCATCAAAATCCTTTGCATCCTCAGGATCGATCGTAAATGTCGGAACATCCCTGAAATCCCTCCTTTCCCTTTTATCCCTTTCTGTAATATCACCCGGTATCCTTTCAGCATCCCTTTCCACTTCTTCCGGGAAATTATATGGTAATTCAAACTCTGCAAGGATTGCATGCATCTCTGTTTCATTCAGCCCGGGTTCCCCAAGGACTTCAACTATCTCTGCAACAGGATTCTTTGATTTCGGGTTCCATTCGACGACCCTGGCAACAGCTTTCTGTCCCTGCTTTGCCCCGTTAAGCTTTGAGGCGGGAATGAAGAGATCGAATGGCATGTTCTTGTTATCGGGAATCAGGAAAGCGAAGCTTGGCATCACTTCAACTGTACCTACAAATGAGGTTCTCCAGCGTTCGATGATCTCCACAACTTCTCCTTCGGGTCTGGCACCTTTCCTTCTGGCATACAGTAATACTTTTACCTTATCGCCATGAAGAGCAGTCTTTAGATTCCTTGCAGCTACGAAAACATCATCTTCTATTTCATCTGATGATACAAAACCGTAACCCATTCTGGTAAGGTCCACCGTCCCGGTAATATACCTTGATGAGGGTGTTTTAGCACTGTACTTCCCGGGGGAGACCATTTTAATGCTGCCCTTTTTGGAAAGCTCCTCCAATACCTCTGAAATCATCTGTATTTCTGAGGGATCGTTTAGATTAAGACGCTTTGAGATCTGTCTGTAGTTGAGTCCAAGTCTGGGATTATTAAAGAGGATTTCCTGTATTTGTTTTGCAGCTGATTCCCTTGAAATACCTGCTCTCTTCTTCCCTTTTCCCTTACCCTTTCTGCTCATAAATTCCGGTTTTTGCGAAGGTAAACAAATGCATTTTAAATTTTATTACATTTGGCGCATAATCCAATATTAATGACAGATTTAAAGAGTATTCCGTATCATTCGCCGAATATTGTCACCAGGAAAACGGGGACTGAATATGTTCTTGTTCCCATTGCCAACAATATCGCTGATATGAACAGTGTCTTTACGCTGAATGAGACCGGGGCTTTCATCTGGGAACTGATTGATGGAAAGAGAAATCTAGAGGAAATTATAAATCGTGTAACCGAGGAGTACGAAGTTGATGCCGAATCAGCATCAAAGGATGTCCTTTCATTTGTTAAAGAAATGAGTAATTATCTCATCATCAACTCATAATATAATATTTCACATAAAAATCCGTTAATCTTCTGAGCGATATCTGAAACCGATAATAAGAGCTCCGAAGATTGTATAACACAGTTAGCTATAAAGAAAGCAGCCTTGGTTTTTATTCCTTCTGGAAACAACCCGGATCGTATATCAGAATGAGAAGCTATAATCTGAATATTGCAGGATATAATATCAGGATTGAATCTTCAGTGGATGGTCCAGACCTTAGTCCTTCTCCCAGGTTCAGGCAAAATATTACAAATGATCCTGGATATGATATAAAGATCAGGGTCCATCATGGGAGCCTGAAACCTGAAGAAGATTCCGAAAGAATATTTGTGGCCCCCTATTTCGTTGAAATAAATGGTTATAAGATCAATAAGAGCGAGAATTTCTGGAGTGTATACAAGCAGAATGGAGATCTGTTACTGATCACCAATTTTCCCGATTCACCATCCAACAAGAAGGCGATGCTCAGGTTTTCACTTAAGCTCAGGGAATGGGATCTTTGGATTGAAAATGCCGGCTACGAGACCGATCCTCTTGATTATCCTCTTGATGGTCTCATCCTTTATTATCTCACTGCAATCAATGCCGATATAATGATCCATGCATCCGGGATATGCTATGGAGGGCAGGGCTATTTGTTCAGTGGCGTTTCCGGAAGAGGCAAGACAACAATTGCTAGACTCTGGGACAACGTTGGAGCTATGGTCATTCATGACGACAGGCTTATTTTAAGGAATATCGACGGAATGTTCAGGATGTACAGTACACCGGTTTACAACAATGATGTTCCGCGGAGTTGCCCGGTAAACAGGATCTTCCTTATCGAACATGGTGAAGAGAACAAAATTACTCCTGTAAGGGAAGCTTCCGCGGTCAGCAAGGTGATTGCAAATTGTATTCAGCATAATTACAGTCCTGACATGATTGCCAGGTTCCTTGGATCTGTTTCACTTATGTGTTCAAAGGTTCCGGTAGGTGTTCTTTCTTTCAGACCCGACAGGAGCATAATCGAATATATTTTGTGTAATGAGTAAAGATCCCCTTTCCTATACACTTTTAAAGGAGGTGGGATTCAGACTTCTTTCTGAAGGTACATCTATTAAGGTCAGGGCGGAAGGATATAGTATGTATCCCTCAATAAAGCCGGGATCAATCGTGTTTATTGAATCTTTTACTGATGACTCGCAGCCCGTACCGGGTGAAATTATCGCCTGGAAGAAAGAGTCAGGTTTTGTCGTGCACAGGTTATTTCGCATAGAAGAAATCGACAACAAAAAATATTTTATTACCCGGGGCGACAGCATTCCTGCAGAGGATGATCCGGTACCTTTTGAACGTATTGCAGGTAAAGTTGTAAAGGTTGAAAAACCTGAAGGCAAACCTGTATCTCCTGAAAAATATCTTAACAGTAAGCCTAATTATTCCCTTAACAGGTTTTTGGTCAGGATTATTTCGCAAATTAGCAGGGTAAAAAGGATTTTTTCCACCTGATCTGATATACACCCCCGTCCCCCCAAGGGGGGAGAAACTCTTATATTGGATTTTAAGCCCCCTGGGATGTTTGGGGGTAAACCCAAGGGGTTGGGGGTGAAATACCAGGAGAACCGCATTTGTCATGAAACAAAAACTTACTCTTTTTCGGAAAGCCCTGAGGTTTGTCTGGCAAAGCGCTCCCGGATGGGCAACCGTCAATACTGTAATTTCTGTTTTCCAGAGCTTCCTTCCGCTTGCCCTGGTCTGGCTGATAAAGCTCCTGATCGATAATATAACCTCGGCAGTTTCGTCTCACCAGAATGTTGCTTCAGGAAATATTATCCTGATGATCATTGCAGTCGTAATAGTGTACTTTCTGGATGAGATCACTACCGATTTTGGAAATTTTGTCAGGAACAAGCAGTCCATGAAGCTTGAAGCATATATGTACGGGCTGCTGCACGCAAAGGCAGTCCGTCTGGATCTGATCAATTTCGAGCATCCCCAGTATTATGACTGCCTTTCAAGAGCTACCACCGAGGCTCCATGGCGACCGAATACGATCCTGAACAATCTTATTTCAATGTTCCGCGGTCTTCTGTCTCTGATCCTTATGGCAGGATTACTCCTGACGCTGCACTGGAGCATTGCCCTGCTCCTTGTTATAGTAAATATCCCGGGCATCTGGCTCAGGCTTCATTATGCTGACGTTCTGTATAATTTCAGGAGAGATCAGACACCAGAAGCGAGGAAATCAGCTTATTTCAACTGGCTTCTTACAGGCGACAGGCCATCGAGGGAAATAAGGTTGTTCGGTCTTGGAGATTACTTTATCTCCCTTTTCAGGAAATCGTTCATGAAGCAGAAGGAGGAGGAACTTGAAATTATCAGGAAAAGAACGGTTATAGAGATGATCTCGGATGTTGTCAAAGCCCTGGCAATTCTTTTCCTTCTCATCTATATTGCGCGTCAGACAGTGAATGGGAAGCTTACCCTCGGCCAGATGGCGATGTTCCTTCTAGCTTTCCGTCAGGGCATGACATATATAAAGGATCTTTTCAGTTCCCTTTCGAGCCTTTATGAAGATTCTTTATTTATCGGTGACACATTCGAATTCCTTGACCTTAAAGAAAGCGTTGTTGCCAACCCTCCGGTCACAGTTCCTGCCGTACTTGAAAAGGAAATTGCGATCGAAAACCTTTCTTTTACTTATCCCGGAAATCCTCAGCCTTCAGTCAGTAATGTGTCATTCAATATTAATAAAGGGGAAATAATTGCTCTTGTGGGACCGAACGGAGCAGGTAAAAGCACGCTTGTCAGGTTGTTGACCCGTCTCTATGATCCTGATGCGGGATCGGTCCGATATGACGGAACAGATATCAGGAATATGGATCCTGAACATTACAGAAAGTTGTTTTCAGTCGTTTTTCAGGATTTTATGCTTTACAACCTCACAGCAGGGGAAAATATAAGGCTGGGCAGCATCGATACCGGAGATGGTTCCGGAAAGGCTCAAAATGCTGCAAAATCAGCCGGTGTCGATGAATTGTTGAACAAGCTTCCGAAAGGTTATAATACCGTCATCGGGAATCTTTTTGATGACAGCCGTGAGCTAAGCTGGGGTGAATGGCAGAAGATAGCCATTGCCAGGGCTTTGTTCCGGGAAGCTCCCGTCCTTATTCTCGACGAACCTTCAAGTTCGCTTGATGCGGATACTGAATTTGAGATCTTCAGCAGGTTCAGGGCAATCGTAAAGGGGAGGACATCAATCCTTATCACTCATCGATTTACCAATGTTACACTGGCCGACAGGATCGTTGTTCTGGACAAGGGTTCAGTGGTTGAAACAGGCACGCATGACGAACTGATGAGGAACAGAGGGATGTACTATAGTATGTATACAAAGCAGAGCAGCAGGTTTAAATAAGAGGCAACGGGCTACAGGTGACAGGTAACAGGGGTTGACCTTCATCTCAGACTTCACGACCGTAAGACCGCAAGACCGCAGGACTGAAAGATCGCTCTGCGGAACTCTGTGACAGTTCTAGAAACGATACGTTTCCTCATTTACTTCTTTAACCATTTACTTTGGCAGCCTCCAAAGAACATGATAAAATTCATGTTTTTCAACTTTTAAAAATTTGAGGTTCCCTTCAAACCTGTCAAAAAAGTAGAACTTCGAGCAAAAAAGTAGCAATTCCTGAATTTTTAGAATTTTTTATGAAAAATATCTAAAAAACCAGGTAAATCATTTGGTTATTAGATTGATATTGCTTAAATTCATATTGTCAATGGTCCAATACTTTTAACTAAAACTACCAGTTGTATGGCAAAACTTAACAGAGAATATCTGACGGTCTGCATTCTCAGGTTAGCTGACTTAAAGTACACAGGTTCGCCGGCTGAACTTGCATTCCGGCTTGGAATTAGTGAGAGGTCAGTTAAAAGGATTGTAGGTGAAATGAGAAAAGGAGGGCACAGAATAAGGTACTCGCCCTCAAATGGATCATATATCAGGGAAAATGAATACTACCAATAAGTTTTTCTCCTCAACCCCGTCAGGCACAACTCGCTGCATTACTTGTGCTTGACTTCTCCTCGCTGAAAGGATGGGTCGCCTGACCCTGCACGTCCCCGGTGGTTTTTGCTGATTTACTGCCGGGGACATTT
>JAUZNW010000168.1 GCA_030706785.1 Bacteroidota bacterium | reverse complement strand
ATAATCTGAGCCTCAAGGTTTATGCTGATCTCATTTTCACCACGAATAAATTCCGAAAGACCGTTTGTGAAATTTATCTCTCTCTGTATTCCGGCATTATTGACTAGGACATTAAGGTTACTGAAATCCGATGATATCCAATCAAATAGTGACCTTCTGTCATAATCGCTGGCAATATCGCATACCCTGATGTGAAGTTCGGGGTGTTTCCCGCGCGCTTCAATCAGCTTCTTTTCCCTGCGGCCGCAGATTACCACTTCATTTCCCGCTTCAAGGAAATATTCAGCAAATGCAAACCCGATGCCTGTGGCACCTCCGGTAATCAGGACTGTATTCCCTCCTATATTCATCCTTGTTTATTTTATTTAATTTCTATAACAGTCACATTAGACTATTGTTGAATTACGGATATCAGAATTCTGATCTTGCCTTGTTCAATGTTTCTACCAGGGCATGGATATCTTCCTGTGAGGTTTTATAATTGGTGATGCAGGCTCTTATTGTGCTGATGTTACCGACAGTATAAAGCGACACCCAGGCTTCACCTGACCTGAGAATTTTTTCGCAGATCTTCCTGGTGAATGCCGGATCAGCCTTGTGATTTTCATCTGCAAAGCATACCACGGGCAGGGGAGTACTGTTCATCACGATCCAGCCATTAGCTGTAAGTGCTGACCGCAGAAGATTTCCCATTTCAACCTGGTGAGCAATAACTTCCGAATAACCATCCCACCCGAAGACCATCATTGAAAGAAACAGTTTAAGTCCGATGAACCTCCTCGACCACTGGATGGAATGTGCATATGGATCTGTTATTTCAAGGCTTTCCGCATCTTTTGGCATATAATCGGTAGTGATCCTGAAGGTTTTTCCGAGGATCTCGCTATGCCTTGTTATGAACATGCTGGCGCTCATCGGAACTGAAAGCCATTTATGAACATCAAAAGTCACGGAATCAGCTTTCTCTATGCCGCTCACCCATGGCTTGGTGTCGGGATTTAAAACAGCAGCGCCTCCCCATGCCGCGTCAATGTGAAAATATAAGGAATGCATGCCGGCAATTGATGAAAGTGAATTAAAATCATCAATAGAGCCTGTTCCTGTGGTGCCGGCTGTTCCAAATATCAAAAAAGGAATATAGCCTTCAGATTTGTCTGAAAGAATTGTCTTTTCAAGAATCTCAGGGTTGATCGCCCCTTTTTCATCTGCCGGAATTGTTCTCACCGAATTACGTCCAAGCCCTGATACCCTTGCTGCCCTCACTATAGAATGATGTGATTCTGAAGAGCAATATATGGCCGGTCGTCCTTTAAGCGGCAGCAGACCTTCATTCGCAAAATCCGGGAATGTATTATCAAGGGCACAGAGAACGGCAGTTATGTTGGCTTCTGCACCACCTGTGGCAAAAACACCATCAATATCCACTGGCTTGAATCCGATCTTCTGTCCGAACTCAGATATGAGATAATTTTCGACTTCAGCCGCATAAGGCGAATGGCTCCAGGCTGCAAGCTGTGGATTGTATGTGGCTGTTATCAGGTCGGCAATGATTGACGGGAAATTTGGCCTTGGATTGAACAACCCGTAATAGCGGGGATGAGGAACGTGAACAATGTATTTGTCCAGAGCCTCCGTCACGTTTTTAACGGCCTCCTTTATATCAACAGGGTGTTTGAAATCAGCCCTGCGTATTACCCGTCTTATTTCTTCCGGATCAAGGATAGCCGTCACCCTCAGTTTACCTGTATTACTATAGAAGTTTTCAAGCTCCGGGAGCAGCATTTCAAAAAGCTCTGAACGTTGTTCCGGTGTCAGATCGAAGCTGGTCATCAGAATTCAATGTATTATCCGGTAAACAAATATAAAGTATTGTTTATGATTGCCGGCTGTAAGCAATGAAATAACCATGGATGAATCTTGAAGAAATTTAAATTGATTTTGCCATCGCGGGAGATCCTGCCCGGAATTAGCCTGAGGTTTCTCCGTTAAAAACTTCTATTTATTCAGCGATGCGAAAAATCCCGGGAAGAAATTTATTAAGCATGTTGATTTATTAACCAGGAGGTACAATCCCTTCATTGCAGATTCCTCAGAAAACAGTTGAGAGCTAATAAAATATCCGTCATCCGGATAATAAATATAAAGACATGAGCGGCCTGACAGCATGTTTATTATTTTTTCATGGTCCTCTACAGGAATTGAGGGGCATCCGAAGCTTCTCCCGAGCCTGCCATATTTAGCGATAAAATCCCTGCTGACATAGTCCGCCCCATGGATCACTATCGCCCTTGCCCTTGCATTATCATTTATCCCGGGTTCAATTCCGTCGAGGCTCAGCGAAAAGCCATGCCTGCCGGAATAAGTATTTCCTGTAATGTAAAATCCAAGACTGCTTTGCTGCGAGGACGGGGAATTGGAAAAGCGGCTCGCATATTCTTCGCCACTGTTGTGGCCATGAGCTACCAGGCTGGTATGGATAACTTCCATCCTGTTAATATCGATTATCCACATCCTTTCACTCCTTGACGAAACTGAAAAATCGATGATTGTAAGAATATTCTTCGCGATCTTCCTTTCGGCCTTCAGCACAAAGAAACCTGTCAGAGCTTTTTTAAAAACTTCATAATCTGGTTTTGAGGTGGTGCTTTTCAGAATTGTAAAAAGTCCCTGGCACAAGCCGTTAAAGTCAGCACTGTGAACTACTGCGGATGCAGATCCTGTACTTCCGGCAGGTGAGTCATGCGAGACAACAAAATTGACCGACAAGCCAATCACCAGTAGCAAGGCCAGTATTAACGGGAGTCCCCTTTTTCTGATTTTAATCAGACCTAAAATAATATTGGTAATCAAAAACAGTAGCAGCTATTCTGTATTTTACGTTAAAAACACTCTGTTTGTTACTTTTATTGCTTTAAAGGATCAGATTAAACAGGTGCCAGTGGCAATTCAAATGTCGATATATCTCTCATCACTGTATTTCCGGTGCTCATTATACATTACATAGCCAAGCTGATTTGTTACCAGGCGGGTCCTCCCCACGTTGAAATCACCCCTGTTTGTATGATGATGTCCGAATATCCAGTAATCAGGGCCGGCAGCCTTGATCAGGTCAGAAAGTTCGGTCGCAAACGCTTCACTCAATGGATTACCTATATATTCCTCCGGATAATTGGTTAAAGTCGGCAGATGATGGGTTACAATGATAAGTTTCCCGGGAGATTTATTGCTGATTTCTTCAGTCAGAAACGAACGACATTGTTCATGCATCCTGTTATATTCATCAATATCGATCAGCTTCCCATTGTTCCTGATATAATGAAAATCGGAATACTGAAGAACAATTTCAAACTGGTGGGTTTTGCTTATTCTCGACCATAATGTTGAAAAGACCAGTTTTGTATTGTTTGTTACTACTGAAGTATTATTCACAAGGAAAATATTTTCCCTTATCTTTTCATTCAGGATAAGTCCTCTTTCGCTGAGATCGGAGTGATAATATTCATGGTTACCCGGAATCCAATATGTGGTTGCGAATTTGTCGGATATATAATCAAAAAAATCAGAGTACAAGTTCAGGTATCTGAACGGAACAATATCGCCTCCGAGAATCAGTATATCCCCCTCAGGCCTGATTGGCCTTTGATCGAGTAATTCCTTGTTCTCGGGAAATTCTAGATGCAGATCGGAGGCATACTGAAGTTTCAATCCTGAATAATAATTTGATTAAGCAATTGTGCACGGATAATAACAAAAATAATGGAAAACGAGTACCGGGAAATGAAGTTTGCAACGAATAATTCTTTAAGCCGTCTTTAAGACAACTTAACCATGAAATCATGCTTCGGAATTTCTTCAAAATCGCAGTCAGAAATGTATCAAGAAATAAGGTATTTACCCTGATCAACATAATTGGAATGGCAGTTGGTCTTGCAGCTTCACTGCTTATTCTTCTCTGGGTTCAGGATGAGCTCAGCTATGAGAAATTCAACAGGCATGCGAAAAATATCTATCGTGTGGAGGAAGACCAGTTCTATTCGGGCGAACGTTACCATGTCACAGTCACACCTTTTCCATCCGGGCCGGTCTGGAATGAAAAGATACCTGAAATAGTGCAGCAGGCGCGAGTATATCCATGGCTTCCACGGCTGCTGTTCCGCAATGGTGACAAGGTCTATTTTGAATACCCGGTAATTGCAGCTGATTCAAGCTTCCTTAAAATGTTTGACTTTGCACTTCTAAGGGGTGATCCGGCAACTGCATTGAATTCACCCCATTCAATAATTCTCACAGAGGAGCTTGCCAGGAAATATTATGGCAGCGAAAATCCGATTGGAAAGACTATTACGCTTGAAAACAAACTGACCTTCACAGTGACAGGTACAATGAGAGAACTCCCCAGGAATACAATGTTCAGATTTAAAGCCATTATACCATTTTCATTTCTGAAGGAGGCGGGAGCCTATTATGACGGCTGGGACAGCAATTCGATATTCACTTTTGTCCAGCTTGAGGAGGGAGCCGATCCCAAACCTGTAAATAAGAAGCTCACTGATGTGGTCATTGAGCATGTCCCTCAGATAACAACAAAGTATCTGCTGTTCCCCCTGCTTGACATCCACCTGCACCAGCAATTTGGATTCAAGGAAACCAATGGTCCTGTGAAAGCAGTTTATATTTTTACGCTTATCGCAGTTTTTGTTCTCGCAATAGCATGTATAAATTTTATAAATCTTTCAACAGCAAAAGCATCCGCAAGAGGGAAGGAGATAGGAATTAAAAAGACTGCAGGTGCAGGGCAATTTTCAATGGTGATCCAGTTCCTGCTTGAATCTTTGCTGATGGTCATGATTGCGATGGTTATAGCAATTGTGCTGGTGGGACTGTTCCTGAATGTTTTCAACAACGTATCCGGCAAAGAATTTAATATCAACGACCTTTTTCATCCGAAATTTGTTGCAGGATTTATCGTGACTGGCATTCTGGCCGGATTTATCTCGGGAATATATCCGGCTTTCTATATGTCAGCCATTCAGCCAGTGGCTGTACTAAAAGGGGTTTCAGGTTCGGGCAGGGGAAATGGCAGACTGAGGCAGATCCTCGTTGTGATTCAATTTACATTATCTATACTTATCGGGATTGCAGCAGTATTCATGTATAAGCAGTTGAAATACATGATTGACAAAGATCTGGGTTATGATAAGAACAACCTGATCACCATTCAGATGACAGGTAATATGAAATCGAAATATTATTCTCTCAAGAAGGAACTTCAGAAGGAGACTCTGATCCAGAGCGTTACAGGTTCTACCTGGACGCCTGTTATGATCGGCAGCAATTCAGGCGGTGCCAGGTGGGAAGGCAAAGATCCTGACAGGAACGTATTGATAGGGACAAACAGGGTTGATTATGACTATTTGAAGACAATGAAAATGGAGCTGGTGTCCGGAAGAGACTTCTCGCCTGATTTCCCGTCAGACATGGCAAGGGATACAACTGGAAATTTCCTTGTTAACGAAGAAGTTGTTAAGGCTATGGGTATTGGTGATCCGGTGGGCAAGGCTTTCAGATTTATGGGTCTAAATGGGCGCATAGTCGGCGTAATGAAGAACTTCCATTTCAAAGGTGCCGATCAGCCAATTGAACCAGTAGCTTTTGCCCTTTCGGACACAAACAGCCTTAACCAGTTACTTATCAGGCTGACACCCGGTAATATACCGGCGTCACTTAAATCAGTTGAGAAGGTATGGAAGGAAGTTGTTCCTGATTATCCACTTGACTATACTTTCATCGATCAGGATTATAAGAATTTGTTCAGGTCGCAGCTACGGCTGGCAGGGCTTCTGAAATATTTCACTATCCTCGCGGTCATAATTGCCTGTCTCGGGCTGTATGGCCTGGCTTCCTATTCAGCACAGCGCCGTACAAATGAGATCGGGATAAGGAAGGTAATGGGTGCAGATTCCCTGATGATCATGTACTCTGTGTCGAAGGATTTTCTGGTTCTGGTTGTGATCTCCATAATTATTGCAGTGCCTCTGGGCTGGATCATAGTCAAAAATCTCCTGGAGCAGTTTCCTTACAGGATATATATTAATGCCGTAGTATTCATAATGATTGCAGCAGGTGCGATCCTTATTGCCCTGCTGACTGTAAGCTACCAGGCATTCAGGGCTACACGTGTCAATCCAGCCATAGCACTGAAAGTGGAATAAACATTCAGTTCATTTGAACTTCCTGTCAAGCCAGTGGATAATATTTAGGAGAAGCTGGAAATTCTCTTTAGCGTAGTCTGAGTTCATGCCGACCTTTGTCTTTGCCGGCCCTGCAAGCTGAGCAGTGAACATTGCGGCTTCCCCAAAAATTACAACCCTGCCTTTACCGTAATTCATGTAAGCCCCCTGAGACCAGTCTTTTATCGGTGTGTACCTTGTTCTTGAATTGAAAACCCATGCAGTATCAGTTTCCATAAGAAGGTATCGCTTGTCAAACCTCAGGATCGTCGTGGCCCCCGGGGGGACCCTGAAAGCCTGTCCTGTAAAAGTCACAACCTTGTTTACTTTTTCCCGGTCATTCCTTCCATCAGTGATCGAACAGGAAAGCAGGGTACTATCTTTCCTGTAAAAATAATCAGGTCCCCGTGATGAAGTATCAGCAGCGAATCCATTCGTAAAGCTGAAGTTAAAAACAGCAGCAAGACAAGATGCTGCTCCTCCCATCGGCATGTGGTCGGCGATCAGGAACAGGGATCCGCCACTCTTTACCCATTTACGAATGACCTGTATTTCCGTTAGGGTGAAAGCAGAGGGAGTCGGAAGGTCCCAGTTTTCTATGTTTATTTTGTTGAGGGCATTTGCAATTACCATGATTCTTGCATACTTCAGATGACTTTCATTAAACTCCCCCTTGTATCCTTTTACCACATAACCATCTGCTCTCAGCAGTCTGGCAAATGGAAGGTACCTGCCACCAGCTGTATGGAAATTGTTATGTCCCTCATCGATAAATACCAGCGGACCTTTACCAGATTCATATTCAGGCTTTGGAATGGAGGGATTGAATAATGTATCGGCAACCTGCTGGGAGAACAGGTTAGCGGATAACAGTAATTTGATGCTAAATAAAATACAGATCTTAATTCTCATTTTAAACCTTGTTTATTTTTTTACCACTGCGGTCACGGATAACACATATTTCACAGCTTGTAAAAGGTATAATCATCTTGTTTCCTGATTCCCGGCCGGGTACAAAGCATAGCTGAATCCCTTCTCGGATGCATTCATTATCAATACCTTGAAAATTATCAAGTTTGCCAGGATCGCTTCAGCCCTGTTAGATGAGATCCTTGCTATTTTCCTGAATTT
>JAUZNW010000167.1 GCA_030706785.1 Bacteroidota bacterium | reverse complement strand
TTGCATCAATGCTGCCAAGCAATCCTGCATCAGCAGCCACCTGCAGCTCATGCTGGAAGGTGTGGCCTGCAAGGGTGGCATGATTCACCTCAATATTCAGCTTAAAGTCCTTCGCAAGGCCATATTTGTTAAGAAAACCAATTATTGTTGCAGCATCGTAGTCGTACTGATGCTTGCTTGGTTCCATTGGTTTCGGTTCTATGAGGAACGTACCTTTAAATCCTTTTTTCCTTCCGTAGTCCCTGGCAAGCGAAAGCATCATTCCCATATGATCAAGCTCCCGCCTCATGTCTGTGTTATGAAGGCTCATGTACCCTTCACGGCCGCCCCAGAACACATAATTCTCTCCACCAAGTACAATTGTTGCATCGATTGCATTTTTCAGCTGAACGGCGGCATTTGCTACAACTGAAAAATCAGGATTGGTAGCAGCCCCGTTCATATACCTTGGATTCGAAAAGAGGTTTGCCGTTCCCCATAGCAGTTTAACTCCTGTCTGTTCCTGCAGCTTCTTCATGACAGGCACAAACTTTTCAAGCCGTTTCTCAATATCAAAAACAGTCCCATCACCTCCTACTACATCCACATCATGGAAACAATAGAATTGAGCTCCGATCTTGGTGATGAACTCGAAGGCTGCATCAAGCCTGTATTTGACCTTATCATCTGCCTGAATATCCTTCCATGGGTATGAATGGGTCGCATTGCCGAACTGATCCGTCCCGTCGCCACAGAATGAGTGCCAGAAAGCTACTGCAAACCGTAGATGGTCTTTCATCTTCTTGCCGGAAACAACCTTTTCCGGGTCATACCATTTGAACGCCAGAGGATTTTTTGACTTTTTACCTTCGTATTCAATTTTCCCTATACCGGGATACACTACTTTCTTTCCTTTATAAATCATATTGTTAAATTTTTAGGTGATGTTTTTAATTTTACGAAATTAAGAAACTTGGTATTCAGAACCACTATGTTGAAAATAATTTGCTTCTAAATATCACAAAACTCACTGCCTGTTTACATTTTCACAAAATGATCATTTCCATTTAGATTGATAAAAGATACTTCTTCCAGGTTGAATAGGCTGATTCATATAAATCTGTTCTGGTTTTGTCCGGATATGTTATTTCAACTTCATTCAATCCTGCAAATGCTTCTTTTTCAGATTTATAATAGTTGCAGCCAATCCCGGCACCACGGGCGGCCCCGATTGAACCGTCAGTGTTGTAGAGATGTATTTCGACACCCGTGATGCAGGAAAGGGCTTCCCTGAAAACAGGACTCTGGAACATATTTGCATATCCTGCCCTTATTACTTTCGGATTTATTCCTGTCTCCTTCATTATATCCAGCCCGTACCTGAACGAAAAAACAATGCCTTCCTGGGCTGCCCTGAACAGGTGGGCCTTTGTATGGGTATTGAAATTGAGACCAGATAACCTGGCTCCGATATTCCGGTTTCCAAGCATTCTTTCAGAGCCATTGCCGAAAGGCAGGACAGCGAGCCCTTCGGAGCCGGGAGTGACCTTGCCAGCTAGATCGTTCATCTCATCATAGCTGAGATTGTTTCCTGTGTTGTGCTTTAGCCAGGAATTCAGGATGCCGGTACCATTAATACACAACAATACGCCCAGTCGCTGCTTATCCTTTGAATGATTGACGTGAAGGAAAGTATTTACCCTGGATTGGGGGTCAAACTTCGTCTCTCCTGTGACCCCATAGATCACACCTGAAGTACCGGCAGTTGCAGCAACTTCTCCTGGTTCAAGAACATTAAGTGACAGCGCATTGTTAGGCTGGTCCCCTGCCCGGTAGGAAACTGGAATTCCCTCTGGTAATCCAAACTCTGATGCAACGCTCTTCAAAAGATAGCCCTGAACAGAAAATGATGGTATTTGCCTGGGGATTATTTCAGGATTATAACCGTAGTAATTAAGAAGTTCAGCTGAAACGGAATTATTTTTAAAATCCCAGAAAATACCCTCAGAGAGGCCTGTAAATGAAGTCATTAACTCCCCTGTCATCCGCATGGCAATAAAGTCGCCGGGCAGCATTATCTTATGGATCCTGGAGAAAATTTCCATTTCATTTTCTTTAACCCAGGCCAGTTTGGATGCAGTGAAATTGCCTGGTGAATTAAGCAGGTGTGACAGGCAGTAATCAGGCCCGAGATCATTAAACGCTTTCTCCCCGTAACTGACCGCCCTGCTATCACACCAGATGATTGACGGACGTAATAGTTTTAGATTCGTGTCGACTATTACAAGGCCATGCATCTGGTAACTGATGCCGATCGCCCTGATCTCATTTTTCCTTTTACCGAGCTGTCCGGTACAGTCAACGATTGAAGCCTTAAGATTGTCCCACCACGTTTCAGGATCCTGTTCTGCCCAGCCTGGTTTGAGGGCGATTATTTTCATTTCCTGTGACGGATAAAAAGCTGTTGCAAGGCATTTGCCTGACTCACCGTCGATTACCGAAGCCTTTACAGAAGAGCTTCCCAGATCAACCCCTAATAATAGCATATTTCATTGTTTTTAATTTTTCCCGGCTCTGTTGCTACTCTGCGTAAGTTTTTACCTTTTTATATTATTCAGAGATCCGCAGAGGTGAATTTTATTTAATTCCTGGTATATCCGTGTACTTGTAATTCATATAATAATCAAGTTTATGCTCCGGCTTTTCAAAACCGGCAGGAAACGGCTTCTTTGAAAAAGTCTGAAAATAAAGCAAACATCCGTCCCTCCATATCCTGGCATCTCTTTCCTGCATTGCCAGCAAGGTTTTAACCTTTTCAAATCTTTCAGGATCGATCTCATCTCTCAGCGAATCCCAATCACTCCTGAACCTTCTGACCGACCTGATTCCATCATCATATTTTCTGCATAATTCTTCCCATAAGGTTCTGCCTGATCGCATTTTATAATCCCACGGTACGTGATGGAACCAGAGAAACAAATTTTCAGGGCATGATTCAATATTATTGAAGATTTCCCTGACTGCCGGGAAATATTGACTCACTGCATTACTTCCTGTTGTTGATCTGTCAAACCCGAGTCCGATACTGTCAGCCCGATGGTAATATACAGAAGTCCAGTCCTTTCTGCCAGTGTTGACCCAGGGTCCAGGACCATAATGATGACCGTAATACATAATATGATGAAGCCCGAGCGGGGTCATGTAGTTCACTGTTGCCTCGCGTGATGAAAGCATAATCCCCAGGATCCTGCCAACTGCGCTGCTGTTGTTCGTAAATGTCATCCTTATCCACTCGCTGGCGATATCTGTTGAATTCATGTACGGATCCCATGCAAGGCGTCCGAATGCATACCAGTTTGCCTGTGCAAATGGATGGCCGGTCCAGTTATCTGCACTGCCTATATTTGACACTCCTGCCATTCCGGTGAGCTGCTGACCGTATAGTGTCCCATCAATTATTTTTGCGACCGTTGATCCTGCACCTTTCGACCAAGTATCCGACTTAAGGCACTCCTCAAACAATGGAGCCAGGAACACAAGATGAACCGATCCTCCGAGATATTCCTGGGTAATCTGGAACTCAGGCATGACCTGAGTTCCTGGCATCGCTCCGAAAAGCGGATGGAAAGGTTCTCTTGGCTGGAAATCTACAGGGCCGTTCTTCACCTGGACAAGAACATTTTTCCTGAATTTTCCGTCAAGCGGAACAAATTCATTGTATGCCTGTTTTGCCCTGTCGTCAGGCACATTATTGTCATAAACGAATGCCCGCCACATGACTATTCCTTTATGTGGTGCCAGTGCATCGGCAAGCATATTTGCACCATCTGCATGCGTGCGGTTGTATGTCTGGGGACCGGGTTGACCTTCGGAATTAGCTTTAACAAGTAATCCTCCGAAATCAGGTATTATTGAGTAAATTTCATCTACCTTGTTCTTCCACCAGTCAATAACTGAGGGATCAAGCGGATCAGCTGTTTTAAGCTTGCCAATCTCCACAGGTGAGCTGAAACGGGCTGTCAGATAAACCTTTATTCCGTATTTTCTGAAGATATCAGCAAGGGAAGCAACCTTTACCAGGTATTCCCTAGTCAGGGCAAGTGAATTGGCGTTTACATTGGTAAGCACTGTTGCGTTAATTCCGATTGAAGCATTTGCCCTTGCATAATCAATGTATCTCTTTGATATTGAATCTGGAAGGGAATTCCAGTTCCAGATTGACAATCCTGCGTATCCCCGTTCGACACTTCTGTCAAGGTTATCCCAGTGATCAAGAATCCTGATCATTATTTTCGGTGAGGATCTTATATCAAAATGTGATATATCCTGCCTTGTCTGGAGCAGCCTGAGAAAATGGAAGGTGCCATAGAGCACACCTAAATCACTTTTTGAGGCAATGATTATTATTTTTTTCTTTTCGAATACCGTATCGGTTATTAGAAAACCTTCATTGCCCAGACCAGCCAGGGTAGCATCGAGTTTCAGATTGGAAATCAGACGGGAAGTGCCGGGAGTACCGGCTAATATAATTCCGTTCCGTTTTAAAGTTGTTACCCTTGATATAGTTTTTCCTAAAAGACCGGACAGTCCTTCCTGAAGCTCACTCGCAGCAGAATTAAGAACAGGAGTATTGCCTTCAATAATCCATCCTGTTATGGATTTATCATATGAATTAAGAATGGATGAATTATCGATTTTGTCATAACGAAGCCATAGACGATAACCATTCTCTGCCAGCAGGTTTTCTTTCTGAATCAGAGCAAGTAAAAGGAAAAGAAAGCATGCCAGTTTTCCTGCTGATATTTTTTCCGGGAAGGTCATTTGCCTCTTAAGGATGAGTGCCGAATTATCAGGGAATGTTTTAAAATAATTGTATCGACGCTGATATTTTGCAGGTTTTCCAGTTTGTTGATAAGCGATGTGGCTGCAATCTCACCAATTTCCCTTGCAGGGTAGTCGACAGTTGTTAGGTTCGGCTTTATTACCCTGCTTATCGGTTCGTTATTGAAACCTGCAACCGATATGTCATCCGGGATTCTTATTCCAGACTCCTGAAGTTCTACCATTGCTGACACGGCAGATGTATCATTGGCAGCAAAAATTCCGTCTGGCAGAGGATCCATTTTTAAAATTTTCTTTGCTATCTCTGTCCCCGATTCTGCTGTAAGATCAGTAATGAAAATAAGCTTATGGTTCAGGTCTATGCCATTATCTGCCAGTGCCTGCCTGTATCCGTTGTAACGGTCTGCATAGACATTCCTGAGAAGATTACCTCCGATATGTACAATCCTTCTGCAGCCCTGACTTATAAGATGTGTGGTTGCTTCATAACCGGCTTTAAAATTATCAATTTTAATGCTCATGCAGCCGTGGCACTCGGCTACACGGTCAAAGAAAACAACCGGGACATCCTTTTTCAGCAACAGGCTGAAATGATCAAGGTTTTTCGTGTCGAATGCGAGTGAAACAAGCATGCCGTCAACCCGGCTGTTAAAGAGGGTCGAAACACATGAAATCTCCTGTTTCCCCGATTCCTGAGACTGACTTATGATCAATCCGTAGCCATTTTTGTTTGTGATTTTTTCAACACCGGCAATCACTGATGCCATGAAGTAGCTGTTCAGTTTCGGGACTACAACCCCGATAGTATTCGTCTTCTTCTGCCGGAGATTACTTGCAAACTTGTTCTGCTGATACCCCATGGCTTTAGCCTGAGCCCGTATCCTTTTCTTCGTGGCCTGATTTATATGGGGGTGATCCTTTAATGCCCTGCTTACAGTTGATGGTGAAAGGTTCAGAGCTTTTGCCACATCATAAATTGTGACATCTCGGTTGTTTTTCATTCAGGAAAAGGTGAACAAACAAATTTAGCATAAAAAGCGTATTTCAAAATAATTTTTGCATAAATCCGCAATCGGTTGCATATTTTTCTGAAAAAATTTGGCTTCCAGGATTTGTTCTAATAATTTTAAAGAGTTTTACCCTCCTGCCCATGATGATAATAATTAAATCATTTGTCCGACTTTTTACGCACCTGATCATGAATAAAAACCAGCTTAGTATTAAAGGATCAGTTGTAATTATTTTATTCTTTCTGATAAACCCTGCCATATACAGCCAGAAAATTGCCACGCTCGAAGTGATGCTGGACAAGCCTGCATCAGGGCTGAACATTCCGGTCAGCATCAACCTTGACGAAGTTACCTGGCTTTCCGATACCCTCCTGGTCCTTTATGAAGTCAGGGACGGAAAACAGAATATAGTCCCATATCAGATCGAACCTGGAGTTCCAAGGAAGCTGACCTGGATGGTGGCAGCAGGAACCACAGCCGGTGAAAAGCACAAATTTGAGCTGGCACGAGGGATGGCAATGCAACCTGAAACAATTGCCGCAACAAGTAAAGACGGGGCACTTGTTATCCATTCAGGCGCAAAAAACCTGCTTCAGTACTGGTTTAAGACTGTTTATCCTCCGAAAGGCATCGATACTTCATACAAAAGAAGTGCTTTCATCCATCCTCTCTGGTCACCTCACGGTCAGGTGCTTACACGCATTCAGCCCCCTGACCATTACCATCACTACGGCATCTGGAATCCCTGGACTCATGTGGAATATGAGGGAGATACTGTAGACTTCTGGAATTTAAATGCAAGGCAGGGAACTGTCCGATTCGCCAAATTTATTTCAATTGAGAATGGCCCTGTTTTTTCTGAATTTGCTGCTCTTCATGAACATATTGTTTTCAGGAAAACAGGATCAGAAAAAGTTGCCATGAACGAGCTTCAGAAAGTAAGGGTTTACGCCCCCGGGGCAGACCAGGATTATTTCTTTGTCGATTTCAATATCCTCATGGATTGCGCCGGAGATAGTCCCTTTAAAATTCTTGAATACCGATATGCAGGGCTTGGATGGCGGACAACTGAGAAATGGGATAACAAAAACAGCATGGTACTTACATCTGAAGGAAAGACAAGAAAGGATGCTGACGGCAGCAAGGCCCGCTGGTGTATTGTGCAGGGAGAGATTGACAGTGATTATGCCGGAGTCGTCATGATGTCATTCCCGACCAATTACAATTTTCCGGAACCACTTCGTATCTGGCCGGAGAACTCTAACGGGCGGGGAGATATGTTCGCAAATTTCTGTCCAACAAAAGACATGGACTGGCTTCTCAATCCGGGTAAAAATTACGTACTTAAGTACAGGTTCCTTGTCTTCAACGGGCATTTTACCGCTGAAAAAGCAGAAAGTGCATGGCATTATTTTGTTTATCCTCCAAAGGTTATCATCTATCCGGTCAAATAAAGCAGAATCCTTTTTTCATGATGCTTATCGCAATCGGTTGCACCAAGAACAGTTTTTTTAACAAAGCTGGTCATGGCAGAATAGCTTCTGCTTAAATTGACGATATTTGTTAAAGCCAACAACCAGAAATATAAGTTCACCATCAATCCAGGCATAAGATGAAAAGGAGAAAATTCATTTCAGGCGCAGTG
>JAUZNW010000166.1 GCA_030706785.1 Bacteroidota bacterium | reverse complement strand
GCTACTTATATCGCACCGCTACAACCACCTGCCCTTGCTACCTTCCGGTCCTGGGGGAGTTCAGCAGGAGCTGGTCGTATAAGACTTACCCGATGCAAAAATACTCATTTCTGAATAGCCGGCCAAATAATAATTCCATTTTGGTAAAACCTCACTTTTATGGATTTAGACTATATTTGCCAAAATTCATTTCTCAGAAACTCAAAAGGAACAAATCATGGAAAAAAGTGTATCTGTCTGGAAAGTAAATCTAACTAACGGACTAATCCTTGGATTGGTCGGGATAGTTTATTCTCTTGTCATGTATTTCCTCAATCTTACTTTCAGCAGGACCCAGGGATATGTGTTCTTGCTGGTTTTGATAGTACTATTATACTTCCTTGTCAAATCCTATCGTGACAATTACCTCTACGGATATATAACCTACGGGAGAGCGTTTGGTTCAGGTGAAATAATTTTTCTGTACTACTCAATAATAGTGGCAATTTTCACATACATCCTTTACACTGTTATCGATACCGGGCTTATCGACAAGCAGCTCGCATTTACTGAAGAAATGATGCAAAAAAGGAACATACCGCAGGAAGCTCTTGATGCAGGTATGAAATTTCAGAAGAAGATTATGAAACCAGGAATAATTGCTCCTTTCAGCATAGTAAGCAATATGTTCATCGGAACAATTATGTCTCTTATCGTAGCAATCTTCGTCAGGAAGGAAGGGAATCCACTGATCGACGCACCGGAAGTTAAATAATCGTATCCGCTTATGGATCTGTCAGTTGTTCTGCCGGTTTATAATGAAAAAGAATCAATCAGGGAACTTGCCAGCGGCATTGAAAATGTCTGCAGCAGGGAGAATCTCGATTTTGAAGTAATTTTTGTTGATGACGGAAGCTCCGACGGCTCCTGGAACACAATTACCGGGCTGTCTGAGAATAAGAAATTCATTAAAGGCGTTAGGTTCCGTAAAAATTACGGGAAAGCCGCTGCACTCCACACAGGTTTTTCAGAGGCCAAAGGCGATGTGATAGTTACAATGGATTCTGATCTTCAGGACAGCCCCGATGAAATTCCGGAACTGGTAAAGATGATAAGGAATGAAGGCTACGATCTGGTATCAGGATGGAAAAAGAAAAGATACGATCCTTTCGTAAAACGCTTTACAAGCAGGATTTATAATGGCACAGCGCGGTTATTCTCAGGCATAAAGCTGCATGATTTCAACTGCGGGCTCAAGGCTTACAGGAGCGAGGTTGCAAAGAATATTGAGGTCTACGGGGAAATGCACCGTTATATCCCAATGCTTGCCAAAAAAGCAGGCTTCCGAAGAATAGGTGAAAAGATTGTCATGCACAGCCCCCGCAAATACGGGGTGTCGAAATACGGTCTTGACAGGTTTATGAAAGGTTACCTTGACCTCCTGACTATTGGATTCATCACCAGGTTCGGTAAAAGCCCCATGCATCTTTTCGGTGCCCTGGGCACGCTGATGTTCCTCATCGGATTTATAATTGCAGGCTATCTGGGCGGAAGAAAGCTGATCTTTGTACATAACCACATGAGAGCTCCGCTGGTAACCGACAGTCCGTACTTCTATATCGCCCTTACAGTGATGATAATAGGATCCTTCCTGTTCCTGACAGGATTCCTAGGTGAGCTGATTAACCGGAGCTCACCTGAAAGGAATAATTATCTTATAAGGGAGAGATTGAATCTGGATTAATTGGTCATGCCCGGGAACTCCCACTTTTCTGAGAGAGATCAAAGCGCCCTGATAAGCTGTTTCAAAAGGCATCTGTAGAACACTTCGGTCACAGAGTCTGTCATTTTATCCCAGGTAAACTTTCCCTTTTCCTTCTTTACACATTCGGTAAAGGTATTTTTCCTGTTATTATCAAGGTAATCGACTATTGCATCTGCAATGACCTCAGGATCAGGTTTGACAACATAGCCGCATTGCTCGTGAGGAACAATTTCCTTAAGTCCGCCTACGTCAGTAACGAGCATAGGGACCTCAAACTGGAAGGCGATCTGGGTTACACCGCTCTGTGTGGCAGATTTGTATGGCTGAACCACCAGATCGGCTCCACTGAAGAAAAACCTGACATCCTCATCCCTGATAAAATGGTCGAAAAAGATAACATCATCCTCTATACCCCCTTCCCTGATAATAGTTTTGTAAGGAACCTCGCTTTCATAGAATTCCCCTGCAACTATAAGCTTCACTTTCCTGTTCCGCAACCGTTTGTTGGTGAAAGCCTTGAGAAGCAGGTCCAGGCCTTTATAGTTCCTGATGAAACCGAAAAATAAAAGATAGAAATAATCCGGATCGAGTTTTAGCGCGGAAAGCGCCTCTTCCCTCCTGATCTTCCCTCCATAATTATCAAATAGCGGGTGTTGGGTCAGGCTGACCGGGATATCATTCCTGAAGCTTTCTATTTCCTTCTGGACAGTGTAAGACAGAGCTACAGCGCCGTCGATACTTTTCATAAAAAACCTGGTCAGCCAGAGGTCTCCCGGACGTCTTTCGTGCGGCAATACATTATCAACCAGTGAAATGACCATTGTATACTTGTTCGACTTCACGATCCTTGCAACAATACCAAGGCAGAGGGCCATAAACGGGAGCCAATACCTGATAAGCAGGATATCATATTTCTGCTTTCTGATTTTGAGACCTGTGCAGATCCAGTTAAACGGATTGATCGAGTTGAGCTCCCTTACGATTTTAATCCCTTCAGGTGCCGGACCGTTGATATACTGAGTCTTGCCCGGAAAGAATATTTTGGGATACTGAAGCTTGAAAGTCCTGATATCTATATCCTTACACTCGTCGGTAAACTGGCGGGCAAGTCTTTCATTAAATGCCGCCAGACCACCCCTGTAGGGATATGCAGGTCCGAGAAGGGTTATTTTCATCTAAAAAATAATCGGTAAAAATATAAAATCGCTTTTATATTCATTATGTCAGACAGTTATATTTTTTTAAGATCCTGGCAGAGTCGCGAATAACATTTTTAAGGCCGGAGATAATCATCAAGGTGACTGAACCGGGATGTGAGCTTCCCGTCTCTCAGGATTGTTGCTTTCTCTATTACAGAACTTCCATGATTTAAGAAAAGTGAATGCATGACACTGTGCATCAGTTGTTTGCCAAAATCAACCGATGCGTCTCTCGGGAGTTCACCCGGAAGATTATCAACAGCCATAACCGTAATATTTGCCGGTTTTGAAAATGCAGGCTCTTCTGCCTCTGTAACAGGATTATAGGCATAAAACGGATCGGAAATTGTAGTCGTCCTAACCGTAGAAGGAACTGATCCGTCCACGTCGCAAGTTATATCTGCTATGACGGATATCCTGAATCCAGGCTTTCGCATATCCTCTTTTGTGAACAGGACAGGAGACTGCGGATCCCAGTAATGGCCAGTGATAAGCAGGTCGGTGACCCTGCAGAAAGGGCAGAATGCCGACTCGTATTCATCTGGATGCTGAACAAAATGCATGAAACTGAATTTTTCGCCCTTTTTATGCCGTGTGTAGGTTTCCGGCCCGATCTGGCACACCACGGGGACATTGAATTCACGGTTGAGAAATTCATCCGGACTTATCTGAACGATGTTACAGACGCTTAATGTTTCAAGTGCACCGTTTGCCACCCTCCCGCCTCCGGTCACCAGTATCTTCAACCCCGGCTGCAGGCCGATCAGCCTGAGACCCGCATGCATTTCTTCCAGATCCCTGCACTGGTGGGCCGGCTTCAACCTGAACCTGTTTGTGTTGATCCCTCTTGCCCTGAGTCCGTTATAGGCGCCGACAATCCCCGCCCATCTGCCGAAAGCAACTATCCTCTCTCCTTTTTCATTTACAAGGTATTCGTAATCGATAAGACTCACATTTTTCCGGGCCATCTCCCGGAACATCTCTCTGTTATGCGGTTGTTTCTTGCCAACATGCGCAAAGAACATATAGGTCTTACCCTGTCTGAATGTTCTTTTGTCGACTTCCTTCACTCCCATCAGGATATCGCATTCATGAAGGTCTTCCTTAAGGGTAATATCAAGGTATTCATATTCCTCGTCCGTATAGCACCTGATATCGCTGGGCTGAACAAAGAATTCAACAAAAGGGTAAAGTTCCTGAAGAGCTATGATCTGGGGTGGGGTCAAAGGCACACGTCTGTCAGGCGGATTTTTGGTCTCCCGAAGTATTCCGACTTTAAGTGTCTTATGCATAGCGTGTAACTGTATAATCATCAAAAGTATATAATCCGGCCTGATTTTTGATTATAATTTCACCTTTCAGTTATTTTTCGGTAATTTTGCAGAGTATGACTGGTCATGCAGGTAATGCAGGCTGGAAGACCGCAGTACCGCATGAAATGTTAAATACCGGGGCTGACATGGTTTTGACAGCATGAGAGGTGGTATGTAAGCATGCAGTGTGTGGTGACGCGTCACTTAAACAGAGTCACAAAACAATAACTGGCGAATCAAATTACGCTCTCGCTGCCTAAGCGAATAAAGTAGCTCAGGCTTAATCACACCGATAGGCGTGACGGGACGTCTCCCGGGCGGTTCTGCCCTGATCCAACCCGATAAGGAGGCGCACGCAATCCAGGGCTAGCCTGAAGATTGTTCCGGTCGGATGGTGAAGCAAACAGGAACTAAGGTCATGTTAGGTTGTTCTGCAGCTGACATGCCACGAAAAACAAGCAGGACTAAGCATGTAGAAAGCATATGGTCTCCATGTTTGGACGCGGGTTCGACTCCCGCCAGCTCCACATCATATATTGTGGTGTCGCCTTTTTAAAATATTACGGTCAAAGCGACTTGACCATGAGGCGGTACTTCTATTCCTTATAGCACGAGGAAATGCAGCGAGACATATTTATTCCACAATTGTATCGCCTCTTCTTTTTTAAAGTGAACGATTATTTTAGTCTTTATTCTACTTTCTTTATTCATTTTTGTTGCTCCCAAGCCAATAAAGTGTTCGAGAAATCAGAAAGAACCATAATGTCAATAATATATACCCAATACCAAAAAGGATTGTTATAAAATTTGAATGAATACCCACACTCAGGTCACCTACAAATAGAAAAACGCTTGCGAGTATACCTGTATAAATGGTCACTTTACTGAAGATTTTATCTTTTATCATCACAAGAGAAAATATTAAAACAGAAAGCATAACAGTGCTTCTACCTGCAATTTGTGTAATCAAAAATAAAAGGATAGCAATCAATGATAATATTGTAGCAATTAATGACCATATCCTGCTGGATTTTCTAAGATTAAAGTGCAATCCTAAACATGTAATACTAAACACCACTAATATGATAATATCCAAGAGGTTCAGTCCATGCAAAGGGTCGTCTTGAATATTGATTAATCCTGCATGAAGTTTAAAAATTACGATAAGCCAATTGTTTTGGAGTGTTGAATGCCAACCACAATTATTTCCTGTTATGCTTGATGAAATAAAACTTATAGCCGAGATAAGAAACAATATTCCCAACATCAGGGCAGTTGCTCCGCTCAATAAGTAAGTTTTCTTCAGGTTAGAGTTTTTTATCATAGTGTAATCATAAGCCGACCAATTAATTCTTTCCTGATTCAGTTGATAGTCATTGAATTTGTAAGATTAATAAAGATTAATGAAATTAAAACCCAATAAATAATGTTATTTCAAATCAAGTAGATATGGACGACCCGGACAAACAATGGAAAACCATTTATAAAGTTGGAGCTGTAACAACAATAATTGTATTATGTGGAATCATTCTTGATATGGTTGTTGGTTCTGTGACAGGTGGTGATGTAGCAGCACTTCCTTAAACCGCAATTGAGAGGTACACCCAATTTAAAGATAATTGGTTATTGGGGTTGTACAATCTTGATTTGTTAAACATTATAATCCAAATAATTTTTATGCCATCAGTTTTTGCTCTTTATGCTGCTCATCGAAAGGTGCTTAATCCTTCTGCACTGTTGACTCTTATTATATATCTTATCGGGACAACAATCTTTGTTACCAGCAATATTGCTTTAACAATGCTCGAATTGAGCCATAAGTATTTTAATGCATCATCAGACGAACAAAGATTGCTTTTGGCAGCAGCAGGAGAAGCCATGTTAGCGAAAGGAGCACATGGAAGTCTTGGGGTTTTCATTGGTTTTTCGCTGATACCATTTGCAAATGCTTTAATGTCAGGTGTTATGTTATTTGGAAAAGTTTTCAGCCGTTTAACCTCATATATTGGTTTGGTTGGCAATTCACTAATGATAATCTATATTCTATTGGTAACATTTGTTCCTGCAGTTGAGAAATTAGCATTGGAATTTGCAATGCCAGCAGGACTGTTAGTAATGATGTGGATGATTTTGTTTACTATTAAACTATTCAAATTGAGCAGAAAAGAAGCAAGTTAGATTGGATTGGATTGAACAGACTTACTCAATTTTCTGAAAAGAATAACTGTCTTGCTTTCATGGTTACCATTCAAATATTAATTTCGGGCAAATATTAAACTTAGTTGATATGCCAAAAACTGAAGAAATAATTAATGGATTACAGAGAATCGTTGATAATTATTCTAGCTACGCGATTATCTGGCACGCTGTGTTCTATTTGTTACTGGCGGCATTACTTTTAAGGTGGCAACCTTCAAATAAATTACTCAGTTTGGCTGTCTGTTTACCCGTAATTTCTGTGGCTGTATTTGCATGGCTGACTGCGAATCCGTTTAACGGAATACTTTTCTCTGTATTGACGATGCTGATAATTATGTTTAGTTTTGGCGCATCAAATCAGCCAATTCAGACATCACAATTAGTTTATGTCGTCATCGGATTAATGATGATTGTTTTTGGTCTTGTATATCCGCATTTTGTCAATTCGAATTCATTCTTAAAATTTCTGTATGCTTCACCAGTGGGACTTATCCCATGTCCAACACTATCATTAATTATAGGATTTCTTCTTCTATATAATGGATTTGGTTCTCAATCTTTAACTCTGACATTCATCGTATTTGGATTGTTCTATGGTCTCTTTGGTGTTTTAAAACTTGCTGTCTATCTGGATATTTTCTTAGTATTTGGTACAATAACGCTAATCGTTAAATATGCTTTAGCATTGAGAACCTAATGTTTGATTCTCTAGGTTAATACTGATAGGATAACTTACTAAATAGAAATATGATTGAATTTAATAACTAATTATACTTATGAAACGAAATCCATTTATTGCCGCATTGCTATCATTAATAATTCCCGGATTAGGTCAAATTTATGGTGGTGAGGGAAAGAAAGGTGCAGCAATCATCTTTGCTGCAATAGTTATTGCCAATTTGAATATTATGATATTGCCACTGATTGCGATGGCGAATCCGAATTTACCAATACATGCGAATGATGTAAATGCTGTTTGGAAGTATTGGATACCAAGGATTACGCATGATGTTGCTTCCCTATGGAGTATTGCATTTTGGATATGGGCAGTCGTTGATGCTTATAATGTTGCCAGAAAAATATAATCAAAGAAGGACAGCCAGCATGGATATAAAATTGATAATAATTATAGTTTTTGCATATTTATACGGAATCTTTGAGATTAT
>JAUZNW010000165.1 GCA_030706785.1 Bacteroidota bacterium | reverse complement strand
TGTCATTATAAGGCCAAGGGGCGGCGATTTTCTATATTCAGACCTTGAGTATGACATAATGAGAAGGGATATAGATCTGTGCGGGGAATCAGGAGTTGATGGAATTGTTACAGGTGTTCTTACTTCAGGCGGTAACATTGAGATTGAGCGTCCAGCAAGGCTTATCGAGTTTGCCTATCCAATGAGCGTTACATTTCACAGAGCTTTCGATATGTGCAGTGATCCTGTTCAGGGTCTGGAGGATGTGATTGTGGCAGGCTGTGTAAGACTGCTCACTTCCGGGTTAAAAAACAGAGCTCAGGACGGTATAGAGCTGATCAGGCAGCTGGTCATCCAGGCCGGGGAAAGGTTAATTATAATGCCAGGGAGCGGGATTGATGAGACCAATGTCGCATTGGTTGTTACTGCCACCAAAGCAAGGGAGGTTCACCTTACCGGGAGGAGGACAGTAGAAAGCGAGATGATCTTCAGACGGCACGACATCAACTTGGGCGGAGTTCGCGGAATCCAGGAGTTTTCAAGAAAGGTCGCAGATCCGGATACTATTAAAACCATAGCAGACATTCTCAAAAGCCTTTGAGAAATCCTTTGTTTTTCTGATCAGGTTATTACCTTTGCAGTTCCTGTTTCCTTATGGTGACAATTAATCAAAATTAAATATTTATGAAAAAACTATTTGTATTTGCCCTGATAATAATAATTGCAGGCATTTTAAATAACCAGTATACAAATGCCTGTACCAACTTCCTTGTAACAAAAGGCGCTTCAGTCAGAGGCTCTGTGATGATAACCTATTCAGCCGACTCTCACCAGTTGTACGGTGAACTGTATTTCTGGCCTGCCAGGGATTGGCCTGCAGGATCCATGCTTGATGTGTATGAATGGGATACCCACAGGTATATGGGCAAAATAAGACAGATTCCCCACACATATTCAGTCGTCGGGAACATGAACGAACATCAGGTGGCAATTGGTGAAACAACCTACGGAGGGATTAGCGGTATGGTTGACACTACAGCAATAATCGACTATGGAAGCCTCATTTACATAACCCTGCAAAGGGCAAAAAGCGCCAGGGAAGCAATAAAGGTAATGTCCGATCTCGTGAGTGAATATGGTTACGCAAGTGAGGGTGAATCCTTTTCAATATCTGATGCCAATGAAGCATGGATCTTTGAGATCATCGGCAAGGGCCCGGGAAACAAAGGTGCCGTCTGGGTAGCACGTCATATTCCCGATGGTTATATATGCGGGCATGCTAACCAGGCCAGAATTCAGACATTCCCGATTGCTACCGGGAAAAAGAACAGTGTAGCCATAACCTCAAAGGACTTGAGGAGACTCATGGATCCTTTAGTTGAATGTATCTATGCATATGATGTAATTGATCTGGCAAGATCCAAAAAGCTGTTTACAGGAAAGGATGAAGAATTCAGCTTTTCAGATACTTATAATCCGATAACATTCTCCGGAGCAAGATTTTGCGAAGTGCGTGTATGGTCATTTTTCAAATCTGTAAATAGCGATATGCAGAAGTATTTCAGCTATGCTTCTGGTCATGACCTTAGCAAGCGAATGCCGCTCTGGATCAAACCCGACCGAAAGATCTCAAACTACGACATGATGAATTTCATGAGGGACCATCTTGAAGGAACGCCTCTTGACATGAGAAAAGATTTCGGAGCAGGTTCATTCGGCGCTCCTTATCGCTGGCGTCCTCTTGAATGGAAAGTTTCTGATAGTCCCGATGCTCCGGAATACTGCAACGAAAGGGCAGTATCAACACAGCAGACAGGTTTCGTTTTTGTAGCTGAGAGCAGAAGCTGGCTTCCGGATCCGGTTGGCGGAATCTTCTGGTTTGGGGTTGACGATGCGGCAACTACAGTATTTAATCCTATTTACTGTGGTATCACTGACGTCCCCGAATGTTTCAGGCAGGGAAACGGTGATATGCTTACTTATTCTCCGACGTCAGCTTTCTGGCTTTTCAACCAGGTGGCCAACTTGTGTTATTCTCGTTATGATTTAATGAGTGCGGATGCATTGAAAGTCCAGAAAAAGCTTGAATCAGAATATATTGCACAGACTGCAACTGTCGATGACGAAGCCGGCAAACTGATGAACCAGGATGAGAGACAGGCAAGGAAATACCTCACGGACTATTCACTTAAAACAGCAGCAAATACTTTTGATAACTGGAAGAAGCTAAGCGAATACCTTCTGGTTAAATATATTGACGGGAATATAAAGAAGGAGAAGGACGGGAAGTTTGAAAGGAATCCATGGGGGTATCCAGTGATGCCGCTTCAACCGGGTTATTCTGATTCCTGGAAGAAGACTGTCATTCAGGATACTGGCGATAAGTTGCTCATGCCTAAGGAATCAGGACATTAAAATCAAATCACACAAAGAAGGGCTTTTTTAAGCCTAATGCAATCAGGGGTTATCAAAAATATCAAACAGTGCTATTGCTAATTACAATCCGATGTTGTACATTTGCGACCTGTTTTAAAAGCTTGTTTTTAAGATAAATATTTTGAGAAATGAATTTAATGGATGTTGTCGAGAAGGAATTTGCAGTCAAGAGTGAGATTCCCAAATTTATTGCAGGTGACACAATTACTGTTCACTATAAGATCAAGGAAGGTAACAAGGAAAGAATCCAGCAGTTCCGTGGTGTTGTGATCCAGCGGTCAGGTACGGGACATACCGAAACCTTCACAGTTAGAAAAATGTCGGGAAATATCGGTGTTGAAAGGATATTCCCTCTCGCCTCCCCTTTTATCGATAAAATAGAAGTTAACAAGCATGGGAAGGTCCGCAGGGCAAAGATCTTCTATCTCCGCGGTCTCACAGGCAAAAAGGCACGTATTCGCGAAAAGAAATTTTAAAAACAGAATTTATATTATAAATGAAAAGGCTGTTCAGTTTGACCAGCCTTTTTTATTAAGAATGGTTCGTTACCATTAATAATTCCTGACCTTCAACTTTCAGATTATTTCAGTAATTCCTCCTTTTTTGCTTTAGCATCTTCCAGCAGCTTATTAGCCTGGGTATCTGCTCCCTGAGTCAACTGAGTCGCTTTCTTGTCAGCTTCTTTCTTTATTGCATCAGCAGCCTTCTGGGCTGCAGCTTTGGCAATGGGACCTTTTGATTCTGCTTCCTTTATAAGCCTCTGGGCCTGTAAATCAGCTTCCTGCCTGATTTTTTCAGCTCCTTTTGCAGCTTCATCACGGATCTGCTGGCCTTTTTCCTCAGCATCCTTAATGAGCCTGTCAGCCTGGGCTTCAGCTTCATTCCTTGCTTTTTCCTTTGCCTGATCTGCTTTCTCTCCGGCTACTTGTTTTATGGACTCCTTTGCAGTTTCCTTTATTCCTTTTGTACTGTCAGAAGGTGCATTGCCAAATAAAGGTGTAATTACAGGTTTTAGAAATGTACCTGTCACCTTGACATTGACCTTTATAATATCTGCAGGCTTGAAACCAAATCCAAATGCAGCTGCCTGGGCAGAAAGATTATCAATCAGGGAATTGACAGAATTGCCAAGATCGGATCGGGGTATCTCAGTTTTAACTATATAGTTTATGGTCTGATCAATCCCCTGATCGCCACTGATATTCATTTTAAGATTACCTACTTTTGTATTGAACGGGCTAACATAGATCCTGCCTTCATTTATTTTAAAGCTTACATTAATATCTTTAAAGGTATTGCTGTAGTTATCGCCTAGTTTCAGGATCTCCTTCATCTTCTTGTAAGCGGCGGACTCGAGTAGAGTGACTTCATTTGACTGAAGCTTTCCGCTTCCGGTGATTGTTGAGATAACCGGCATGAAATTGGGTTTCAGAAGGCTGCTGTATGTGAGCCTGGTGCCGACCTTGCCGCTTAATCCTTTTGCTGTCGGGGCAAGCATCTGAATTGTATTGAAAGTATTAAACGCATCTTTAATTCCAAGGCTTTCAATGCTCAGATCGGCTTTTACAGACGGTTTCAGTGTATCCCTTGTATCATAATCGGCATTCATGGCAATCTTCCCTCCGAGCAGGTCCATTCCTGTCTCACGAAGGCTCATTATGCCATCCTTAACTATAATATGCCCCTTTACATTGTTCACCTTGATTTTGTTATAATTAAATTTGTCGATCAAGGCATTGAAATCAAAATCAATATTTTTCGGAATTTTAATAATTGCAAGGGAAGTAGTATCTTCAGTCTGTGTAGTATCTGTACCGAGGGATGACATGATCTCGGTCATATCAACCAGCTTTGAATGCATATCCAGGTTCCCCCTGATTGTTTCATTCTTTAAGACGTAAGGGATATAGTTTGCCAGCCTGCCGTTAAGGTAGAAATCGCTGTTCCGGCCTATTTTTAGTTCAGCATCCGTAAGAGAAGCATAAGCAGGGGTAAATTCCAGACCCGCGTTTTGAATCTCAACCGCGGGATAACCCTTCATTGCAACCAGCATGCCGGATATATTCATTTTGCCTTCTGCCCTGACACTCTCATATTTTTGCTTTTCGATCATTGACATCTTACCGGCCATATTGACTGACATATCTATCAATCCGGATAAGGAAATGCTGTCCATCGGGATAGCCTTTGAAAGTGAACCGAGATCAAGTTTTCCATTCATTGACCCCCTGAAGTCAGGATCGCTCATCGGGGTTTTAAGCGAAAATGACATGTCGAATGGATTCCCAGCCAGCTCCATATGAAATTTGTCCACATCGACTTTAGTTTTATCCAAATCCTTTCCGTCGACAAAAACTTCCGATTTGAGATTTATGTTGCTGATCTTTTCAGGCAATGAGGGATAGCTGATTAATCCATTGTCAACCTTAATATTCATTGACATGTCAGGCATAGTACTGTCTGCGTCACTGTACACACCTTTTGCAGTACCGCTGAGACTGAATTCACCGTTCGCCCTTAGATCCTTGAAATCCTTCGCGTAAATTGCCGGTACAAGTGAAAGCAGGGATTTAAATGACGTCCGCTCAGTTTTATAGGTAAGATCCATTCCGATGTCATCGTACGGCATTTCTACCATTCCTGCAAAATTCAGCCTCAGATCATTAATATCTAGGTAATTATCCTTAATGTAAAACTTCATGCTATCAAGCTTTGCGAGAAGGTTGATCCTGGAATCCGCAACTGCCTTGTCTAAATATTTCACTCCGTCCATGATATAGGTCACTTCCCCGGCCTGCAGATCTATTGCGAGATTAGTCTCATTCTCCGTGAGGTCGCCATTCATAGAGCTGCTCAGTTTATTTAGTCTGGCTTCTATATCTGATTCCTGATCTATATACGATACCGAGCTGTTATGGATTTCAATTCTTTTCAGCAGGATCTTCATGGAAGACGAAGGTACTTCTGTAGCTGAAGTCTCCGTAGTATCTTTCATGATGTCCCAGTTAGCGCTTCCATCCTTCAGGACAAGGGCTTTTACAACTGCCTTGTCAATGATTATTGATTTTACCTCGTAACCGGTCTTGCTAAAAAGGCTTGCAAGATTAAATACCAAATCAAGGTTTTTTATGTTTATAAGAGTATCCTTTTCAAACATATCGATACCTGCTACCGAAACATTTTTCAGTGATAATGACAGGTTTGGAAAATTTCTGAAAAAACCAACTCTGTAATCAGCGATATTTACCCTGGCATTTACAGATTCGTTGATTGTCTGTTCGATTTTTGCTTTTATTTTACCCTTGAACAGGATAGGTACTGTGAATAAAAGGATAAGTACAAGCAGGATTAATCCAATTAGTACTTTTAGAATTATTCTGGTTATTTTCTTCATGATGCAATTGTTATCCATTGGTTCCCAACGACACAACAGCTAAATTATTTTATGTTTGGGGACAAATAAAGGTATGCAATAATCCCAACAACAAAAATTTGCTATATTTGCCTGCGCATCATTATTCCGGACCTGTAGCTTAATTGGATAGAGCATCTGGCTACGGACCAGAAGGTTGGGGGTTCGAGTCCCTTCAGGTTCACAGAAATTTCTTATGTCTGGCTGAGTTCCCTGATTAATCCTCAGGGATTTATTTTTTTGGAGCGACAGTCTCAGGTTCCGGTTTATGCTTTTTATCAGAACTCTCTTTCATGTAGGGGCCATTGGAATTTTCCTTTGAGATCTTGTATTCAGGTACCATCTCCTCAAAGAATGTGACCACATCTTTTTCGGAAAGTGAATAGAGGTTATGAAGTATCGAATCAATCTTCGGTATTATTGATTTGTAATCTATCTTATCAACCTTGGCGATCTTTATTTTTTCATGATGAGTGGGTAATATAACCTCTTTGTCCAGAAGCAGCTCCTCATAGAGCTTTTCGCCTGGCCTCAGGCCGGTGAATTCTATCTTGATATCCTTTCCGGGTTCCAGTCCTGAAAGCCTGATCATATTAGTGGCAAGATCGACAATCTTAACAGGCTGTCCCATGTCGAACACAAAAATCTCCCCTCCCTTTCCCATGAATCCTGCTTCGAGAACCAGCTGGCAGGCTTCTGGGATTGTCATAAAATACCTGGTGATATCGGGGTGAGTGACAGTGACCGGCCCTCCTTCCTCAATTTGTCTTCTGAATAACGGTATAACAGATCCATTGGAACCCAGAACATTACCAAACCTGGTGATAACAAACTGTGTTTTGACGCCATCTTTTGCTTTAGCCTGAACAATCATTTCACAGACATGCTTCGATGCACCCATGATGTTTGTGGGATTCACCGATTTATCGGTTGAGACCATTACGAATTTCTTCACACCATATTTAACAGATAATTCTGTCAGGATTTTGGTCCCTCCAATATTTACCCTGACTGCTTCGTGAGGATTCTCCTCCATTAATGGAACATGCTTATATGCAGCTGTATGAAATACTATTTCCGGATGGAACTCTTCGAAAATGGACTCCATCTTTTCAACATTTGTAATATCGGCAAGCTGGGTTTTAAACTTTACATGTCCGAATTTCTTCCGGAGTTCATTTTCAAGATGAAATATTGGTGTTTCAGCCTGATCGACAAGTATTATGTTGTGAGTAACGAATCGTGAAAGCTGCCGCACAATCTCCGAGCCTATTGATCCTGCAGCTCCTGTTACCATGACGGTCTTTCTTACCAATCCTCTTCCTATCAACTCCATATCAAGCCTGATGGGATCCCTTCCCAGAAGATCCTCGAGCTTGACTTTCTCAAGCTGCTTCAGTTCAAGCTGACCATTAAGCCATTTCTCAACAGCCGGGGTTTCAAGGATCTCAAGGCCACTGTCAATTGCCTGCTGTATTATTTCTCGTTTCTTCGACGGCGGGAGGTTCCTGATTGCCAGGATGAGAGTCCTGATATTTTTATTATGCAGGAAATCAAAAGACAAAATATCGGGCCCATATACATGGATACCATTAATATTCTTACCCTGAAGAGCCCTGCTTTCGTCAATAAAACCGGCAACGCTGAATCCTCCACGGGGATCGCTCAACAGCACTCGTTTCACTATAAAGCCCATCTCCCCCGCGCCATAGATTAAAATCCTTTTTGTAGATGCAATTATTGAACTTGTGGCAAACCTGAAAAGCATTTTGACTGAGATGCGCATTCCAAAGAGTAACACAGAGATCAATACAAAATGGATAAGTATTACGGCAAACGGAATTATAAAGTCATTATTAAAATTCAGCAATGTTCCAAATAATGTGTATAAAACAAGTATAGTAGCTGAT
>JAUZNW010000164.1 GCA_030706785.1 Bacteroidota bacterium | reverse complement strand
ATGGAATCTGAAGAATCAGGATGGTGAAGACGATATGGAATACACTCCTGTCCTTACCCTGATCGACAGATGTGACAAAATCATTCAGGTTGATTTCACCGAATTTTCACAAAACAGGAAGATAAGACGGGGTGTACCTGTAAAATACCTCAAGACGCCCTCAGGCGAAATTGCTTTTACTACCGTTTATGACCTGCTAATGGCACAGTTTGGCGTCGACCGGGGTCTTGAAGGAGGGTATCCCATCTCATATGACGATACTATGGCAGCTTATACACCTGCATGGCAGGAGTCATACACCGGTATCAGCTCAGAGACAGTGATCCGGTTTACCAGGGAATGGTATAACACAGCTGAAGCCACAAAGGGCAGATGCATGATCATAATCGGCGCAGGGGTGAATCACTGGTTTCACAGTAACCTTATTTACCGGTCGGCCGCTATGGCACTTATGTATACCGGTTGCATCGGAGTTAACGGGGGTGGAATGAATCATTATGTCGGACAGGAAAAGCTGGCCCCGTTCGATTCTTGGAGCACCATTATGTCAGGGAAGGACTGGGGTGTTCCGGCCAGGTTTCAGCAGGGACCCATCTGGCACTATATTCACTCTGACCAGTGGAGATATGACAATAACCAGGCTGACTATAATTCCGTACCGGGAAACAGTTTCTCAACAAAGCATACTGCAGATCTGATAGCCCGATCGTTAAGGAGCGGCTGGATGCCGTTCTACCCGCAGTATAACAGGAATAATTTTGACGTTGCACGCGAGGCAATGCAGGCGGGTGCAGGAGATAATAAAAGAGCTGCTCAGTTCATAGTAGAAGCATTGAAAAATGGTGAACTTAAGTATTCGGTCAATGATCCTGACAGCGAGGTTAATTTTCCCAGGATCCTTTATATGTGGAGAGGGAATCTGCTTTTATCGAGCGGCAAGGGTCATGAATTCTTCCTGAAGCATTATCTGGGGACGCATCACAATGACATTGCCGATGAGGTGGCAAAGGATCTTGTTAAGGAACTTGAATGGAGAGAAAATGCTCCGCAGGGCAAACTGGATCTTGTTGTGGATCTGAATTTCAGAATGGATACTTCGGCGCTTTATTCGGACATTGTGCTTCCTGCTGCTATATGGTATGAAAAGGCCGATCTGAATACGACAGACCTTCACTCCTATATACATCCTCTCTCCCCGGCTGTACCGCCAAGCTGGGAATCAAAGAGCGACTGGCAGATATTCAGTGAAATTGCCAGGCACACAAGCCGGATTGCCAGGAAGCATCTCCCTGAAAAGATACCGGATGTCGTAAATCTCCCTATAGCTCATGACACACCTGGCGAGATAGCACAGCCGGTCATGAACGACTGGCTTGCGGGTGAATGCGATCCGGTTCCGGGAGAAACAATGCATCAGATCACCTTCGTGGAAAGGGATTATACAAGGCTTTATGAACAGTACATCAGCCTCGGGCCGAATGTAAGGGCAGGTGTTGGCGCTCACGGTATTTCTATCCCTGTTGAGGACTTCTACGATCAGATGGTCCGGGACAAAGACCATATAAACGTATACGGGCAGGAGGTTTATCCTTCAATAAAGGAGGATCAGGAAGCTGTTAATGCAATACTGCTCCTCTCATCAGTTACCAACGGCAGGCTGAGTGAAAGGGCCTTCAGGGCGGAAGAAAAAAATACCGGGCTGGACCTGAGCCAGTTAAGGCTTGAGAATTCAGATATAACGGTAACTTATGCGGATCTTCAATCCCAGCCCCGGCGTTTGCTGAACTCACCCCTATGGTCCGGGATAATGTCGGATGGCAGGGCTTATTCGGCATATACCCTGAACGTTGAGCACCTGGTTCCCTGGAGGACACTTACAGGCCGCCAGCATTCGTATATCGACCATGAAGGCTATATCTTGTTCGGTGAAAACCTTCCAACCTATAAACCGTCTCCACGGCCGGAATTGTATGGTGATCTCAGGAAGTCAGTCGCAGAAGGGAAGGCCAGGATGCTTAATGTCCTCACACCTCACGGGAAATGGCATATCCATTCGACTTTCGGAGATACCTTGCGAATGCTTTCACTCTCACGGGGAATGGAGCCATGCTGGCTGAGTGAAAAGGACGCTGAAGACCTGGGAATAAGTGACAATGACTGGGTGGAAGTCCTGAATGATAATGGTGTTTACTGTACCCGTGCATGTGTGAGCTCACGAATCCCGCAGGGTATATGTATCGTTTATCATGCTCCTGAAAGGACTTACTCGGTGCCGAAATCGCCTTCACGCGGATACCGGAGGGGAGGTGGGCACAACAGCCTTACAAGAATCCATCTTAAACCTAACCTGCTTGTAGGAGGCTACGGCCAGTTCACCTACCATATCAATTACTGGGGGCCGACAGGGGTCAACAGGGATACTTTTGTGCTGGTTCAGAAATTAGGTGAAGCAGTGTTCTGATCATTTAAATACATATGCAATGAACATAAGATCTCAAATCGCCATGGTCTTTCACCTTGATAAGTGCATCGGATGCCACACATGCTCCATTGCATGTAAAAATATTTGGACCGACAGGAAAGGGGCAGAATACATGTGGTGGAATAACGTTGAAACAAAGCCAGGAACAGGATACCCGAGAAAATGGGAAGAGCAGGAAATCTACAGGGGAGGCTGGGAGAAAGGCGGAGATCATGCCAGACTCAGGGGGGCAGGCAAGGTTAAAGGACTTGGTGTTATCTTCCACAATACCAATATGCCTGTAATTGATAACTATTATGAACCATGGACCTACCAGTACAATAAGCTTTTTGACAGCCCGGAAGGGGATGATCAACCAACTGCTGAGCCGGTCTCCCAGATAACAGGTGAAAGAATAACCCCCGTGGCAGGCCCGAACTGGGATGATGATCTCGGGGGATCACCCCTTTATGCAAGGAAAGATTCAGGACTTGCAGGATTGAGTGAAGCTGAACAGGAGGCTCTCTTCCGGCTCGACAGGATGGTTATGTTCTACCTGCCGAGGATCTGCAATCACTGCCTTAATCCTGCCTGTATTGCAGCTTGTCCGTCGGGCGCCCTTTACAAGCGAGGTGAAGACGGGATCGTCCTTCTGAACCAGAAACGCTGCCGGGCATGGCGTTTATGCATAACCGCATGCCCGTATAAGAAGGTTTATTACAACTGGAAGACAGGCAAGTCGGAAAAATGCATCCTGTGCTATCCGAGGGTTGAGACCGGGCAGTTTCCTGCCTGTATGCATACATGCGTGGGAAGAATAAGGTACCTGGGTGTGATGCTTTATGATGCCGATCAGATTGAAAAAGTAGCTACATCACCGGACAGTGACCTTGTCAGGAACCAGCTTGGGATCTATCTCGATCCGAATGATCCGGAGGTCATTATAAAGGCACGGATTGCAGGTATTCCTGATTCAACCATGGAGGCGGCAAGGAATTCACCGGTACGGAAGTTTATCATTGATTGGGGGCTTGCATTGCCGATTCATCCCGAATTCAGGACAATTCCGAACCTGTTCTACGTGCCTCCGCTGCTTCCTTCGCCGGCAGCGGTGACTGATGGCAAGTATGACAATACCGGCTCTACTCTGTGGGATCCCGTAGAAAGCTCCAGGTTGCCGATGCAGTACCTTGCCGGCATCTTCACTGCCGGGGATGTTGATCTGATAAGGGAAACCCTCGCAAAACTGATGGCAGTACGGATATACAGGCGATCGGTCAATGTCGGTGATATTTCCAAATCTGAGGCGGAGGAAGCTCTGAACCGGGCCCGATATACGTCTGAAACGGCCGATGCGGTTTTCAGGCTTACCTCGCTCGCGGGATTCAGGGAAAGATTTGTGATCCCGCCCACACACCGGGAAGAAGCAATTGAAGCTTATGAAGAAACCCGTATAAGAAAGGAAAATGCAGGTTTCGGATTTATTGAGAAACCCGAAAGAGGATTGTAAAATGACGGACCTTAAGCACTATAGCCGGCTGGCGGAGATGTTCCGGTACCCTGATAACGGGCAGAAGGATCACCTTCAGGAATGGCGGGAAATAATCAGCGGGTATGATAACGGTTTGATGCAAAAATATGATCCGTTCAGGATTCATATAATGTCAAAGACAGTGGCCGAACGACAGGAGTATTATATTAGCACCTTTGATGTTCAGGCATTATGCTTCCTCGACATAGGCTATGTTCTTTTCGGCGAGGATCACAGGAGGGGCGTCTTTCTTTCACAAATGAAACATGAACAGGAGTCGGCAGGTAATCCTTGCGAAAATGAGCTTGCTGATCATCTGCCAAACGTGCTGACCCTGCTGCCCAGAATCGAAGATAAGGAACTGGTCCTGGAGATGATGGATTCTGCCCTGATCCCCGCTATCAGGGAAATGGTCAGGTCATTCGGAACTATTGAAAATGTCTACAGGGGATTACTGGAGATCCTTGAATTTATCATGGAATCTGACTATAAAAAAATGAAACAATGAAGGGACTTATTCCTTTTATCGTACTTCCCTATGTGGCTCTTGTTTCTGTTCTGGCAGGCAGCCTGTACAGGTATTTTTTCCGTGGTTTTAAAGTTTCATCCCTGTCGAGCCAGCTTCTTGAAAGCAGGCGCCTCTTCTTCGGAAGCAGACCTTTTCACTGGGGAATCATTTTCCTGTTCTTCGGTCACCTGACTGCCTTCCTGATCCCCCGTACTGTTCTCGCCTGGGACGGGGTACCTCTGAGGCTGCATGTCCTGGAAATTACTGCATTTTCCTTCGGCATCATTGCGCTTGCCGGCCTGGCTATTCTGATATTAAGAAGAATACAGGTGAAACGAGTCCGTGCAGTGACCACCTGGATGGATGTGTTAGTTTTTGCTATCCTGACATTACAGGTACTTTCAGGTCTGATAACAGCATTATTCTACAGGTGGGGTTCAACCTGGTTTACTGAAATACTGACTCCCTACCTCCGGTCGGTATTTTACTTCAAGCCGGATGTTAACGCAGTTGTGGCCCTTCCTGTCCTGATCAAAATACATATTATTTCAGCATTCATACTTATAGGAATGATTCCTTATACCAGGTTCATACATTTCCTGGTCTATCCCTTTGATTACCTGTGGCGGAGATACCAGGTAGTGATTTGGAACAGGAGAGGGTTTAAAAAAAATTAAAATCAGGCCGGCAAAGACACTTTGTCCAAAAGGTTTTTAATTTTACGATGTCGTATTCCTTAATGTTGATTATCTTGCAGTTCAGTAAACGCACCCACTTAACTTTTTTATGTTTTTGCTTTCCCTGGGAATTCGTGTAAAATAATTCAAATAAATCTATTAATCAAAACTAATTCTGATCAGATGAAACATTTACTTATTGTATGCCTGGCACTTGCTATAGGCAATTTGTGCCTCGCACAGGGTCAGCAAAAACCGCCGGCTCAGCAGCAAAAAGAGGAATACCCGGCCAGGATGACACCCCAGATGACTGAGATCATGGATCCGGAAGTCAAAGTAATCCAGCCGCCCGCACAGGTTGGAATGCCACCTTCTGATGCAATTATTCTTTTCGATGGCAGGGATGTGAACAAGGAGTGGGAAGATGCAATGGGAAATCCCACAAAATGGATTGTAAAGAATGGTGAACTGGTTTGCGTAAAAGGATCCGGTGTTATCCAGACAAAACGGAAATTCAATGATTTCCAGCTTCATGTGGAATGGAAAACTCCGTCGGAGGTTATCGGAGATGGACAGGGGAGAGGCAACAGCGGAGTCTATCTTCAGGGATTGTATGAAGTCCAGGTACTTGACAGCTACAACAACAGGACATACAGAAACGGCCAGGCCGGGAGCATCTATAAACAGTATGCACCGCTTGTTAACGTCTCAAGGAAGCCCGGCGAATGGCAGACTTATGATATCATTTATACAGCTCCAAGGTTTTCTTCGGATTCCACAGTTTATTTCACGCCACCGCGTGTAACCGTTCTGCACAACGGTGTTCTTATCCAGAACAATGTTAGTCTGAGAGGGCCGACTCTTTATATCGGAATGCCCGAATATTCAGTCAAGAAACATGGGCCTGGCCCAATTGTCCTGCAGGATCATGGCAATCCTGTTGCTTACAGAAATATCTGGATAAGAGAACTATAGTTCTGGTTTCCCTGACAATTAAATATTTAATAAAAATTACAGGAAATTGTTATTTTTACATATAAAACCAAATCTTAATATCAAATTAAAAATACCTTACAATGAAAGAGAATTCCAAGAAAATCACACGCCGGACCTTTATTGGAACAACCGGCGCTGTTGCTGCAGGGCTGACGATACTTCCAAGCTCAGTTGTCAGCGGATTTGGCCACAGGGCTCCGAGTGACAAACTTAATATTGCTGTTGTTGGTATCGGAGGAATGGGTAATTCAAACCTCAAGAATGTTGCTCCGACAGAGAATATTGTAGCTCTCTGCGATGTTGACTGGGGATATGCGAAAAAGGTCTTTGAAGCAAATCCCAACGCAAAACGCTATTGGGACTGGCGTAAGATGTTCGATGAGATGGGAAAATCGATTGATGCAGTTATTGTCGCAACTCCCGACCACACTCACTGCATCGTTGCTGCCAATGCGATCACAATGGGTAAGCACGTTTATGTTCAGAAACCATTGACTCATTCTGTTTATGAATCGAGGTTACTTACTAAGCTGGCTGCAAAATACAAGGTAGCTACACAAATGGGTAACCAGGGATCTTCTGATGAGGGAGTGAACCTGACAATTGAATGGTTACAAAATGGTGAAATTGGGGATGTCAGAAAGGTAGAAGCATTTACTGACAGACCTATATGGCCACAGGGACTTAATGTTCCAAAAGGAGAATGGGTGCCTGACACACTTAACTGGGATCTCTTTATAGGCTCGGCAAAAATGCGTCCGTATAACAGCCTTTATACTCCATGGAACTGGAGAGGCTGGTGGGATTTCGGTACAGGCGCTCTTGGCGATATGGCCTGTCATATTCTTCATCCTGTTTTCAAGGGACTTAAGCTTCAATATCCAATTCGGGCACAAGGCAGTTCAACGTTACTTTTAACAGATTGTGCTCCTAATGCTCAAATGGTTAATCTGGTTTATCCTGAGCGGATTACGGCGAAAAATGCTAAAATGAAACTTCCACAGGTTGAGGTTACATGGTATGATGGTGGTCTTCAACCTCCAAAACCAATAGGTTGGCCGGCAGGCAAAGATATGAACGATGGTGGAGGTGCTGTCATATTCCATGGAACAAAGGATAAGCTGATATGCGGATGTTATGGCAAGGATCCATGGCTCTTGTCAGGCCGCAAACCGGTAGTTCCCAAGACTGAAAGAAGGATTGAGAATGCTATGAATGGTGGACATGAAATGGACTGGGTACGTGCCTGCAAAGAGAGTCCGGAAAGCAGGGTTAAAACAAAATCTGATTTCTCAGAAGCCGGCCCATTCAACGAAATGGTTGTCATGGGTGTCCTTGCTGTCAGACTTCAGGGCTTGAATAAAGAACTCGAATGGAACGGCGAGAAAATGGAATTCACCAATATCGGAGCTGATGATAAGGTCAGGCTGACAATATCAGATAACTTCACTATAGTTGATGGTGATCCTAAATTCAACAGGCCGAACCTGACTCTGAATGCCCGTCAGTTCGCTTCAGAAATGATTAAACATACATACCGCACAGGTTTTACATTGCCTGAAATGCCTGTATGATAATTTATTAATTAATCCAGGGCAGATATGGATTGCATCCCGTATCTGCCATTTTAATAACCAAAACAATAATTTAAGATGAAAACAATTAGGGTAATACT
>JAUZNW010000163.1 GCA_030706785.1 Bacteroidota bacterium | reverse complement strand
CCAGTTTCCTGAGAAACTTATACCGCTCGCAATAAACAACATAAAAAACAACAGGCCGGTCCCTGTTTATGGAAAAGGAGAAAACATCCGCGACTGGCTCTATGTAGAGGATCATGCTGCTGCAATCGACCTGATATTCCATAGAGGCAATCCGGGGGAAACATACAATATCGGCGGCAACAATGAATGGAAGAACATCGATCTGATAAAGCTCCTTTGCAGGATAATGGATAAGAAGCTCGGGCGTCCGGCAGGGACTTCCGAGAAGCTGATCACATTCGTAAAGGACAGGCCGGGACATGATTTGCGATATGCGATCGACTCGTCAAAGCTGAAGCGGGAACTTGGATGGACCCCTTTGCCAGATTTTGAAACGGGACTGGGAAAGACAGTCGACTGGTACCTGAAAAATACCGGATGGCTTGAGAGAGTGATCTCAGGCGATTATGAAAAATACTACGATCAGATGTATTCCGGAAGATAGGCTCTCAGACTTTTATCCTTGACATTCTTTCGATCAGCTCGTCACCAAGAGTACTTTTTTGTTTAATATGCTCCTGGATGGCCGCTACTACCTTGTTCGAATTGAAATCTCCCCTTACCTGCTCAAAATCGAGTTTCTTGATCTCTTCCCCACCGTCAATTCCGAATCCGGTCATCGATGAAAGGTTGAACTCCTTGCGGGCATCCTCATATAGTAACTTGTCGAGATAGATAACGCTCTTTTTCCATTTTTCAGTCAACATTACAATATCGACAGCCGTGAAATCATTAACACTCTTTCCCTCCTCCTGCTCGATCCTTTCCCAGGCCCATGTCCATTCCCAGTCATAATATGATTTATGCATCTGCCTGAAAGCTTCTGCTACCTCTTCAACCGAATTTATCCTGTCTGCCTCGATATCGTCAAGCAGCATGCTTACTGCCTGCTTTGGCGCTATCAGTCCTGCCAGGTCGACCCATTCCCCTTTTCCCATTTCCTGGTCGGGTACAAGGCGCTTTCTTAATTCCTCATTGGTTTTGAAATTAATGTTTTCAAGCCTCTTTATCAGTGAGTTTCCAAGGAACTTGTTGATACCGGTCTGGTAGAGTTCTATGCCCCTTTCGAGGGAGGCACCCTTTATAAGCATGTTATTGTATGAGTACGTCGCTGATACGCTCCCGGAAACCGATTTAAGCTTTCGGAGCAGATCGCGTCCCTCAAACATTTTCCTGATGGTATATGGACTAAGAAGATTGAAATTGACCTGGTCTAGCTTTACCGGATCTTTCCTTACATCACGGGCAGGCCATTTCTGTGCATCCCTTATTGTTCCGACACTCCGGAGGTTTATCCCGGGTACAAGGATACTTTCATCATTGCTTTCGATCAGGTAAGAAAATGGGAGTGAAGATGTATCCATGTTCTTGTAGTGGCGCCCCATTACCAGAGTATACGGACCGATCCTTGCCGGCCATAGGACATAAGAATCACTGGTTGTTTTTGAACCACGCTCCATTATCCCCTGGTGGATCGGTCCAAGCTTATACATGTGGTTGCTCTGGTTCGAACCGCTGCCCGCATTCATAAATGAAAAGATTGCTGCTATCAGCAGTGTTGATTTATGATGGGTTACGGTATAAGGGCCTGCAAAAATTGAACATGCTTCACCATGATATCCTCCGCAATTGGCAAAAAACAATGAATTTTCAGCGGAATAATGCTTTGAAAGGACGCAACCCTGACCAATAAAGCATTTGTCGATAAGTGTCGATTCCGACACTGTTGATCCGGAACAAACAATAAAATGTTCCATGATGACCCCTGGGCCGATGAATACCGGATCCTCACTGCAGCAGTTGATTGTACCTTCATTCAGGCTGATCGCGCCATCTATATGAGTGCATGGACCTATTTTTACATTCCTTATATGCCGGCAGCTGCAGATTTTTGATTCTTTTCCGATTTTTCCCCTTTCGGAACTGACCGAAGCTGAATAATCCATTACCATCTGCTCGATCTTCTGAACGGCTTTGATTCGGTGCCGGTAAAGGGCAATAATGTAAGCCTGGTGGGCTGATAACCTGTCCCATATTCTCACTGACCGGGCTCCTGTTTCATTCAGTACGGCAACCTCAGTTCCGTTCCCGAATGAGGAAACACCATCAGTAAAGATCTTGCCGCAGTCCTTAATGATAACATCATCTTCTATATCATAATTGGCAATGTATTCCCCGATATTGCTTATAAATACTTCCGAACCGATAGTACAATTATGTATATGCGCATTGGTGATGCCGCATCGAATACTGACGCCGGAATTGTCAACATGAGTCTTGCTGAATCTGCCGAGCATTATATATCCTGAAAAGATCACATTCAGACACCTGTCAGGATCAAATCCTTCGGCAACGACAATCCTGTTCCAGTCGTCACATTTACAGCCATTTGCTGCAAGCTTTTCTATTTCAGATGCGGCGAGTTTTCTGAAATTACTATTTGGATCCATTTAAGATGGGAATTTAAGTTGCTACTCTACGGTTACTGATTTGGCCAGGTTCCTGGGCTGGTCGACGTTACAGCCTCTCAGGACAGCGATGTGATATGACAGAAGCTGAAGCGGTATCACTGCTACTATTCCCGAGAATGAAGGAAGAGTGGCCGGGACCTCAAGCACATAATCGGCCATTTTTTTTATAAGCTCATCACCCTCGGTCACAATCGCAATTACATTCCCTTTCCTTGCCTTTATCTCCTGGATATTGTTGATTATCTTTTCGTAGGTATCGTCCCTGGTTGCAACCACAACCACCGGCATGTTCTCATCAATAAGGGCAATCGGACCATGTTTCATCTCAGCTGCAGGATATCCTTCAGCATGGATATATGATATCTCCTTGAGCTTAAGTGCACCCTCCAGTGCCACAGGGAACAGATATCCGCGTCCAAGGTAAAGGGCATTCCGTGTATCCTTGTATTTCCTGGCCAGTTCAAGTGCCTGGTCATTGACCTTCAGTGCATTTTCTATTTTGTCGGGTATTGAAACCAGTTCATCGATCAGTGTTTTATAGTAATCCTGAGAGATCACTCCCTTCAGGAATCCTATTTCAAATGCCATCATTGCCAGCACAGTCACCTGGGTGGTAAAGGCTTTGGTGGATGCAACGCCTATCTCCGGACCTGCATGCGTATAAACACCGGCATGGGTTTCGCGCGGAATGCTTGAACCTACAACATTGCATACTCCGAGGACCATGGCACCGCGCTCCTTTGCCAGCTTTACCGCGGCCAGTGTATCTGCTGTCTCACCGCTCTGGCTAATAGCTATCACAATATCCCCTTTCTTGATGATCGGATCCCTGTACCGGAACTCTGACGCATATTCCACCTCTACAGGTATCCTGGCAAATTCCTCGAAAATGTACTCCCCGAGCAAGCCAGCATGCCACGAAGTTCCGCAGGCCACAATGATTATCCGCTCTGACTTTGAAATGGTTTCAAGGACGGTGTGGAGTCCCCCGAGCATGATCCCCGAGTGATCGGGAAGGACCCTTCCCCTGAAAGTGTCATGAATGGCCCTGGGCTGCTCAAAGATCTCCTTCAGCATAAAATGAGGAAATCCTTCCTTGTCTATCTCACCGATCTTAAGGTCTACCTGCTTCACCTCAGGCTCAATGTTCTTTGGTCTTATGCTTTTAAGAATGAGTTCATCCTTCATTATGACTGCCAGGTCGTCATCCTTAAGGTAGATCACCCTCTGGGTATACTCAACAATCGGGGTTGCATCGGATGCAATGAAGTTCTCTCCTTCTCCCACTCCGATCACCAGCGGGCTTCCTTTTTTGGCTGCAAACAGCCTGTCAGTCTCCTTAGCACATATAATAACAAGCCCGTAGGCACCCTCTACCCTGTTGAGGGCCATAGTGATAGCCTGTTCAGCTGTGAGATCTCCTTCCAGGTACAGGTGTTCAATGAGATTTGCGAGCACTTCGGTGTCAGTCTGGCTTGTAAACTGGATGCCCCTGCTTTGAAGATGCTTCTTTACAAGGGCGTAGTTCTCTATTATTCCGTTGTGGACGACAATAAAATTACCTTTATAGGATATCTGGGGATGTGCATTCAGTTCATTCGGTTCTCCGTGTGTGGCCCACCTGGTATGGCCCATTCCGACAGTGCCGTTAAAGTCGGTTTTATTGACCATTTCTTCAAGGTCCATGACCCTGCCTTTGCATTTGAAAATTTTAGTTTCACCGTTTATAATTGCCAGGCCTGCAGAGTCATAGCCTCTGTATTCCAGACGTTTAAGCCCGTTGATTATGATTTCGCGTGCTGGCCTGGATCCGATATATCCAACAATTCCACACATAGTAATTCACTAGTTAACAGGGAAAAGATAAAATAAGTTTAGTCTAGACAAAATAAAACAACGGAGGAGTGACTGCAAATATTGCAGCTATATCATAGTCAATTATTTGACGAGAATTCTGTCATAGAATTCATTATACGCATCGATATAGTGCGCTTCGTCCTGGTAGGGCAGTACCGGTTTGGTAAGGGTGCTGATATACTTCGATAATTCCTGGTTGATATTTTCGCTACCCATTATGATAGCATCAGAGTATTTAATGGCGAGCTTTGAGACATTAATAAAATCCGGCTTTTTTACAAGCTTAAGGCTTTCCCCGTCAATGCCGTCGAACCTCAGCTTATCTGCGAATGTCGGCCTGAATTGTGTTTTAAATTCGTTATTGTAGACTGAGTAGACGATTTTATAATCATGAAACAGGGGATCATCACTGTAAATGCTTCTCAGATAAACAGGGACCAGTGAAGCCATCCATCCGTGGCAGTGGACAATATCCGGAGCCCACCTCAGCTTCTTTACAGTCTCTATTACGCCCCTTGCAAAAAAGAGTGCCCTCTCGTCGTTGTCTTCAAACTCTTTTCCCGATGAGTCTGTTATGGTATGTTTCCTCTGGAAATAATCATCATTGTCTATAAAATAAACCTGCATCCGTGCTGATTGTATCGAAGCGACTTTGATAATAAGAGGGTGATCGGTGTCGTCGATGATAAGGTTCATCCCCGAAAGCCTTATCACCTCATGGAGCTGGTTTCTCCTTTCATTAATGCTCCCGTAGCGCGGCATAAAGGTACGTATCTCTTTCCCTCTTTCCTGAATACCCTGCGGGAGATATCTTCCTATCCTGGATAATTTCGTTTCACCTAAATATGGGGTAATCTCCTGTGAAATGAATAATATCTTTTTGCTTTCCATTTACCTGCCTGGATATACCATTCCGTAACAAGTTGCAAAGATAATAATAAAAAATGACAAAATTATCAACACCTGACTACCCGATAAGTTCCAGGTTTTACCCCCAGCCCCCCAAGGGGGGCAAAAATCCAGAACAAAGGTTAAATATTATTTGTAATACTGTTTATTCCCTCGTCCCATATACAAAAAGTCCCCCTCCGGGGGATTTAGGGGTATCCCTCATAGCAGAAGGAGAGCGGCTTGAACTTATTTTACTAACTTGTACTTTAAATAGTTTTTAAGCATGAAGGTTGTCAGTACAATCCGTGATCTGCAGGAGCAGCTGAAAAAAGCCGGTTTATCCCCGGTTGGTCTGGTCCCTACCATGGGTGCACTTCATCAGGGGCATCTGTCACTTGTAAAAAATGCACTCTCTTCCTGCCCTCTCGTTGTTGTAAGTATTTATGTAAACCCGACCCAGTTCAACGACAAGAACGACCTTAAAAATTATCCCAGGACTATCGGTGATGATATGAAGATGCTGGGGGAAGTCCTCAGGGAACAGGACATTGTTTTCACACCGGATGACAAGGAGATGTATCCTGAGCCGGACACGAGGGTGTTCCATTTCGGTAATCTCGACAGGGTGATGGAAGCCCTGCACAGACCTGGTCATTTCAATGGTGTTGCACAGGTTGTTTCCAAACTGTTTGATATGGTACGTCCTGATATTGCCTATTTCGGTCAGAAGGATTTCCAGCAGCTCGCAGTTATCAGGAGCCTGGTAAAACAGATGGGTTACAGGATCAAAATCGTGGGAAATCCGATCATCCGGGAGGAAGACGGACTTGCAATGAGCAGCAGGAACCGCCTCCTGGAGCCCCGGATAAGGAAAAATGCCGGCATTATATACAAAGCCATTTCAGGAGCTGCTCCCATGATCAGCAACCTTGATATCCCTGAAATTGAAGAAAGTGTCATAAATACTATCGAATCATACGATGGATTCAGAGTTGAATATTTCAACATTGTCGATGACACTGAGCTCAGGCATATTAAATCAAAGTCTGAGATCAGAAAGGGGAAAAAATACTTCGGGTGCATTGCTGTCAAAGCCGGGAACATCAGGCTCATAGATAATATTGAAATCCCTTTGTAATCAACCAAAAGGATGTGTAAATTTGCGCCGTTATCAAACAGACCCAAAGAATGCTAATAGAGGTACTAAAGTCAAAGATCCATAAGGTGACGGTTACAGGAGCGAACCTGAATTATATAGGAAGCATCTCGATTGATGAAGATCTCATGGATGCATCGAACATAGTTGAGAATGAAAAGGTGCAGGTTCTGAACCTGAATAATGGCGAACGCCTTGAAACCTATGTAATAAAGGGAGAAAGAGGGTCAGGCGAAATCGGCATGAACGGCCCTGCCGCGAGAAAGGTGGTTATCGGCGATGTTGTCCTTATCATGTCCTTTGCTATAATTGATTCCAGTGAAGCCAGATCTTTCAAACCAACCATCATTTTTCCCGATACCAGAACGAATAAACTGATCTAGGTTGAAAAAAGGCTTAATTCAGACCCTCAAGTTCCTGGGATTTCTGATCATAGGAATGATTCTCCTCTGGCTCGCATTCCGGAATGTTGAGCTGAAAAAACTGGCTGAAGGGCTGAAGGAAGCCAATTACTTCTGGGTTTTGCTTTCCCTGATTTTCGGGTTCCTTGCATACCTCAGCAGGGCGAGGCGATGGATAATCCTTATCAATCCCCTCGGATACAAGCCCTCTTTTTCCGGAACTTTTTATTCATTAATGACGGGTTATCTGGCAAACCTGGCTCTCCCCAGGATTGGCGAATTTACCAGATGCGTTGCTCTTGGCAAAAAGGAGAAGATCCCGGTTGATCAGCTCCTCGGAACAGTGGTGATCGAACGCACAATTGACTTCATCTCCCTGATGGCAATACTGGCCGGGCTGGTGCTTTTCAGAAGCCGGGAGATAAACCAGTTCCTGAAAGTCAGTATTTTTGTTCCACTGAAAGAGAAAGTGTTCTCGGCTCTAGGTTTCACATGGATAATCTGGTTAATAATTATCGCAATTGTGTTTTTATCTCTATTCTTCCTGATAAGAAATAGAAAGAAACTCAGGAACATAAAGTTCTTTGCCAAGATATTTGATATCGCCAGGGGCATCATTAACGGGCTGAAAACCATCACAAACCTGAAGAGAAAAGGTGAATTCATTTTTCATACAGTCTTCATGTGGACATGTTACACTCTGATGACCTGGGTTGTTGTTTTTTCAATCGAACCTACCTCTCATCTGACATTCGGTGACAGTATATTTCTACTGGTAATAGGGGGCCTTGCCATGTCAGCGCCTGTACAGAGCGGACTCGGGGCATTTCACTATATTATTTCCCGCGGTCTGGCATTTGTGGAGGGAGTAAAGCTTGAAGACGGATTGATTTATGCTTTCCTTACCCACGAATCCCAGTTGCTTTTTGTAATTCTGGTCGGTGCCTTTTCATTCTACATGTTGTCGAGAGCTCCAAAGGTATTTGCTGACTCTTCCACCTGAGAACAAAATCCTGAGCTTACTGCTTCATGGTCTCATTCTCCGTTTCTCTCACTGTGTCATGTATTCACCCCCTTTGTCCCCCTCTCTTCCCGCAAGGCGGGATTTCCTTACTTCGTTCGTCAAACTTCGTAACGAGGGGGAAATGCACTGATATAAAGCTAAT
>JAUZNW010000162.1 GCA_030706785.1 Bacteroidota bacterium | reverse complement strand
CTGAATTCCCCCGTCGCTGACAGATGGCTTCCGGATCCGAGGTATGTCCCGTTGAAATTCCAGGAGTTGAATTGTTCAAGTGTGATACTGTAGGTTCTGAAAATTGAAACAGGCTTGTTGACAAAATAGGTTACCTCATTCTCCTGGTTGATCTCATCTGCCGTCCTCATATATCCAAGATCGTTCAGTTCAAGACCGGGTGAAAGGAAGGTTACCCCTGTTGAATACTTCCAGAATCCCCCTGCTCCTTTACCGATCCTGAATTTCCCTCCGAAACCGCTGAGGTTCGTTCTCGTCGGATCATAGTTGAGGTAATCAGCTCCGGGTCTCTGATAATAGCGGGCTGAAGATTGCTGAAGTAAAGCGATCGACTCTTTACTGCCGTTTATATAGCTTCCTATGAGTCTTCCATCTATGAAGTATTCATTGTTCTTCCACCTGTGAAGAATATCCAGTCCGCCAGTATAGGCATCTGATGTTAGGAACTGCAGGCTGCCAGTATTATCGAAACGGTTTACAGAGGTTAGCATTCCTCCAATTACTGTCGTTCCGGCGTTATAGCCTTTTTGGACACGTGCAACCACGTAGTTTGTAAGTGGCTCAACTTTTTCATTGCTTCTGTTTCCTTCAGAATCGCTTATCCTGGTGTATTCATTTGCAGTGAGGCTTTGAATCAAACCCACCGATAAGCCGCCTGATGTAGTTCCGCTGAATTTCTCAGCGCTCAGAATGGTTGTCTTATCAGGATTTTTCATAAAAAGACCGGAACCGGGTTCAGGGCTTAATGTCAGCCACGGGGAGTGTCCGATCCTCCTTGAATAAAAAAGGCTCTGGTCATCGAATTTATAATCGAAAATGGTAAGTCCTTCGAGGAAGAAGGGACGTTTTTCCTCATAGAAGGTTTCAAAAGCGGTCAGATTCATGACTGATGGATCTGACTCAACCTGGCCAAAATCAGGATTTACGGTGAGGTCAATCGTGAAGTTGCTCGAAACACCGATTTTTGCATCAAGACCTGCATTACCGCCCCATTGCCTGCCGTTTTTTGTAAAAGGATTACCGGGTTCTTCCTTCATGGTCTTCAGTTCTCCCAGAGCGAAAGGCATGATCTCCAGCCTTCTCGACTTCTTCAGTCCGTTCAGTCCCCTGAACTCCCCATAGTTATAAAGCATCCCGGGGCCTGTTTTTGTCTGCCTCTCCCAGTTGCTCTCTTCCTGATACCTGTCGATCCACCTCCAGGTATGCATGCCCCACACCTGTTCTTTCTGATTACTGTAACGCAGCTGACTTAAGGGGACCTCAATTTCCGCAACCCATGCAGAATCTTCCAACCCGGTCTTAGCCTTCCAGACTGCATTCCAGTTGAAATCCCAATTATTCGGATTGAACAGAACAAGGTCAACCTTCTGTCCCCATGCTGTTATCGTAAACTCGAAGCCTGTACGGTAGTCACGGTAGCTGTCAAAATTAACACCAACCAAATCTCCGACAATATCGTCCCTGACGCCAGCATATCTGTGGACTTTTTTCGGCTCCGGATCAAAAGCACGGAAAGCAATGTACAGATTCTTATCATCATATTGAATATTGTGTTCTGTCGGGTAAGTTGGCTTGGCCCCTTCATTTGGTGTGAACTGATGATAATCACCTGCCCATGTCCCATGTTTCCAGCACTCGTCATCAAGTTTGCCGTCTATGACAGGTTTTGGTGTGACAAGCCTTGATGTCGTATAAACCGGTTGGATAAGAGTCTGAACTCTCCTGCTTACAGTATCCTGCTGTGCAAAGATTTGCGATTGAGAATAAAATGAAAAAACAGTAAAAAAGGATGTCAAAAAAACAAAAGAGATTGCATTACTTCTCAGGTAAGGATGATCAGGTCTCATTTTAGATATCAAAAGTGAAAGAAATGGAAGCTCAAAAATAACATAAAATTGCCAATTCCACTGTGGACAAAAATCAGTCCAAGCAAAAATTATCCGTAAATTTCGAATTCTTATATTTCAACCAAACCTGGAAAAATACTAATCAATGATGAAAAAATTATTTTCACTACTCTTTCCTTATTTCTTATTTCTTTATGCAACCGGTCAGGTTCCGATGGGGCCTCCCCCTGGTACACCTCAGATGCAACAGAACCAGGATCTTATTATTCCACTCGGCACGAAAAACATCAGCCTTATCTACAAAGTCAGTGGCAGAGACGGAAGATTGTACCAGTTGTATTTCGGCCCAAAACTCGAAAATCCTGATGATATTAAGCTAGTAAGAGATCAGGATCATCTGGCGTATGCGACTTTTGGAACAGACAATCTTTTCGAACCTGCAATCCGTGCAACTCATAATGATGGAAATCCTTCCCTTGAGTTAAAATTCGTGACACAGTCATCTGAAACCCGGATTGGAGGCAGAGATGGTGTTACACTCAATAAGATCTTCCTTAAGGATCCCCAATATCCCTTTGAAGCGACCCTCAATATAAAAACCTATGAGTATGAGGATGTTATTGAGCAATGGGTTGAAATAAAGCATAGTGAGAAAAAACCAGTTACAATTTTTAACTATGCATCATCAATGCTTCATTTCGATGCTGAGAAATACTGGCTCACGCAATTCCATGGCGACTGGGCTGAGGAAATGAAAATGAAGGAAAGCGAACTCACTGCCGGGATTAAGATACTCGACAGCAAGCTTGGAACCCGAGCTCACATGTATCAGACACCAGTATTCATGCTTTCGCTCAATGAAAAGGCAGAAGAAAACACAGGACAGGTTCTTGCAGGAACACTGGGATGGTCAGGCAATTTCAGGTTCCTTTTTGAGGTTGATGAAAAGGGTTCGCTGAGAGTAATTTCCGGCATTAATCCATTTGCTTCTGAGTATTCACTCGATCCGGAAAAGGTATTTAAGACTCCTTCAATGATCTTTACTTTTTCAGCTACGGGAAAGGGACAGGCAAGCCGTAATCTTCACCGCTGGGCAACCCGGTATGGGATTCTCGACGGCACAGGTTCGAGGATGACCATCCTGAACAACTGGGAAGCGACCGGCTTCAATTTTGATGAAAAGAAGCTGTCTGCCATACTCGACAATACAAAGAAGCTGGGGCTTGACGTATTCCTACTCGACGACGGATGGTTCGCCAACAAATACCCGCGGAATAATGACCGTGCGGGACTCGGTGACTGGCAGGAAAATAAGGCTAAGTTACCGGACGGACTTGGCTATCTGGTAAAGGAAGCCGATGCCAGGGGAGTTAAATTCGGATTCTGGATCGAGCCCGAAATGGTTAATCCCAAAAGCGAGCTTTATGAAACGCATCCTGACTGGATACTCAGGCTGCCCAACCGTCCGGAGAATTATTACAGGAACCAGCTTGTGCTGGATCTTACAAATCCCAGTGTACAGGAGTTCGTCTTTAATACTGTGGACGGGATCCTTACTTCAAACCCGGGTATTGCATTTATTAAGTGGGATTGCAACCGCATGATGACCAATGCATATTCAGTAAACCTGAAGGATAAGCAATCGCACCTTTACGTTGATTATGTTAACAGCCTTTACTCGGTACTTGAGCGTCTCCGTAAGAAATACCCTCATCTGCCGGTCATGCTGTGCTCCGGCGGCGGAGGGAGGGTTGATTATGGTGCCCTGAGGTATTTCACCGAATTCTGGGCAAGCGACAATACTGACGCACTTGAAAGGATCTATATCCAATGGGGCTATTCACATTTCTTCCCTGCAATCTCGGTCTGCAACCATGTAACATCCTGGGGCAAGCAATCGCTTAAATTCCGAACTGATGTGGCAATGATGGGAAAGCTGGGTTTTGATATCGAAGCGGACAAAATGACTGAAAATGAACTGAAATTCAGTCAGAATGCTGTAATAACATATAACCGGATAAAGGAAGTGATCTACAAAGGAGATCTCTACAGGCTTATATCACCGTATGACGAAAACAGAGCTGTACTGATGTATGTGAATGGTACTAAATCAAGGGCTGTTCTCTTTGGTTATATACTGAATGCAAGATACGGAGAAACCTTCGACCGCGTGAAATTGCAGGGGCTTGATCCCGCAAAAACCTATAAAGTTCAGGAGATAAATGTTCCCAATGAAGGCAGAAGGGGTTTCGGACAGGGGATGTCTGAAAGCGGAAGGACCTTTACCGGTGATTACCTGATGAAAATCGGCCTGAATATAGGATCGAATACTCCGCTGACAAGCGTGGTATATGAAATAAGCGAATAAACCACTGAATCCCCCTGACGCTTTGGTAAGGACAAGCCTGATGGGGACTTAATTTTATCCCTCTTTAGGGGGCAGGGAGTGAATCCTTTATATCCTTAGCAGTAACTCAGCGCCCTTTGCTGTTAGTAAAGACTTTTATTAGGGCCTCTACAATCTTATAGATGCTGGTTTGTTCTGTTCTTTCTTAATGAAGGTATAAACGCCGGGACCTTTAACCTGTATTCTTTATATTCAGGGATACGCCTCAGCAAGTCTGATTCTTCAAAATGGGATTGGAGAAAGATCCAGGTAATCCCAATAACACATGCAATTCCAACCTGAAGCGAAGGCCAGATGATAAAGAGACCCGCAAATTCGAGCAAAGTACCGCTGTGGATGGGGTGCCGTACAAGCGAATAAATGCCCCGGCTTACAAGTGCATCAGTCGTTGAGGGCGCTGCAGCCTTCTTCCGTATGCTCATAAGGGCTATTATTATAATTACAGCCCCGATTGAAATGATTACCCAGCCTGCAATCCTGTGAAAAGTTGTAACCCTGTAAAACATACGTGAAGATTCGCTTATAGCCAGTACGAATCCAATGGCCCACACAGGAATGCCTGTAATATCCCGTAACAGGATCGTGATCAGGCTGCCGTTTGTCTTTCCCCATCGGCTGGAGTACTCTGCAGTAAATGAACTCGCCAGGTTTGAGGAGAACCCAAAGATCAGGGGGATAAGAAACCAGTACATCTTTAAATCAGGGTGAAGTGTGAGATGTAAGTTATGAAAATAATTCTGAACCGCAATAAAGAAGTAGAGGGTATCTCAAAAGTCAACCACCTCCTCCCAAAAGAAATACTATCCGTTGTATTGGATCAGTCAGTTCCCTTTCCAACCGGCCAGCCTTGCCCACAACCACCAGGCAGCATAAGCTTTCATATTTGCATTTACAGGCTGTGTATGCGCTGCCGAACAGTTGAACCAGTCAGTTCCGCTGGTATGAGAATTCTGCCATTCGATTGCCCAGTTACCGTCGCGAGTACCATCACCGTTGGTATCATAGGCACAGGCATCATCTGGCATCTTATTGCCGAAATAAACTTCGTCAGGATTATAACTTTCAATATCTGCAAAATCGTATAGTACCCTGTTATTATCCCTGCAGAATTTCCTTATCTGCTCATTCCTGATATGAAGATTCCCGGTAAGACCAGTCCCATCAAGATGGCCTGTCATGTAAACAAATTTTACTTTTGGATAATCACGTTCAAGGCCTGACATAAGTCCCAGGTATGTATTTATATCAGCCTCCGAAGCATCGGATACCTCGCCGCACCACGACCACATGACCACATTTACGTCAGGATTTGCGTCAAGATAAGCCCTGGTACCAGATGCCCATGATGTTCTGTCGGGATTTCCAAGATCACCAGCAACTGCATAATCATGAAGATCAAGTGCCCCGCCGGTTCCCCCGTTGTTCCAGGCGTAGGAATCACCCTTGAAAGATACCAGTCCCGACATCCCCTCTGTCAGCTGGCTTCCGTGTGATGTATGACTGTAAGCAATATGAAGATTCTCTTTAGCTGCCTGGATCCATTCTGACGGGATCGCGGTAAGCTTTATCGAAGTATGATCGATGATGATTGCATCGTCATATTTCGAATCGTTGCGTGATTCCTTGCTGCATGCCGATAACAGTGCAATGACAGACAGACAGAAACATAAGTTTTTAATTCTCATAATAATAAAATTAAATGGGTAAATAGTTTTACCAGTTGCCTGTTACTTGTTGCTTGTTGAGCCAAAATTAAATTCAAACCTATGGAAGTAACTATAATCCAGCAATCTGGAGAAATTGATTAAGCTTTGACTTTCGTTTCAGGTCCCTTTGGAACTTAAACGGGAATATTTGGGGAATGTTGCACTTGTCAGGTCAATGGTTCAGGTCGTTTGCCTCAACCTTCTGGGATCCCGAGAGATCGATTTGCTTAACAATCGGTTCGGAGGCGGTCTGGATTCCTGATACGACTTCAGGGATCAGTCCCATCTTAACATAAACAGGACGAACTATCTTTTTCAATACAGGAAGCTTCCTGTAGAAGAAATATGCTCCCATGATGCAGCTCAAACCTCCGACAAGCAGGGTGTAAGGGGTTCCGATTGTCTTAGCCATGCTTCCTGCAATCAGGCTGCCAAAAGGAGCTGTACCCATAATGGCAATTGTATAAAAGCTCATCACTCTTCCACGTTTGTCATCATCAGTTATGGTCTGAAGGATAGTATTGCTTGAAGCAGTATGAAGCATTAATCCGAGACCGACAACTACCATCAGCACTATTGAAAAGAGATAGCTATTTGTAAAACACAGCGATACTAAGCCAATCCCTGACAGACCGGCAGCCGCGGGGATCAGTCTTCCAAGTTTGATTACAGTTTCACGGGATGCCAGGAACCCAGCACCCAGAAGAGCTCCGAATCCTGCGGCTCCCATGAGGAATCCGAAAGTACTTGATCCTCCATGAAGGATCTCTTTGGCAAACACCGGCACCAGGACCTGGTAGTTGGCACCCATGAGGCTGACAACTGCAAGAAGAATAAGAAGATGCTTTATCGGCTGGAATCCAAGTACATAGGAAAATCCTTCCTTCATCTCCCTGAAGATGTCCCCGGGCTTTGGTTTTATCTTTTTCCGGCTGACATGCATCATCAGAAGGGATGTTATCACAAATATGAAGCTTATGGCATTCAGGAGGAAACATATCCCCTCACCTGCTGTAGCAAGAATAAGTCCTGCAATCGAAGGGCCGACCAGCCTTGCCCCGTTGAACATCATTGAATTGAGGGCGATAGCATTGCCAAGGTCCTCCTTACCCTCAACCATTTCAATCACAAACGAGTGTCTCGACGGAACATCAAAGGCATTTATGCATCCCAGCGCAATGCTGAGGGCTACAATATGCCATATCTGTAAAACCCCGGTGAGTGAAAGCACAGCCAGGATCGAAGCTTGAACCAGCGAGGCAACCTGCGTGATAAGCAGCACCCTGTATCTGTTGAATTTGTCAGTAACCACACCAGCTATCGGGGAAAGGAGGAAAGTAGGAATCTGTCCGGCAAAGCCGACAAGTCCGAGCAGGAAAGCTGATCCGGTTATATGATATACCAGCCACGGCAATGCTATCCGCTGCATCCATGTACCTATGAGGGAAATGCTCTGGCCCCCGAAAAACAGCCTGTAGTTCCTGTATTTCAGCGACCTGAAGATGGTCTGCACCTTAATTCCCGACAAAGATTTATTATTCAAAACTTTCCTCAGACTTTTTACTGGCTCAAAATTAAAAGCTTTTACTGATTATCTGAACAGGGAGTCGCGATGTTGCCTTATCTGTTGGCTTCAATAAAAGCAACCACCTCACTGGTGAAAAGTTCTTTATCCTGAAACATTAAATTATGACCGCAAAGCGGAGAAATCACCATCTTTTTATTTGCCGAGCTGATGCGCGTATAAAAATCTCTTCCCAGTTCAGGAGGGCATACAAAATCATATTTACCGAACAGGAGCAGACAGGGAATCGTAATCTTCACCAGAGAAGATGAAAATTCCTTTGTCGAGATCTCCCTGTTAAGACCGGAGTTTGATGAATATAACTGGTTTACAAGCATTGAGGTCAGGGGAACTCTTTCAGAAACTGAGTTGCCGAGAAGAAGGAGCAGGTATTTTACCTGTCTTACAGAATCAATATAATCTTCTGCCTGTGATGCATATTTTTCG
>JAUZNW010000161.1 GCA_030706785.1 Bacteroidota bacterium | reverse complement strand
GAATTCCCATCAGGATTGGGGACCAGATTCCGGGTACTCGTGAACCTGCTTGTATACAGGTCACGGCCATCGGGATTCTGGCATGGATCGATTATAATTACGCATGTCTTCAGCCAGTCGCTCACACCCGGATAAAATCCTGAAACAAGCGTATACAGTGTTTTCATTGCGGTCTCCATCCCGGCTGATTCATTCCCGTGAACATTATAGGCCAGCCAGATAAAAGGGATCTGTTTCCCGGTAAAGCTCCCTTCGAGAAGCCCCGTTTCAATGAGGTTATTTTTTCTTAATTCCTCAAGACTGGCAATATTTTCAGCGCTCGAGACAAAGCAAACTCCAAGCGGTCTTCCTTCATATGTCATTCCATATTCGCGGTATTCTGCAAGAGGGGAATTGTCTGCCACATACCTGAAATAATCAACAGCCCTGTTATGGAATGTGAACCTGCTGCCAAGTTCGTATCCGAGGAACTCATCCGGTGATTTGATAGTCTGGCTATTGACATTAATTAAAAACAGGTAAACAGCTGATGTTATTAACAGGTAGCGTTTCATTTATAAAAAATATTAAGTGGACCGGCTAAGATAGAATTTTTCATCACGCGTGTTGCAACTTATAGCCGGAGATTGTGTTTTAAAGATATTTCTCTGTCCGGAGTTTCGTATCTGAAAATGGTTATTTTTGTTTGACAGATGTTATATATGTGAAAGATAACACGTTTTGCTTATGAAAAGTACATTCTCCTTCAAAATCATTATCGCTTTATTATCACTCCTTACGCTGGCTAACAGGCTTGATTCACAGATGCCTCCACGCGGCGGGAGCATGATCAGGATTACAGGTTGGACGGATGATACCCATTACCTGATCCAGACTCTTGATGCACAGAAGAATCCGGTTTTGAAAAGCGTCGATATCCGGTCAGGCAGGGAGGTTATAGTGACACCCAAAAAGACAGAGCGCGAGATTCTCTCCGAATCATTGCCGGCAGGAGTGACGATAGGAATGAATGATGCAATGAGCCCTGATATGAAGAGTGTTGTAATCGTGAAAGACAACGACCTGTACTATTTTACAATCGGGGATAAGGAGCTCCGCAGGCTTACAAAGGATGATGTCCAGGAAGTGAACGCAAGGTTTTCACCTGACGGAAAGAAGATAGCATATACTAAAAACAAAGACCTGTACATATACAATCTGCTGGATAACAGGGAAGTCAGACTCACATTTGATGCAACGGACAGGATTTACAACGGTTATTCATCATGGGTTTACATGGAAGAGATACTCGGCCGGCCCAGCAGGTATGCCGCATTCTGGTGGTCGCCTGACGGAAATAAGATTGCTTATCTCAGGACTGATGAGACCGAAGTACCGGCGTTCACACTCAACCGGCTCGACGAACCTGATGGGATCCATGGTAGACTCGAACAGGTTCCTTATCCCAAGGCCGGGGATCCAAATCCTAAGGTTAAGATGGGAATTGCCGATATATCAACAGGCCGGACAACCTGGGTAAAAACAGACTACAGCGTTGATCAGTACATAGCATGGCCTTTCTGGACCCCTGACAGCAAAAAGCTAGCTATACAGGTCCTTAATCGTGATCAGAATGATATAAAGTTCATTCTTGCTGATCCGGCTACAGGTGATTTCACAACCATTTATGATGAATCGCGGCCTACATGGGTAGAATTCTTCGAGGATATATATGTCATGAAAAATGGCTCAGGCTTCATTTTGAAAAGCTATAAAAATGACTGGGAAAACCTGTATTACTATGGGTGGGACGGTAAGCTGATATCTCAGCTTACTGGTTTCAACTGGCGTGTAAACAGCATCGAACGGGTTGATGAGGATGCGAAGCTTGTATATTTTACAGGTACGGGGCCGGAATCAACTGATAATCATTTTTTCAGGGTCGGGCTTGACGGAAAGAACCTGTTGCAGGTGACCAAAGGTCCCGGCATGCATAATGTAAGTATTTCTCCCAGGGGGAGCTATTTTATTGATACATGGAGCAACATCACAACACCTGGCTCTATTTTAGCCTATGACAAAAAAGGGAAAGAGATAAGGGAAGTCTATAAGTTTGAGAGACAGGCCTTTGATCCGGCAAAACACTCAAGATCAGAGCTCTTCAGGATCAAAACATCTGACAGCTTATTCGATATGCCTGCGATGATCACCTATCCGCTTAATTTTGATGAGACCAAGAAATACCCTGTGATCTTCACGATTTATGGTGGCCCGAATTCAAAGAATATTTTCGGCAACAGGTGGCAGGGAGAAAATCCTTCCTGGTACTCTCAGAACGGAATTGTGACTTTTACAGTTGATCACAGAGGTTCCGGGCATTTTGGCAAGAAAGGCCTTGATTACCTGTACCGTTGCCTGGGCAAATGGGAGATACTCGATTATGAGGATGCAGTGAAATGGCTCCTGACCAGGTCCTGGGTCGATGGTAAAAGGATGGGAATCACAGGAAGTTCATACGGCGGTTACATGACCTGTCTTGCACTTACGAAAGGTGCTGACTACTGGACCCACGGATTCGCAGGATCCTCCGTGACTGATTACCGTCTTTACGATGATATTTATACTGAGAGGTTTATGGATACTCCTCAGGATAATCCTGAAGGATACAAGGACGGATCGGCTGTAACCTGGGCTTCCTATTACAAGGGTAAGCTTTACATGACACATGGGGATATGGATGATAATGTCCACATGCAGAACTCGATATGGCTTATTTCAAGGCTTGAGGATGAAGGCAAATCGTTCGAGTTCATGCTTTATCCTGGTGGCCGTCACGGATGGGGCGGCAACAAGGCGATGCACTCCAGGAATGAGGCGAATAAGTTCTGGCTCAGGAATTTCTTTGGAAAGGAATAAATTATTGTTACTATATTGGTGTTTAATTTTGGGCTTTAAAGCCTTAACAAATTTAAAATGACAATAGGCATTCTAAAGGAACCGGGAGTTGAAAAAAGGATTGCGATGCTGCCGGGGGAGGTTGCCGTACTTAAAAAGCTGGGTGTAAATATAAAGGTGGAACGTGGGGCAGGAGAGAGGGCATTTGCTTCCGATGAAGACTATAAGTCAAGCGGCGCAGAAGCAGCGGACCGGAAAGAATTAATATCAGCATCAACGTTGCTACTTTCAATCAATCCACCCGTTGAGGATGATATAAATTCCTTTATTGAAGGTCAGGTTATTTGTTCAGTACTGAATCCGACTGTAAACAGCGGTTGGCTCGAAAAGGCAAGGCTCCGGGGACTTACGGTGCTTGGCCTTGACCTGATCCCAAGGATCTCCAGGGCACAGTCTATGGATGTTCTGTCATCGATGGCAACGGTAGCCGGCTACAAGGCTGTACTTGCAGCTGCGTCAGCATTACCTAAGTTCTTCCCGATGTTCATGTCGGCTGCAGGAACTATCAGACCGTCAAAGGTTCTGATCCTTGGTGCCGGAGTCGCGGGACTTCAGGCGATCGCTATATCAAGGAAGCTCGGTGCTGTTGTAGAGGTGTTCGATGTAAGGTCCGCAGTTAAGGAGGAGGTAAAAAGCCTTGGAGGGAAATTCATTGAGGTTGAAGGAGCGAGGGAGGATGTTTCAGCCGGTGGGTATGCGGTTGAGCAGACCGAGGAATTTGAGAAAAAGCAGCAGCAGCTGATCCATGATCATGCTGCAGTTTCAGATGTGGTTATTACTACTGCGCAGATACCGGGAAAAAGAGCTCCTGTACTTATTCCGAAGGAGACCGTCATGGCAATGAAGCCAGGCTCGGTAATTGTCGATCTTGCAGCTTCAACCGGAGGTAATTGCGAGCTGACTGAGAATGATAAAACAATAACAGTCAACGGGGTAGCAATTATAGGGAATTCGGATTTCCCTTCAGAGATGCCCGCAGATGCCAGCAAAATGTTCGGATCAAATCTTATCAATCTCCTTAAGCTCATGATTGATAAGGAGGGCAACCTGGTTCTCGATATGCATGATGAGATTATATCCGGCACAACCGCAGTTCATAACAAAGAATATGTAAGCCAGCGAATAAAGCAGATACTTAACATTAAATAGTACAGCCAATGGAAAAAATACTGGGATTTTTCCTGCAGCACCGTGAAGCGATCTTTATTGTCATTCTTTCAATATTCCTCGGAATTGAAGTTATAAGCCATGTCCCTGCAATACTTCATACCCCGCTAATGTCAGGGGCTAACGCAATACACGGTGTTGTGATCATAGGAGCGATAATAGTAATGGGGCATGCTGATACCACAGGATCGATGATAATAGGATTCCTGGCGGTGGTTCTTGGAACCCTGAATGTTGTAGGGGGATTTGTAGTGACTGACAGGATGCTTGAAATGTTTAAAAAGAAGAAGTAATCAGAAGGTATTAAATCTCAAATTCAACTTTGAATGAACGGAATGACCCAATTTCCTTACGGGATATCGATACTGGAAGTTACTTACATTGTCGCTTCAGTCCTGTTTGTTTTCGGACTGAAGATGCTGAGCCATCCCCTTACAGCCCGACGGGGTAATATAATTGCCGCATTCGGTATGGGATTCGCTATAATTACAACTATCCTTTTTCATAAGAAAGATGGTCAGCCAATTCATAATACTCCTTACATACTCGTTGCAATTGTTATAGGGACCGCGATTGGATGGACCATAGCCAAGCGAGTGAAAATGACCGCAATGCCTCAGCTTGTTTCGTTCTTTAACGGGATGGGAGGTGCAGCCGCAGCTCTGATATCAATGATGGAGTTCCCTCATGTAAGTCCTGAACTGATCGCAAAGTCAGGTATGGCAAACGGTCACGTGCTGGCGATACTTCTCGGACTTATGATCGGGACGATTTCATGGGCGGGAAGTATGATCGCTTTCGGAAAGCTCGACGGATGGATCGGCGACCTGAGGATTAAAGCACTGCGATATGTCAACCTGACGATACTTGCAGTACTGATCGGATTCATTGTTTTTATAATGACCCGTCACCCCGGGGCAAGCGCAGAATTGTCGGTCTATATTTATATAATGTTCGCGATTGCAGTCGTGTATGGTGTACTGTTTGTTATGCCCATCGGTGGAGCAGACATGCCTGTTGTGATTTCCCTCCTTAATTCATTTACCGGTGTGGCTGCGGCAATGGGTGGATTCCTATATAACAACCAGGCAATGCTAACAGGAGGTATTCTTGTTGGTTCGGCAGGAACTATCCTGACGGTTCTGATGTGCCGGGCAATGAACCGGTCCCTCCTTAACGTCATAGTCGGAGTTTTCGGCGGTGGCGGTCAGGCGGTTGCAGGTACGGCAGGTACCGTTAAAGAAATCACACTCTCAGATGCAGCAATCCTGTTGAGCTATTCCAAAAAGGTAGTGATAGTACCCGGTTATGGACTTGCGGTAGCCCAGGCACAGCACTCTTGCCACGAGCTCGATAAGATACTGGACGAGAAAGGAGTAGAGGTAAAGTACGCAATACATCCTGTAGCGGGCAGGATGCCAGGACATATGAATGTTCTCCTTGCAGAAGCGGATGTACCATATGAACAGTTAATCGAAAGCGATGAGATAAATCCTGATCTCCCGAATACTGATGTCGTGGTTGTTATTGGTGCAAATGATGTAGTAAATCCGGCTGCCGAAGATGATCCTTCAAGTCCGATTTACGGAATGCCGATTGTCAAGGTAAGGGATGCAAAAAACATTATTGTGATGAAGCGGGGAATGGGGAAGGGCTACGCTGCAATCGAAAACATGCTGTTTTACAATGATAAAACCAGGATGCTGTTTGGAGATGCAAAGGTCACCCTTCAAAACCTGGTAAATGAGATAAAGACAATATGAGAAATGCTTCTGAAAAGCTGGCTCGTTTGCGGGCAACTTTGCATCAGAGCGGCATTGATGCTTATATTATTCCATCCACCGATCCCAACCTGGGGGAAAATATTCCTGATCACTGGCGGATCATTGAATGGCTCACAGGGTTTACGGGATCCTATGCAACTATAGTTATAACTGATTCATTTGCAGGTTTGTGGACTGATTCGAGGTATTTTATTCAGGCAGAGAAACAGCTCGCAGGTACTGGTTTTGAGCTTATAAAGCCGGAGATTAATCAGGAAAATGACTATTCGGAATTTCTTGCAGAAAGAATCGGAAAAGGATCAAAAATCGGACTGGACGGAAGGATCTTTTCAGTTAGCCGGTTCAGGAATCTTGAAAAGAAACTTTATGGAAAGGATATTGAGTTCAATCTGAATTGTGATCTTATTTCTGAATTATGGACTGATCGACCCGCATTGCCTGATGCTCCTGCTTTTGATCATGCAGTTGAATTTTGTGGAAAAGAAAGGAAAAGGAAGATAGCAGAGGTTCGCAATCAGTTAAAGAACAGGAAAATTGATTATCATCTTATTATGTCTGCTGATGATATAATGTGGCTTTTGAATATCCGCGGCAGGGATGTTAAGTTCGTCCCGTTGCTTGTTTGTTTTGCACTTATCGGTCCTGACCAGGTGCTTCTTTTTACTCATGATGAAAAGATCCCGGTAAAGCTGGCTGAAGACTTTGATAAAGCCGGAGTCGTTATTCTGCCATATGAAGATGTTGCTAAAATCGTTTCTGCAGCAACTGAGAATGCAAAAGTTCTTCTTAATCCTGAATTTACATCTGTGGCACTGTTTAATTCCATGAATAAAAATCAGGATATTATTGAGGACATAAGCATTCCCTCTAAGCTAAAAGCAATCAAGAACAAAACAGAAATTGGAAATCTGTCCCGGGTAATGGTGAGGGACAGTATAGCTCTTACAAAGTTTTTCTTTTGGTTTGAAAACAGAACCTCCGATACCCGTATAACTGAAAATGATCTGGCCTTTAAGCTTCATGAATTAAGATCGCAGCAGAAGCACTTCCTGTGTGAATCCTTTGAATCGATTATCGCATTTAATGCTCACTCGGCATTGCCCCACTATACACCTGGAGAAGGGAATGACTCAGAAATAACAGAGAACGGAATACTTCTGATTGATTCGGGCGGTCAATACATGGATGGCACCACCGATATCACCAGGACCATATCAGTCGGAATTCCGACTGCCAGGCAGAAAAGAGATTTTACTCTTGTCCTTAAAGGCCACATAAATCTTGCTGTGTCAAAATTCCCGTCCGGAACAAAAGGGTATCAGCTTGATATTCTTGCTAGGAAGTATTTGTGGGATGAAGGAATGAATTACGGGCATGGTACGGGACACGGAGTTGGCTTCTGCCTGAATGTCCACGAAGGACCCCAGAGCATCAGCCCTTCGGCAAATAAAATACCATTTGAAGCAGGAATGCTGACATCAAATGAACCGGCTATCTACAGGGAAGGTGAATATGGGATACGGACCGAAAACCTGATATTGTGTTACGAGGAGGAAGAGACTGAATTCGGGCAGTTCCTCAGGTTTGATACTGTTTCGCTTTGCTATATTGATAAAACATTGATTGATAAATCGTTACTTGATAAGAAGGAAATTGACTGGCTGAATTCGTATCATAAGGAGGTTTATGAGAAGATCAGCCCTTATCTTACCCGGGAAGAGCAATTCTGGCTCAGGGAAAAAACAGATCCTATTTGAAATTTACCTCCGCGTCTCCTGGATTTTAGCCCCTGCCCCCTAAAGAGGGTCTTAAGCTCAGAGATTGATACCCATTTAAGGAGCAAGGGATAAAATATTACAGAGCGGTCAGTTAACGGATTTCATCCACGACCTGAGTTATATCGATAACCGGAAATTCCGTTATTCTCAGCTTTGCGCAGCCATATGGCACAAGCTGAATAATTTCCGTAATACCTTCTGGTTTTACAGGGCTTAGTGGCGGTATATCTGCCGAGTTGTTTTTCAGCGTCCATCCGGGGATCTTCATTCCTCGGGTGGTTATAACAACTGGAGCGTCCTTATCCCATGGAAGATATTTTGCTGAGTCAGCCGACCATATCATATCTCCTTTAT
>JAUZNW010000160.1 GCA_030706785.1 Bacteroidota bacterium | reverse complement strand
GAAAATTTAATTTTACTACTATGGATTCAGCGACTTTAATCGGACTTACAATAGCATTCATTGCTGTGATCGGTACAATTAGCATTGCGATCTGGTTTATTCTGGCACGGCTTCGCGACAGAAAAGAAGAAAATATCGCAAAAATTGAAAACAGAAGCAGGGAACGGATGGCTCTCATTGAAAAAGGGATGGATCCCAACCTGGCTGATAAGGCACCTGAAAAAAACCATTCCGGCAGTTTCCTCCTTATCGGATTAATCATTGTCTTTGCCTGTATTGGCAGAATAATTGCATTCTTTTCATCATTCCATCTCGGCTCTGATGATAAAACCTTTGTCCTTGTCCTGCCTGCCTTTTTCGCAGGCCTGGCATTCCTGGTCTACCATTTTTACAGGAGGGGATTTTTCTCACGGAAAAATAAATAGGTCAGGTTATGGGTTTCCGGTTTCCGTTTATCGGACCGGCAATGAGCAACTTATGTTAAATGACGGAACTGGAATATATCCGTGAAATAATTGAGGGGAATCCTGGAAGATTCTCCTACTTTATTTCAAAATATAAAGATATGGCCTTCTCAATCGCTTTCCGGATAGTCAATAACAGGGAAGATGCCGAAGAGATTGTCCAGGATTCCTTTATGCGGGCATTCCGGTCTGTTAAGAAATTCAGAAAAGAAGCAAAATTTTCGACCTGGTTTTACAGGATAGTGGTTAATAAAGCCCTGTCTCAAAAAAAGAAATTAAACAGGAGAGCCGGCGAGAAGAGTCCGGAAGACATCCCCGGGGTAAATACCTGGGATATCGAATCGGCTTACAGGAATCTCGATCAGAATGACAGGGCAAAATATATCAATGCAGCCCTCGGGAAGCTATCTCAGGAGGATAGCCTGCTGCTTACTCTTTATTACCTTGACGAGAATTCTGTTGATGAAATATCCAAGATTACCGGGATCAGTGGGGACAATGTCAAGATGAAACTACTCAGGGCAAGAAAGAAATTGTATTACGAACTTGAGAAATTGCTGAAATCAGAGTTTAAAAGTCTGTTATGATGGAAAATAATGATATTGACAAGCTGACAAGGAATTTGATGGCAGACAGCATGATGAATCTGGATGATTCATCTTTTGATAACAGGGTCATGCAAAAAATCCTTATCGAAGCCGACAAAAAGGATCAGAGGAGATTCTACCTTTCAAACATATTGTTACTGTTTATCATTGGAACAGTTATTTTCTCGTTACTGTGGTTGTCCCTGCTTGATCCGCAAGTCAACAGCTTCTGGGTAAGTGTTGCGAACAGCCTTTTATCAGCCTTCAGAGCTGCAGGAGCTTTTATTCTGCAATACGATTACCTTATTATATCCTTCCTTTTCGTTGGTATACTGAATCTGATCATAAAATCAGTGGGATGGCTGAACAGGACAACAGGGAATTAATTGCAGGAGAACTGCTTAAATTATACGGATGAGGACGAATTTGTTAATTTCCGGATCAGAAAAACATTTCAGATAAAGAAATTAACCGGGGCATATTCAACCTGGCCTAAAAAAGCGGATAGCTTGTATTTCAACAGCTGGTCACTATCAGCTTATTATATTTTGCCGGTCTGTTGTTTAGAGAAGGTATCTTTATTCAAACGAAATTTTTTTAGGATTCTTTACTTTCTGTTGCAGAAGGGATAGTTTTAATACCTCCATGATCGACTCAACATAATGGAATTTTAATCCTTTTATGTAAATCTCGTTTATATCCTCAACGTCCTTCCTGTTGTCTTCAGAGAGTATTATTTCCTTGATTTTGGCCCTTTTCGCAGCAAGGATCTTTTCCTTTATCCCGCCTACAGGAAGAACCTTACCCCTCAGCGTTATTTCCCCTGTCATCGCAAGATATTTCTTTACTTTCCTCTGCGTAAATGCTGAAGCAATGGAAGAAGCCATGGTTATTCCTGCCGAGGGACCGTCTTTGGGGATTGCTCCTTCAGGAACATGGATGTGAATATTCCATTTCTCAGAGAAATTATCGGGAAGATCAAGCATATCAGTATTTGATTTGAGGTACTCAAGTGCTATTACTGCAGATTCCTTCATCACTTCCCCCAGATTCCCGGTAAGGGTCAGTTTCCCGTTGCCGCGGCTGATGCTTGTTTCAACAAACAGTATCTCTCCTCCCGCTGCCGTCCAGGCGAGCCCTGTGACGACTCCTGCCTGGTCATTGCCGGCATATATATCCTTAACAAACCTTGGAGGGCCAAGTATTTCCTCAAGTACCTCTTCTGAAAGATCCGTGTCATACTTTGTCTCGGAAGCAATATTCTTGGCTGTAACTCTGATAATCTTAGCCAGCTTTTTATCCAGTTCCCTAACTCCCGATTCCCGTGTATATTTATCAATAAGCGATTCCATCACGCTCTTCCCGATGGAAATCTGATCGGGTTTGACTCCATGATTTTCAAGCTGTTTCGGCAGAAGGTGCTGACGTGCTATCTCAAGCTTTTCCTCCACCAGGTACCCTGTGATCTCAATGAGCTCCATCCTGTCCCTCAATGCCGGGCTTATGGTGGAAAGCGTATTTGCTGTTGCGATGAACAGAACCCTTGAAAGGTCATACTCCAGCTCGAGAAAATTATCAAAGAAAGTGCTGTTCTGCTCGGGATCAAGAACTTCCAGAAGGGCCGATGATGGATCGCCCCTGAAATCCTGTCCTACCTTGTCGATTTCATCGAGTATGAATACCGGATTCGAGGAACCGGCTCTCTTGATATTCTGAACGATACGTCCGGGCATTGCCCCGATGTATGTCTTTCTGTGTCCCCTGATCTCTGCCTCATCGTGCAGTCCTCCCAATGACATTCTGACATATTTCCTGTTCAGGGCTTTGGCGACCGATTTCCCGAGTGAGGTCTTTCCGACTCCCGGAGGACCGTAAAGGCATAATATCGGCGATTTCAGATCACCTTTGAGCTTCAGTACTGCCAGATGCTCAAGAATTCTTTCCTTGACCTCATCAAGACCGAAATGATCATTGTCAAGGACGCGCCTTGCATTGTTAAGATCAAGATTATCACTTGTATATAATCCCCATGGAAGATCGAGCAGTGTCTGAACATAGTTGACCTGCACGGAGTATTCTGCTGCTGCAGGATTAAGCCTGCTGAGCTTGTCAATCTCCCTTTCGAAGATCTGTCCGACCTCGGCTGACCACTTTTTCGATTCAGCCTTTTTCCTGAACTCCTCGATTTCCTTTTCAAGCGGATTCCCTCCAAGCTCGTTCTGGATCGTTTTCATCTGCTGATGAAGCAGGAACTCGCGCTGCTGCTGGTCAAGATCGCTTTTAACCTTCGACTGGAGCTCATTTTTAAGCTCAAGCACCTGGATCTCCTGGACAAGGAACTCGAGAAGCATATATCCCCTGTCGCGTATGCTGTTTACCTCAAGAAGCTTCTGCTTGTCCTGAACCTTTATATCGGTATTTGAACAAATGAAGTTGATAAGATACGTATTGTTCTCAATGTTCTTTATGGCAAAAGAGGCTTCGGGACTTATATTGGGGTTGATCTTTATAATTTTAAGCGAAAGATCCTTAAGAGATCCGACTATCGCATCAAAGTCCTTGCTTGAGCTTTCGGGCTTTACCTCAGGTATTGTCCTCACCCTGGCAATCAAATAGGGATCATTGGTAATAAGCTCATTCAGGATCATGCGTTTCCGGCCCTGGATTATAGCCGTGGTGGAGCCGTCAGGCATCTCCAGTAACTTAACTATCTGACCGATAGTCCCGATATTATTAAGTTCGTCAAATCCCGGGTTATCGTTGTCAGGGTCTTTTTGCGCAACTGTCCCGACAATTTTGTCAGTTTTATAGGCATCACGGATAAGCTGCACTGACTTTGGCCGACCTATCGAAATCGGAAGCACGACTCCCGGAAAAAGTACTGTGTTCCTTAGTGAAAGGATTGGAATTGAATCAGGAACGTCAACATCTTCGAGATCAATATCATCCCCGTCAGCAATTATCGGCACAATATCCCCCTCACCATCTGCAAGGTCTGTGAACAACAGCTCATTTATGTTTTGCCTGAATCTTTTTTCCATCGTTTTCAAATGCTGTCAAATTTACACAATATTTTACACTTAAGGTCAGGATGGTGACAGAGCAATGATTATGCCAAAACCTCACACCAAGCCCCTCTCCCGGGGGAGAGGGGCTTGGAACTCTCCAAAATAAAAAAGGGCTGCAATCCAGCCCTTTCAATAATATTTCTACGATAAGGATCTATTTCTTCTTGCCTACATGATCCTTATAGCGGCTCATGTATTTGTCAACCCTTCCTGCGGTATCGACAAGCTTCATCTTGCCTGTATAGAAAGGATGTGAGGTATTTGATATCTCGAGCTTTATAAGAGGATACTCCTTACCGTCCTCCCATTTAATATTCTCCTTTGAGGGTGCGGTCGATTTTGTCAGGAACGAATAACCGTTTGACATATCCTGGAAAACAACCAGTCTGTAATTATTTGGATGAATGCCCTGTTTCATAGCGTGTCCTCTTTTGTTTTATGAGAATAATTGAACCCTTATTTGGGTCTGCAAAATTAATTATTCTTATTAAAATATCAAACTGAAGTAATATTTTCTTACTGATCGCGGTCAGATTCAGCTGCAGGTTCTTTCTTCCGGGCCATTTCATCACTGTATCTGACAAAATCCTTATCCCTGTTCATAAGGTACCTGAAGGTAATATGTGTTTTAGCCCTGTGGGCTCCAAGAGCTTCGTATATGGCAGTCATTTTGGGATTAAAATCACCTACCCACGAAAGCTCAAGCTCATTGTACCACGGTTTCCTTCTGAATACATCATACAGGTGATAAAAGATGGCCGATTCGACTCCAGTGTTCTGATGTGAAGGCGTAACGCCGCCTGCCAGTGCCCGCATTCTTGTCATTTCGTGGGTTGCCCTGTAATAGAGGAATCTGAATAAATTCCAGAGGTGAAGCCGGCCGTTCAGATGTTTCAGTATCTGGTTGAAATCGGGGAAAAGGATAAAAAAGGCAACAGGTTTATTGTTAAAATAGGCAAACCAGATAAGTTCCTCATCGATTATCGGTTTCGCTTTCCGGAGGGACTCTTCGAGGACCCCGGGGTCAAGGGGAGTGAAATCTTCCTTGAAAATTGCCCAGGCTGAATTATAGATCTCAACAAGATCACCTATAAATTTATCCCTGATCCTGAATTCAAAATGATTAAAAGAATAGCCGGGCCTTTTGGTGAGCCATTCTGCTATCTTCATCATCCTTTGCGGGAATTCCTCAATTTTCCCATCACTGTTCCTTACCATCCTGTGGTAGGAGTACTGTTCGAAATAGTTCCTGAACCCGTACTCCTCAAATAAAGTCCTGTAATACTTCTTATTGTAGGGCATTCCATATCCCTGTTGCATGAATCCGTCCACCAGCAGACCCCAGTTGGTATCGTTCTCACCAAAATTGATGGGACCATCCATCGCCTCCATACCATGGTCCCTGAGCCATTTTTTGCCGGCATCAAAAAGAGCAAATGCAGCATCTCTGTCATCAATGACCTCAAAAAAACCGATACCACCTGTCGGCTGGCTGTAGGATTCTGATCTGACCCTGTCGTAGAATGCTGCTATCCTGCCAACAGCAGTTCCGCTGTCATCTTTCAGGATCCACCGGCATGCGGCTCCCTGCCTGAAAAGGATGTTTTTTCCAGGATCGAAGGTTGCATTTACCTGAGAATCAAGAGGGCAAACCCAGTAGGGATCCCCTTTGTACAGTCTTTTCGGAAAATCAATGAATTCCCTGTTTTCCGCGGAAGTCCTGACTTCAATGAGCTGCATATTTAAACCTGAATTTACCTCTGTAAATGAATTTATAAAATTCTACATCTATTTCTACTTGTGGCAAATATATGCAGAAAAATAATAAAAGGCGACAGGCAACAGGCTACGGGCTACAGGCGACAGGCTACAGGCGACAGGAAAATGTCTTACGCTTCGCTGTCTTGAGCTTTGCCGTCTTTAACTACCGGACTTTAAGACAGGCCGCAGACCAAAAGACTTTGAGACAGCGAACGAAGTGAGCAAGACCTCCTTGGGCCCTCCGCCTGCCGCCTCCTAGCGTATATCTATTATCCTGTGGTCTATGAGTACAAACAGCAGCCCAAGGAGCAGGGAATAGAGTGTGAATATTTTCAGGGGTATATATTCTATCGGTTTGATTTTCATCTTAATCCACAGATATGCTGCCAGAAATACTTTGCCGATGAAGTATACAATAAAGGTAACAAGAGCAACACCTACTATATTATAGCCCCATTTGATCGCCAGCAAGCTGAGAGGTATGTTCAGGCCCAGTTCAATAAGCGCTGCTATCAGGGTTATATTTGTCTTCATCCTGCCGATCACGATCGTCTGGGGAAAGACGAGTCTAGGGATTACAAGCAGGCAGTATACAAGGAATACGTCAGCGCTCTTCTGGTATTCAGGAGTGAACATTCTGGGATAGATCCACCTGGCAAAAAGCATTATTACAATTGTTGCCGGAAAGCACAGGTGCATAAGCTTTTTCGAGCGCAATTTTATTTTGGCCAGCGATTCCTTCATTCTGGATCTGGTCGAAAACTCAGGCAGCATGGCATTGCTGAGACCGTTAGCAAGAAGAAGGACAAGAGGAAATTCCTTTGCACCATAGCGGAACCATGCAAACCATCCCGGATCGCGGTAGACAGCAGAAACAATCACACCGTCAGTATATTGAGCAGATCCGCTTATTAATGAAGTAAGAATAAGCGGTATTCCGAGGTAAAGGTGTTCCTTCATGAACTCGACCGATATTTTCATCTCGGTATATCTCCGGAGAAGGATCAGAAGCCATACCCACCTTGCTGCAGTAATGACAAGCAGACCGTATATTGACCATATAATACCCTTGCCAAGAATGACCGGCAATATTACGAGAATCAGCTGGGCTGAAAATGTATAGATTGCATACTGGAATATCCTGTAGGAACGGTTGTTAAGAAGGTAAATATATTCGATAAGGCATACGGGATTGCTCAGAAGGAGGTACAACAGCAGCAGATTTAAGTACGGTACATTACCCGAGAAGTGGAATACCGAAAAGTTACTTTTTATCGCATGCCCTGCTGCAAAGAAAAGGAGGCTGAAAAAGCAGAGAATGAGGAATGCATTGAATATCTCAGGTGACTTGTGTTTTTTATTGTCACCAAGCCTGTGATAGGTCTTGTTCCTGTGATAGAGAGGCAGCAGTGACTGGATGATGCCGGTAACCCAGAAGAAGCTGATAAGTCCTGAAATAAAAAGGAACATTTCCCATTGGCCTATCTCGGCGCGGGTAAGGTGGCTTTTAGTGAAAACTATGCTGATTATCAGGAAGATGGTGAACTTCAGCAATTGGAACAGCTGTAATCCTGAAATATTATCTATCAGCCTAATTTTTCTCAATCGCGGAACGAGTAAAAAAGAATCCCCCTGATAACATTACTAAACTACGAAAAATTGCGCAGGGGTATTTATTAAGTTATGAACCTGTCAAAGTTAATAACAGGAACAGGGCACTTAAAGTAAAACAAAATTTTGTTAAATAGAAATTTTGGCCTTATTTTGCACCCCTGATACGGTGGATGTAGCTCAGCTGGTCAGAGCGTCGGATTGTGGTTCCGAATGTCGTGGGTTCGAATCCCATCTTCCACCCGGACAGAAAAGGCTGCCCCTCGAAGAGGGTGGCCTTTTGTTTTTAGAACGACTCAGGCTTGCCTGAAGGAGTGAATAAAAACAAAAGGCCACCATCACGCCAACGGCGTGATGCAGCCTTTTCTGTCCGAAGTTATCCCAAAGGGATCGCCATCCGAATCCCGCAAGGCGGGATGAGGATGGCAATCCTGTTGTTTTTACCCCCAACCCCCCAGGGGGGACTTCATAAAGTTGCTATAAATCAATAAAATATATAACGGCGTGATGCAGCCTTTTCTGTCCGAAGTTATCCCTTTTCCCACTTTTTGTACG
>JAUZNW010000016.1 GCA_030706785.1 Bacteroidota bacterium | reverse complement strand
TGTAACTGATCTGCGGCATGGCTGCCGGAACCAGAACAAAGAAAATTATAAAGCAGGGAACTATTTTCATGCAGGAAGTATTTTTTACAGCCTGACTCAGGCTTAGTTTTTAATCGTAACATGCAGGATCCAATCCTTGAAATACTCATACTCCGGGTAATCCTCGGGACATTTTAATTCGACCATTTTTCCTCCTGATATAATGCCGCTCTTTGAATCCGAACTGTTTACAAGGTCAGTCCAGACAAATTTGAATTCCTGGCCTGACTGATATTTACTGAGGTCAAGCTTTACCGATCCTCCGTACCTCAGGTAAAACAGGTATTCTTTCCCGGGTAGTGCAAGGCAGAAATGGGAAGGATTTTCCTTAACCAGTTCAGGATGAGGCTCTAGATTCCACCATTCAAGCTTCCTCAGATATTGCCCCATGAAACCGACAGAGACTGCTCCCGGATAAAGCAGAGTATTGACCGAGAAGCTTGTATCCAGGGGCCATGATCCTCTGCCTGTAGGCCGTTCAGGCAGATGTGCCCTCCAGACGTGCCCTCCGCCGTAGGTATGTCCTGCAGCTCCCGACATTATTGCCGACCAGGCAGCAAACCTGATATCCATTGGTGTTGGATTCCCATCAATGAATTCATACCATGGTTCGGTGACAACAACTGGTTTTGCAGGCTGCCTGTTATAGGCATTAGTTATTATCCAGGGCACAAGCTCATTGCACCATTTTGCGTGACCTGTCTGGCTCTGGTTGTAGTCAGCCCACTTCTGGTCATGGATCGCTTCAGCGGTAGACCATTGCGGAGCTTCTGCGCCTCCTTCCCACATCGGGGGTGTGGGATGAGCCCCGAGTATTCTTTCATAAGGATCCTCGGATTTAATCAGGTTGCCGACCTCATTCCAGAAGCTGAGTGGAAATCCTCCGTAATTGTTCATGTTGTATTCACCAGCAAGGACCCATATTACATTATAAGCGCTGAGCCTGTGAACCACATATCGCCACCATCTTTTTACGTTTTCCGGGCCGATATTTTTGTTCATGTTCTGCCTGGTCCACCATGCATGGATCCACATGGTCATTCCCTTCGAATTTGCATAAGCGATCATCTTTTCAATCTTCCTGATTTGTTCAAGATCAGGCTTTTGAAATGACGGATCCAGAAGGGAGCTTTCCCTGCCCCATCCATTGCCCGCAAAAAAAAGCTGTCCTATGCTGAATCCCTGTGATGATCTAGTATCTACAAGGTTTTTAAAGGACTCAAAAGTGATCCGACTGTTTGTCCAGTCCCACCACGTATCAGCAATCCACAGGAACGGAGTTCCGTCGGAATAGGTAAAATACCTGCCGCTTCTCTCTGCAGATCTGTTAACCACAACAAAACCGTGTCTTACCGGATTTGCTTTCTTTTCATCCCCGGTCCAGTCATTTACAATGAGCTGGCCTTTCCTGCCCCTCAGTTTCCTGTCATCAGAGCATGTCTCATATTTCCATGTTCCTTGTAAAGGAGGGGCGAATCTTATTTTCCAGACATCATTTCCGTCCCAGAATCCAGGTACTGTGATAATCTTCCCGATACCGGATCCTGATATACATGTAAATCTGGCTGTTACCAATGCCGGTTTGCCTTCTAAAAGATAGCTTGTATACGGATTTTGCGGAACCTCAGATGACTTCAGGGTAAATTCATATACATCCCAGGTCATGACAGTGTTTTGCGAAACAGCGTTAACGAGGCAAAACAATAAAATCAGGATACTAAAAGTGATTCTTCTGTTGCCATGCATCATCATGAGTGATTAAAGTGTTGTTTCTATATCTTCCCCATAAAGTTTTTTTGCTTCTTCGAGCATTGAGATAGTTGCTGTTGCTCCGCATCTTGAAATACCCAGTTCCTTGAATTTCAGGAGATCGGTCAGAGTCCTTACACCGCCGGCGGCTTTTATTTTTACTGCAGGAGCAGAGTATTTTCTCATAAGTTCAAGATCATGAGCTGTGGCTCCTTTATATGAGAATTTTCCATCTTCACCCTTGACAAATCCAAATCCTGTCGATGTCTTCACATAATCTGCCCCGACTTTGTTACAAATTTCACAAAGCCTGATCTTATGCTCATCCCTGGTAATAAAGTCTGTTTCAAAGATTACCTTGGTTATTGCTTCATATCTGTGCGAAATGTCAACGACTGTTTTTATTTCCTCTTCAATATAGTTCCAGTCCTCCTGGAGCGCTTTGCCGATATTTATCACCATATCTATTTCAACGGCTCCGTCCCTGCAGGCTGTTTCAGTCTCGAAAGCTTTGACCGCAATTACGGAATTACCGGCAGGAAATCCGATGACGCATCCGACAATGACATCGCATCCGCTTAGCAGTTGCGCGGCCATCTTAACCGCATACGGTTTTACGCATACTGAAGCTACGTGGTATTTTTTCGCCACCTCGCACTCTCTCCGTAGATCATCATCGGTAAGGGTTGGATGAAGTATTGAATGATCGATCATTTTGGCAATTGTTGTTACTTTGTTCATATGTGTCTGTATATTAAGTGAAGTGGTTGAAGAAAAAAGACTGAAGGGAGATAGCGGAGAGTAAAGGGCAGAGAGTAGAGAGCACGTAGCAGGAGCGTCGTGATCTCCGTGATCGTCGTGGTGAAAAAAGGAAATACATCGGAATAAATGGAAATAGAAGGAAATATGCGGAAGCAGATGAAACAGATTGAAATAACTTCATCATTTTTGAATTATAGGGTCGATATGCTGGAAGTATAAAGTTAAGAGAAATATTTTTCATACTTTGGTAATCGGTAAAACCAAAACAGCGATATTCTGATTTGCCAGGCGGGTATTACGCTGTCACACAAATAACCTGAACCGAACACTATGGAAAAAGCTGAAAAATTCCTTAAAGAACAGAGACTCAGATCTTCCGATATTGATATGGAAAACCTGGTCGGCATTTTTACGGAGGAGATGAAAAACGGGCTGGAAGGAAGAAAAAGCTCACTCCGGATGATACCTACCTATATTGAAGCTGAAAATGATTTTCTTAAAGAAGTACCTGTGCTGGCGATCGATGCGGGGGGAACAAACTTCAGAGCGGCAGTTATCAGATTCAGCCGGTCAGGCAGGATTGAATACGATGGCATTGTGAATGACAAAATGCCGGGACTTGAGAAGGAAGTTTCAGCAAAAGAGTTCTTCGGGACCCTGGCAGGGTACATCAGGCCTATGGCTGATAAGAGTGACAGGATCGGTTTTTGCTTTTCCTATCCAACTGAAATCCTTCCAGACAGGGATGGCAGGTTAATACAGTTCTGCAAGGAGGTGCAGGCTCCTGAGGTTGTCGGGCAGCTTATCGGGAAAAACCTGCTTGAAACACTAGGAACTCCGGGTAAACCCCTGGTACTCCTCAACGACACGGTTGCAACCTTACTGGCAGGGAAGTCTGCATCCATGAATAAAAATTATGATTCATTTATAGGGTATATTCTGGGAACAGGGACAAACACCTGTTACATCGAACACAACAGGAATATCCTGAAGAACAAAAGCCTGAATAAGGAAAGGAGCCAGATAATAAACATCGAGTCAGGCAATTTTGGCAGGGCACCAAGGACTGACCTTGACATAGCTTTCGATAATTCGACAATGAATCCCGGAAACTATACATTCGAGAAGATGTTTTCGGGAGGCTACTTCGGTGGCTTTTGTCTTGCAGTGCTGAAAGCAGCGGCTTCTGAAGGTATATTTTCATGGAAATCAGCAGGATTTCTGAAGGAGGTGTCTGAACTCACCTCAAATGAGGCAAGCAGCCTTTTAAGCGATCAGGGATCAGAAAGCAATATTCTCAGGGGTTGTTTTAAAAATGAGGCTGACCTTGAAACCTGCAGCGAGATTATTGATAACCTGATTGATCGTGCAGCGAAACTTGTTGCAGCCAATATAGCGGCTGTAGTTCTGAAAACCGGAAAGGGCTTCAATCCGGAACAGCCAGTCCTGATAACTATAGAAGGGACTGCTTTTTACAAGCTGTATAAGCTGAAAACCAGGTTTGAGAAGTACTTTTCAGAATTCCTTTCCGGGGAAAGAAAAAGATATGTTGACTTTACTCAGGTCGAACAATCAAGCCTTGTCGGAGCAGCCCTTGCCGGACTAATTGATTAATACTAATTTTTAAAATAATCGAGGCAAATGAAACCTGGATTTGTAAGTGCTATATCCGGCAATCCATGTAATCAAGCTTAATTCTTATTTTATAATGTAACCTGGCCGAATCCTATGAAGAAAAAGAAAATTTGTTGTCTCATTTCCTGCCTGATTATTTCATGTTTTGGGATTGCTGTTCCCCAGATTCTCTATCTGGGACCATCGGGGAATGACACAAATCCGGGGACAAGGGAGAAACCGCTCGCAACTCTTAACGGAGCACGCGACAGGATGAGGGAATACCGGAAATCTAACAGCGCTGATCAACCACTTCAGGTCATTGCTCTTGAGGGGGAATATTTCTTATTCCAGCCATTGAGTCTTTCAGTCACTGATGGAGGTACAGAAAGAAATCCATTGGTTTTCAAAGCTGAGGAAGGGAAAAGAGTTGTCTTTAGCGGCGGCACACCTATCTTTGGATTTGAAAAAATCAATGAAAAGCTCTGGAGGGCTTTTATACCACAGGTTGCTTATTATAATTCTTATTTTGAACAGCTATACGTTAACGGAAGAAGAGCTGCCCGGGCAAAAAGTCCGAATGATGGATTTTTCAGGGTAAAGGGTGTAACGGAAACAGTGCTCGAGAAAGGATCCGGAAGATCACCTGATCTGGCGGTTCAGAAGATAGAGCTTGACAGCACCGACACAGCCAGCTTTGCAACTTTTTCGGACCAGGATTATCAGGATGCCCTGATCATTTTCTACCACAACTGGGACAATACCAGGAAACGAATAACCGGCTTCAGCAAGCAGGCATCTTCTGTTTTCATAGCAGGAGAAGGGATGAAGCCATGGAATCCTATTAACAACAAATCACGTTACATTGTCGAAAATTTCCGGTCAGCACTGGATGCTGCAGGTGAATGGTACCTCGACAGGTCTGGATATCTTTACTATATCCCCCTGGAAGGCGAAACAATTGAGAATAGCAGATTCATAGCACCTGTACTTGAGGAATTCATTTCGATAAAAGGTGATGAGGCATCAGGAAAAAAGGTTGAGAACATCCGCTTTGAAAACCTGATTTTTGAGGAATCAGTATACCACACACCTGTTAATGGCAATGAACCTGCGCAGGCTGCAGCTCAGTTAAATGCTGTGATCACAATGGACAATGCGAAAAATATTGAATTCAGGAATTGTGAAGTATCTCATACAGGGATCTATGGATTCTGGTTCAGGAGGGCCTGCAGCAATTGCGTTGTTGATCACTGCTACCTCCATGATCTCGGGGCCGGTGGAGTAAAAATAGGAGAGACTGTGATCAGGGAAAATCGTGAAGAGATAACAAACAACATTACGGTAAATAATAATATTATCAGGGACGGAGGCCATATTTTTCCATGTGCGGTTGGTATAATAATCTTTAATGCCAGTGACAATAAACTTACCCACAACGAAATAGCTGATTTAAGATATTCAGGTATTTCAGCAGGGTGGGTATGGGGATACTCCGCAAGCCCTGCAAAGAGGAATACCATAGAGTTTAATCATATTCATCATCTGGGTTGGGGCGAGCTTTGCGATATGGGAGGTGTGTACACGCTCGGAGCATCCGAAGGAACCACTGTCTCGAACAACGTGATCCATCATGTATATTCATTCGATTACGGAGGCTGGGGTCTTTATACAGATGAAGGTTCATACGGGATTACTGAGGAAAACAATCTTGTTTATGCCTGCAAGAATGCCGGGTTTCACCAGCATTACGGGAAAGAGAATATCATCAGGAATAACATATTTGCACTTAATATCAGGTCGCAGCTGCAGGCTACAAGGATAGAGGAGCACAGGTCGCTGAGCTTTACCAACAATATAATTTATTTTGGCAGCGGGACTTTGTTCAGCAGCAACTGGCATAAATTCAACTTACTGACAGATAATAACATATACTGGGATATAAGGACAAAAGATATTAAATTCGGGGATCTGACATTTGAGGGATGGAAGAAGTCGGGAAAGGATATCCATTCGATTATTGCTGACCCTGGTTTTTTTAATCCATCGCATTTCGATTTCAGGTTTAAGAACAATTCCATCGCAAGAAGAATCAAATTTGTCCCGTTCGATTATTCCAAAGCAGGGGTTTATGGTTCCGATGACTGGAAGAAGCTTGCGGAATTTGATCCTTTTTTGTCGGCAAAATTTGATGATATGGTAAGGAAGAATGAAAACAAATAATCATCTGAAACTATCAATATCTGTATTCTTCTTTCTTATCTTCGCCTGGTCCTTTTCATCAGAATTGGCAGATACTGCAAGGTCAAAACTTAACGCCGGATGCAATGTCAGCATCAACAGTAACGGGATAGCATCAATCCCTGCATTTTCCCTTGGCAAGCCGGCTGTAATTGCATCTGTCAACCTGTCGAAAGGACGTTTCAGTTTTGATCCTGTGCTTGCATACGGACTGAATATGAAGCCATGGTTCATTGATGCATGGCTCCATTTAATGGTTGTGGACAAGCCTGCATTTAAATTACGGACCGGTTTTAATTTCAGTAATTTTTTCAGCGAATACAAACTTCCGGATAAGGATATCCTTCAATCTGAACGATACTGGGCAGTAGAGGTGGCAGGTTTTTATTATTTTACCCCGAGCGCAAATGTGTCATTAATGTACTGGAGGGATATGGGTCAGGAGCCGGGAACATTAAAGGGGCACTATATAAGCCTGGCAGGAGAGAAGAATGAAATAAAGGTCAGCGCAAGGGTATTTGTGTCGGCAAGCCTGCAGGTTTTTTATATTGATTATAACGGGGACAATGACGGTTTATTCGTGACACCAAAAATCTCACTATCACCCTATGATTTTCCGGTTTCAATCTTTTTCCAGGCTATACAGGCAATAAACAGCAATATCACACCATTTCCAGGATTCAGGTGGAATGCAGGCCTTTCATATACATTTTAAAATGATAACAATCGTATGATCACTTATTAAACTATTTACGATTATGAAAAGATTACTTTATTTTCTGGTTTTCATTCTAGCTGCAAAGAGTGCCTCCCCTCAGAGCTATCCTTTCCAGGATATGAACCTTTCCGAAGATGAAAGGATAAAGAACCTCATCTCATTAATGACTACTGATGAGAAGATCCTCTGCCTTTCGACGAGGTTAGGAGTACCACGCCTTGGAGTGAAGGGGACCCATACAATCGAGGGTCTTCATGGACTGGCCTATAGCGGGCCTGCGAACTGGGCAGTCAAAGGACCCAAGGCTTCTCCGACCACTACATTCCCTCAATCAATAGGTCTGGCCGAATCGTGGGATCCTGATTTGTTGCAGAAGGTCGCGGACTGGGAAGCGACTGAATGCCGCTATCTTGCCCAGAATTCCAGGTTCGGGACTGCAGGCCTTATAGTTTTTGCTCCCAATGCTGACATGGGCCGGGATATCCGGTGGGGCAGGACTGAAGAGTGCTATGGTGAAGATCCTTTCCTTAACGGGAAGCTCGTTGCAGCCTACGCGAAGGGCCTTCAGGGAAATGATCCAATCTACTGGAAGACAGCTTCACTGATGAAGCATTTCCTTGCAAACAGCAACGAGAACAACAGGGCTTACAACAGTTCAGATTTTGACGACAGGCTGTTCCGTGAGTATTATTCATACGCTTTCTATAAAGGCGTTACAGAAGGCGGATCGCAATGCTTTATGGCAGCATACAATAAATACAACGGGATACCGTGTGCAGTGAATCCGGTTCTGCGAAACGTAACCATGAAGGACTGGGGTTTACGAGGAATTATCTCTACTGACGGAGGAGGATTCAGGCAACTCATGACAACGCATGCATATTATCCGTCGCTTGATATTGCTGCAGCTCAATGCATAAAAGCCGGAATAACAGTTTTCCTCGATAATTATATGGCTCCCCTTAAGGAGGCTCTGAGCAAAGGACTTATTACGGAAAAAGAGATTGAAGAAGCCATCTATGGCAACCTGAGGGTAATGCTTAAACTCGGACTTCTCGACAATTCTCCAAAGAATCCTTACATAAATATCGGCGTTACTGATACAGTTGCTCCATGGAAAAAACACCAAGCACGGGAACTTGTCAGGCTGGCAACACAGAAATCGATCGTACTTATGAAGAACACGGGTGCACTCTTGCCTTTGGATAAAAGTAAAATAAAATCGATCGCGGTAATAGGTCCCTCAGCAAATGCAGTTATTTCAGACTGGTATGCAGGTAATCCTCCGTATAAAGTTACGGTACTCGACGGGATAAGGAATATCGCCGGGAGTGGTATAACAGTCAGATTTGCGAAAAGCAACAAGGCTGATTCGGCAGTCATCGCTGCCAGGGAAAGTGATGTGGCAATTGTCTGTGTAGGGAATCACCCTCTAAGCTATGGCCTGGGTTGGGGGCAGAACTATGTCCCTAGCGACGGAAGAGAAGAAATCGACAGACAGGCCATTTCGCTTGAGCAGGAGGATCTCGTAAAACTGGTATTTGCTGCAAATCCAAAGACCATTCTGGTTCTTGTTTCAAGCTTCCCATATTCAATATACTGGTCAAAGGAAAATATCCCTGCTATCCTGCATGTCAGCCAGTCAAGCCAGGAACTTGGAACTGCAGTCACCGATGTTCTGTTTGGCAGTGTCAGTCCGGCAGGAAGGCTCGTTCAGACCTGGATAACCTCCATTGATCAGCTTCCGCCAATCCTTGATTACAATATCAGGGACGGAAGGACATACATGTATGTGAAGCAGGCTCCTCTTTTCCCGTTTGGATATGGACTGACTTATACATCATTTAAATATTCCGGACTAAAAGTTGGTAAGAAGCCTGTCAGTATTAATGATACAGCTGAGATCACCTTTACCATAACTAATACAGGCAATTTCGATAGTGATGAGGTAGCCCAGGTTTACGTCAGCTATCCGCAATCAAAAACAGATATGCCGGCTAAAGCTCTGAAAGGCTTTGCAAGGGTCTTTATAAGAAAGGGAGAGGCAAAGACAATCATAATCCCACTGAAGGGGAAAGACCTGGCATATTGGGATGCAAGGAATAACAAATGGTCAGTTATCCCCGGAAAGATGAACTTTTTTATTGGCCCGTCGTCGGAGGAAGCCAGATTGAAAGGAAGCCTGGTGCTGCAATAAAATATTACGGATTTCGACTGCCTAAAGGCAGACAGGGAATTTCGATCCCAGATTGAAAGAATACATGATTTTATAAATCCGCAATCCGCGATCCAATATCCGAAATATCCCTAAGTTCCGGCATAAACAAGCAAGGCAAGTCCCATAAGATATGCGAGGAACATCAACAGGATAAGAGTATTGACCTGCTTTGATGCTCCTCTGAATTCTCTCCAGATAAATACTCCCCAGAGCGCTGCTATCAAAGTAGCGCCCTGTCCAAGGCCATAGGAAATTGCATATCCTGCCTTTCCTGACGCCAGTATGCTCATTGACATGCCGATATTCCAGATGATTCCTCCGAGCACACCGGTTAGATGTATTCCAAAGCTGCCTTTTGCATAATCCTTAAACGCAAGCGGAACGCCTTCAAAAGGCTTCCTCATTATTATGTAGTTGAATGCCAGGTTACTGACCAGTACTCCTATCGCAAAGAAAAAGACTGCTGAATAAGGAGTAAGCCGGCCCGCCTCAGGATTTACAAAATCAGTCACCATGGAGCTGGCGACAAATCGATAGAACAGAGCCATCAGAGCTCCTGCCGAGACTGACAGCAGGATCCCTTTCCTTGAGACTTTCTGCATTGATACGCTATGTTTTTTATAGGCTATGGCATCTATGATAATAGCCGCTGTTATAAGCGCAACACCAAGAAAGAGGATAACTGGATTACCTTTTGGTGCAAAAGCATAGTTAATAATGACACCAAGGGCAAGAGCAATTCCGACGCCAACAGGGAATGCAACAGCCATGCCTGCAATCGCCATTGCTGCAACAAGAAGGATGTTAGAAGCATTGAAGATCACACCGCCCAGGATTGCCTTAAACATATTGCCCGACTCTGCCTGTGAAATATCGGGGAGAAACGATCTCCCGTTTGCTCCGAAGCTTCCAAGAGTAAATCCTAGCAGTAGGGAGAAAAGCACGATACCGATTACATAGTCCCAATAGTAAAGTTCAAACCGCCAGGATTTCCCGGCGAGCTTCTGGGTGTTGCCCCATGATCCCCAGCAAAGCATAGTTACAATGCAAAGGATAACGGCAAGCGAATAAGTCTGAGGTATGAACATAATGAAAAAGATAAAGGATAAAAGTAAAAAGATAAAAGTATCACATAAGGATCCCCTCCGGGGAGCGGACCGGGGTGGGTTTACTTCTCAAAGGAGAATTTCCACGATTCATTCTTTTTTGGAGCTGTTTTAAAGATAGTTGCCGAAACAATATACACATTTGTCCCTTCTGATTCAGGCCTCTTTTCTCCTTTTACAACCAGCCTGACAGTATGATCACCTGGCTGGAGGTTGAGTACATGCCAGATGCTTTCAGTATGCTGCTGATTTGCGAAATTATAATAAGTGTCAATTGTTCTGTTCAGGCTGCCATCGACAGATACATCAGCTTTACCGCCATCCTTAAACCAGTTTCCGGTCAATGAAATACCTGTACCTGAGAACTTTACTATGAATTCATCACCCGCTTTTCCTGAAAAAAGAGATTGTTTTATCATTTCACCATTCCTTCCTGACTTAATTTCATAAGGCTTCCAGCTGCCTTTGAATTCCCAGTTGTCCAATTCAAATACCGAAATCTTTTTGTCGAATACCAGGTCAGGGAATGAGATTTCAACCTTCGGCGGCACCGGAGCTTGTTTTTTTATCCGGATTACTTTCCCGCCCGTTTCCCCACCCGACTTTTTAATCATGCCAAGAGCATAATTGTAGGTACTTTCAACTGCAGAATTGAAGGAATATGTTGTATTTATAAAAAGTGAATCTCTGATTGCGGTAACTCCCTGCTGCATATCCGGCGGCAACCCGCTGAATCCTTTTATTACACCAAGAACTGCCATTGCATTGGATGGGTTGCAGTCTGAGTCCTGTCCGCAACGTGTGGCAATTTCCAGTGTTTTCACGGGATCCCCTTCACCGTATAGAAGCCCCATGACGATGTAAGCGCCATTAAGCTTGGCATCGATATTGAAAGCAGAACCTGCCCCGCAGATATCGACATCTCCCCATTTATCCTCCAGTTCTTTCCATGCAGCCTTCCAGTCGGACGGGTAATGCTGGTGAAGTGTGATCACATCCCTGATTATCCTGGAATAATCGCTTTCATCAGGGATTGATCTGAGCGCGTTCTCGATGACCTTCTGAATATCAGACTCGAAGAAAGCTTCAGAATATATTGCTGCTACAAAAATACCACCATAAACGCCATCCCCGTAGTTCATTATATGACCAATTTTATTAGCAATAGCTGAAGCGTTCTGAGGCATACCAGGACACATGAAACCAATATAATCGGCTTCGATCTGGAAATCAATATCGTCAGCATGAATATTAAATTCCGGGCTGCCAGACGCAGGTGCGAAAATACTGTCGTAATAATTCTTTCTTGCCTGCATGTTGGCATGCCACAGAGGATAACCTGCCTTTGCAAACAGTTCCTGGAACTGCTTCGCCGGGGCATCAATACCATATTTATCCATAGCCATCAGGAATGTGAGCTGGACATAGATATCATCCTGCCAGATGCTTCCTCTTGTATCTGAGGGCTTCCAGTTTATAGGGTCATCGTATGTTTTTTCCTGGGCACGGAATTCTGTAGGGGCACCATAGGTGACACCAATCATTTTCCCGGCCCAGCCTCCAGCAATCTTGTCCTTAAGGACGTCAGGCTTGATCGAAACGAATTCTTTCCCTGTATTACTGCAGGAAACCACTATGAGCATTACAGAATAGCACAACAAATTTCTTAAATGACTTTTCATTTTTAGATTATTGATTTTATAAGATTAATTACCACATAGTATTTTACCCCCAGCTTCCTAAAGGGTACTTGTTATTGCCGCTTAAAATCCCCTTTTGGGGGCAGGGGGTACCGGAACATGCATCATTCTGTCTTCAATAAACCTTGTTATCTGATCCACTGGCATTTTCTGAACAACGTACATCTGTTTTCCCTGGGGATTTGGTTCCCATTTATTTCTGCCGGTTGTATCAATAATGATCTTTCCCTTTACAGTATCAAAAAAGCCATCGGTACCATAAATCCCTGTCAAAACAGCAGTTTCGTCCCAGCTCATACGCCCGTTCCTGTCTTCCTCCGACAACGGAATACTTATCCGGAAAACATCCTTAACGGGACTGTTCTGAATACCTGATTGGATTAATCGAAGCCCGGTGTGTATCTCTTTCCCAATCTCAAAGCCTGTAAAGATGACCTCCCCGGGCCAGTTCTCAAATACATATTTTGACGCTGCCGAGTCCATGTAAATATTGAATTCCCTTCCTTCAGGGAACCATCCTGCCATTGAAACAAGCCTTTTGATCTTTTTCTGAACAAGTTCCACTCCTGTCAGTCCTGAATAGCTGTCAGATCGAGATTTGAGGAGATTCGCAAGGTTTGTAAGAAATCCGACCGTCACAACAGTCACGCTTGCATCCGGTTCTTTGCTTAGAACCTTCCTGTAAATTTCGACTGCATCAGGCACTTCGGATGTCGATCTTATGGCATGGGGATACTTTGCCACAATCGAATCTGCCCAATGCTGTCCCGATCCCAGGCTGACGCCCCGGGACTTTGGTGCACCGACAGGAAGGGCCGGCCTGTTGAAATAGGTATTGATCACATTTATTGACGGAGCAACCAGTTCATTCTTGTTCGAGGAGACCGTTGCAAGGATCTCTGCTTTTCCACTGTCAGCCATTGCATGCAGAATGGCCAGGGCTCCGACATCGTCATAATCGGGACCCAGATCGGTGTCGAAGATGATTTTTACGAGGGGAACGGATCCCTTTTGCGAATTATTTGCACAACCTGAGAAGGCCATTATTAACAATCCAATGATCAGTATGAAGTACTTATTCATTTTAAGGACATGTTTTTAAATCCATTAGCCGCAGAGAACGCAAACTCCCGATAGCTATCGGGATTACGCAAAGAACGCAAATACTCAGGCCTGTCACCTTAAAGGGGATTCAGGGGTGATTTCATTCCTGTACGGTGCTGATGCCTGAGCTCCCATCCGGACCACCGAGATTGAGGCTGCCTTATTTGCAAAAACCACCGCTTCCTCCAGTCCCTTTCCCTCCGAAACAGCTACCGCGAGAGCACCATTGAAAACATCTCCTGCAGCTGTTGTGTCAATCGCTTTTACCGGAACTACCGGTATAAGATTGGAAATTTTCCCGCTATACAGGTATGCACCGGAAGCACCCATTGTAATTACTACATTCCTGACTCCCAGCCGGTGGAGCTTTTCAGCAGCCTTTTCGGCCGATACGGCGTCATTTACAGTGATCCCGGTAAGAAGTTCAGCTTCAACCTCATTGGGAGTGATTAAATATAGTGAATGAAGCAGATCACGTGGCAGTTCCCGGGCAGGTGCGGGATTAAGTATCACACGGTTACCCTTGAGCGACATTTTCTGGGCTACATATTCGACAGTGCTTACAGGTATTTCCAGCTGCATCAGGAATACATCCGAAGGATCGTTCCCATAAACAGCATCATCGATATCGAAAGCGGAGAGGGTTCCGTTTGATCCGGGTGCGACAACAATACAGTTTTCACCATGCTGGTCAACAGTTATTAATGCTATGCCTGACGGATTCTTGGGATCCCTTATAATATATCTTGTATCAATTCCCTCAATGTCAAAAAGATGTTTTGACTGGTCCCCGAAAAGATCATTCCCGGTTTTTGTAACAAATGTTACATTTCCTTTCAGCCTTGCGGCTGCTACAGCCTGGTTTGCACCCTTTCCTCCGGGATTCATCAGGAATGTTCCTCCGAGGATGGTTTCACCCGGGGCAGGAAGCTTCGGGGATTTGACCACCATGTCGGTATTGGAACTTCCGATAACAACAATTCTGCTCATAGTTAAGGTCAGATTTCTTCTGGTGTATTAGTATCAGAAACCAAATTAACAATTTCTTTTCACATGAAAGAAACGACCGGATGATATAATGGTTAAAAATTGCCTGTGCACACTACCAATTGCTACCTATTGATTATATTTAAATCATTAACCCTGATACTTTTCTGCCGCCGGATGAAAAAGCAATTATCGAAGTATATCCTGATCCTCTCTGCAGTTCTGATTGCCGGATCAGTAATCTCATATTTTGCCGGAAATATTTCACTTACAGGTATATTCCTGATCTTTGGATTTATAGCCCTGGCCACCGGTGTAAGGGGATTCCCGAAATTGAAAGGTTTCTCATACACCTTATGGATATTTACTGCGGTCATCAGCTCAATGTTTTATCCACAGTATTTTATTTCAATCGGAGGCTTTCAGCTTAAAAAGCTTATAGTGCCTCTCCTTCAAATCATTATGTTCGGCATGGGATCCCAGATGAGCTTCACGGATTTTACAGGAATAATCAGGATGCCAAAGGGTGTAATAGTAGGGGTGATCTCCCATTATATCTTTATGCCGATTGTGGGCTTCACGATTGCCAGCATTTTCAAATTTCCACCTGAGATCGCTGCTGGGATAATCCTGATAGGATGCGTTCCATCCGGTCTGGCCTCAAATGTTATGTCATTTCTTGCCCGTGCTAACCTCGCCCTTGCTGTAACTGTCGGAGCCATTTCGACCCTTCTTTCACCTTTCATAACGCCATTACTCATGAAATGGCTTGGAGGACAATTCATTGAGGTGAATTTCTGGAGTATGATGCTGGATATCCTGAATATGATCATCCTTCCTGTTGTGGCAGGCTTTACTTTCAACCTCTTTGCAAAAAAAGAAGCTGCCGGAAAGTCAAAAGCTGTCCAACTGGTTTCATTTGTGATCATTATACTTCTTACAACTCTTGTTTTTGCTAAATCGAAGAATGCAGGAACTACTGAATTTATAATCCAGTTTGCAAAGACCCTTGCATGGTTCTATTTCCTTCCAATGATCGGCGCTGTTCTGCTTGCGAAATACCTGAAAGGTGAAAAGAATATTTTGGAGCAGGTGCTGTCGATGATCTCCATGGTCGGTATCGCGGCAATTGTTACAATAATTACTGCATCGGGTCGTGATAGTCTGCTGAAAGTTGGGGGACTGCTCATTATAACAAGCCTCCTGCACAATCTCAGTGGCTATACACTAGGTTATACACTCTCATGGATCGTTGGCATGCCGGAGAAAGACCGCAGGACAATCGCTTTCGAAGTGGGGATGCAGAATGGCGGTCTCGCTTCGGGGCTGGCATTGCAGATGGGCAAGATCGCTACGGTTGGTCTGGCGCCGGCAATCTTCGGTCCGCTGATGAACATTACAGGTTCAGTACTTGCAAACTGGTGGCGTGGAAAACCAATTAAGGACCTCGCCCCCATGGGACTGCCACAAGAACCGGGCTTTACCCCCGAAACCCCCAGGGGGGGCTAACATAAATTATTTATATTGGATTATGAATAAAAAAATCGTAACATTCGGCGAGATCATGCTCAGGCTTGCAACTCCTGAGCACCAGCGTTTTATACAGGCAGCATCGTTCAACGCCTCATTTGGAGGAGGCGAGGCTAATGTGGCAGTTTCTCTGGCCAATTATGGATTACTCACTGAATATGTCACACGCCTTCCCCAGAATGATTTGGGCCAGTCAGTTATAATGGAGCTTCGCAGACACAATGTCGGGACAAATCATATCATTAGGGGAGGTGAAAGGCTTGGAATATATTTCCTTGAAACCGGATCAGTTTCAAGGCCTAGCAAGGTACTGTACGACAGGGCTCACTCATCGATTGCTGAAATAAAGCCTGGAATGATCGACTGGGAAAAGGTATTCAGTGCCGCTGAATGGTTCCACTGGAGTGGCATAACTCCTGCCATTTCAGAAGGTGCAGCCTCTGTTTGTAAAGAAGCGATCGAAACAGCTTCTAAAAAAGGAGTTATTGTTTCATGTGACCTTAACTACCGCAAGAACCTCTGGAAATGGGGAAAAAGTGCCCCGGAAGTGATGCCTGAACTGGTTGCAGGCTGTGATATTATACTTGGAAATGAAGAAGATGCCGAAAGAGTTTTTGGTATAAAGCCTGATGAATCCAATTATTCAACCAGAGAAATCAAAGCCTCAGCTTATGAATCAGTTTGCCGGAAACTAAAGAAAAAATTCGCCAAAGCCGGTAAGGTTATAATAACCCTTCGAGGTTCAGTCAGTGCAGACTATAATACATGGTCTGGAATCCTTTTTGACGGGAAAAAACTATTTGAAGCTCCGGTTTACCAGATAACCCATATTGTTGACAGGGTAGGCGGAGGAGATGCCTTTATGGGCGGACTGATCTACGGGATATTGACATATAAGGGTGATGACCAGAAAGCATTGAATTTCGCTGTTGCTGCCTCATGCCTGAAACACACGATCCACGGAGATTTCAACCTTGTAACTGTTGCTGAAGTTGAACAGTTAATGAGAGGCGATGCATCAGGAAGGGTAGTAAGATAAAAGGTATAATGACAGTTTAAATCTATTAGGACATATTTGCTGAAGGAAGATGCCCGGAAATTGAGAAGTTGTCAATAACAAAAGGAGCGAAGTGTCTAAAAATCCCGATAGTGAAGAAGGGCTCAAATGTGAGACCTCTTTGACCTTAACTAAAATGAGCCCCACCGCAATCCGGTCATCCGGAGCTGCAAACTGGAAAGATATTCCTTTTTATAATGAACTTGTTAACAGTCTCAACTCATGGTTGAAATATACAGTCAATTCTAAACCTGGCAATTATGCTTGAAATTCCTGAATCAAAAACAATCAGCCTGCAGGCTGGCAAGACCTTAACTGGCAGAAAGATTACAGATGTCTTCACTCCAACAACTCATCATAAGTTTGCGTGGTTTTCAGGCGATCCCGCAGGTTACGGAAAGCTACTTTCGGGAAAAAAGGTAATATCAACCAGGGGACACGGGATGTTTGTGGATATACTCTTTGATCAGAATATCTGCATTACAATTGGAGATGGCACAAATATGAGATATTATTCCCCTCCTGAAAAACCTCCCGAAAAATATCAGCTCCTGATAATTTTCGATGATAACAGCTGTGTTGCCTGTAATGTTGCAATGTACGGCGGGATATGGGCATACCATGGTATATTTGATAACAAATATCACCAGCAGAGCCTAAGAAGCACTTCACCTCTTGATGATGCTTTCGATGAGAGCTATTTTGATAATATTCTGAATAATTCTCCAAAGGGTATATCCGCCAAAGCCCTGCTTGCTACGGAACAGCGGATACCAGGTGTCGGGAACGGAGTCTTGCAGGATATCCTGTTCAATGCCGGCATCCATCCGAAACGTAAAAAATCATCACTTTCCGATGAGGTTAAAGCTGATTTGTTCAAGAGTCTTAAGGAAACGCTTAAAGTCATGACTGATATGGGGGGAAGGGATACTGAAAAAGACTTCTTCGGAAATGACGGAGGGTATAAAACCATTCTCTCGAAAAATACCTTGCAGGTTCCTTGCAAGGTTTGTGGCGGCCAGATCAAGAAAGAAGCTTATCTTGGCGGCGCAGTTTACTTTTGTCCGAACTGCCAAAAGCTGTAAAATGTCAAGGAAAAGAAAGGATCACGAATCTCCGGAATCGATCAGTGATTGGGGCTGGAAATATCATCACATCGGAATTCCTACAGGTAAAAGAATGCCTGGTGAAACTTACCTGGAACAGTTTAAATTCTATGCATCAGGTTTCAGTTCAAGCCCTTTTGGCATTGAATGGATGAGATTTGAAAAGGACAGCCCGGTGGAGAAGCTGATTCAGACTGTTCCTCACATCGCATTTGAAGTAAATGATATTGATCGCGAAATTGAGGTCCATCATCTAAAAGTTCTTACCCCTCCAAACTCGCATACAGCCGGTATAAGGGTTGCAATGATCGAGCACAATGGTGCACCAGTTGAGCTGATTGAATTTGATCGCAAACGATGATATATAATTAAAGATCAGGCTCTTTACTCAGCTCCAGAGTCTGTCATGTGATCGTCTCTGATCCCATTCTGGTGTAGGGTCGAAATACCCCGTATCCTTGCCAAGATGTTTTCTGGACTCTTCCTCATTAAGCTCAACACCAAGTCCGGGTGAGTCGAGCGGAACATTTGCGAATCCTTTTTCGATCATGGGCTTGCTTCCAGTCATTTTGACCAGGTTTCCCCACCAGGGAACATCGACACTATGATGCTCAAGAGCCAGAAAATTCTGTGTCGCGGCAGCACAGTGGACATTAGCCATAAAACATACAGGCGACCCTGCCATATGCATTGCCATCGCAATCCCGCAATCTTCGGCGTAGTCACCTATTCTTTTCGTTTCCAGCAGACCCCCTGAAGTCCCCAGATCGGGTTGTATGATATCAACCGCCCTGGCATCAAGAAGAGGCCTGAATCCGCCCTTAAGCATGTAGATATCTTCTCCTGTGCAGGTTGGAGTTTCAATAGCCTCTGTAAGCTCCTTTAGCTGATCCGTATAGAACCATGGTACCATGTCCTCAACCCAGGCCAGCCGGTATTTTTCCATTGCCCTGGCAAAGCGAATAGAATTATTGAGATCGAAATGGCCGAAATGGTCTGCACTCAGTGGCATTTCGTAGCCCACTGCATTTCTGACCTGTTCCACATATTCATCCATTCCTGCAAGTCCTTTGTCTGTAATTTGTACCTGAGTGAACGGATGCAAAGTATTACCATATCCCATGTAATCCCTAAGATCATATTGACCTGTAGCTCCATCCCATACCTTTGTATTTACTAGTGCGTCAGGTATATTAGCTACAACCTGGATGCCAAGATCCATCTTTAACCAGGTAAATCCCTGATCTTCAACTCTTTTTTTCATTGTTACCGCAAAAGCCTGAGGATCTTTTGCTCCGGGTGTGTCAGCGTAGAGCCTGATCTTATCGCGGTACCTGCCACCAAGCAGCTGCCATGACGGGACATTGTAAGCTTTGCCTGTCAGATCCCATAATGCCATTTCAACAGCACATACACCACCACCCTGCCTGCCATGGTAGCCGAATTGCCGGATGATTTTGAAAATCATCTCGACATTGCATGGATTCAATCCGAGTATCCGGCTCTTGAGGAAAAGGGCGTAACGGCCGTCAGCACCGTCCCTTACCTCACCTAGACCGTAGATTCCCTGATTGGTGTCTATCCTGATTATGTACCTGCCTGCAATCTGTGCCATACGCATATCAGTAATCTTCAGATCCGATGGACTGGATGCACGGTTCACACCTGATGTTGTTTGTGCAATAGTATCCTCTATTGAAAGGCGCATCAGTCCCCCGAGGGCGATACCTCCGAGGGCGCTTTTCTTAAGGAAGTCACGCCGGTTTGCTTCCGGGAAATGGCTTTTTTGGGCCTTTTTAAGATTGATTATACCTTTCATAAATTATTGTGTTTAAATAAGTTTTACGGTTATGCGGATCATGAAGGTCTTACAGGTCATGCAGGTCTTGCGGGTCTTGCACGACTAGCCTGACTAGCGTGACTTGCATGACTTGCACGACATCCCTTCACCAGTTACGTTCCTTAAAATAATTGTCCAGTTCTGTTTTTGTCATCGGGAGCTTCCCGGGATAATTATTCAGCCAGTCCATAAAGTCCTTCTTGATCTCATCGCTCCACTGGCTGTCAATCTGGCCAGGTTTGTACTTTCCTTCCTTCAGCCTGAGGTGTCCGAACTCATCCCTGAGAGCTGTGACCTCTGATGTTATTACAAGCTCCTCAACAAGATAGGCCGGAATAAAGATAACCCCGAACTTCTTGGCAAGGACAACATCCCCGGGCAGGACGGTGGCTCTCCCGATCCTTATCGGTGTATTTATTGAGACAAGGCTCATCTGCATAATGAATGAGGGATCAGAACCTTTTATCCATCCGTTAAATCCGTCGATTTCTTCAAGACCTTCCTGGTCCCTGACAGAGCCATAAAATATCACACCTCTCTTCGATTTTGCATAGATTGAGTTCCCCAGATTATCGCCGATAAGGGTACCGTCAGCAATTTTCCCGTAACTGTCAGCAACATAAACATCGCCGTCGACAAGCACATCGATCGGCCACGAGTTTGTTCCTCCCTGCTGGGCACGGTTCTCAAACTTACCCTGTGCCCTCACATATTTATCTAGGTCAGGCCTGAGAGGCATATACTGTGCTGTAACAACCCGACCTGTCATGGGTTTGTCAGGATGGATTATCAGCCAGTCACCTTCGAACTGGTTCTGGTAACCTTTATTCCGTAGAACGCCCCAGGCTTCTTCGATCGAGATATTTTTCAGTCTCTCCAGGAGTGCATCAGAAACTTTCGGCCTTCCGTCAGGAAAGCGCTCTCCCTTCCATTCCGATGTAAGGGCTTTGATATAATCAGGAGATGAGCCGACATTCTGAGGTTTTGATATTAAACAGATTAAAATAAATGTAATTGATAAAAATACCTTTTTATTCATGGGGACAAGCAATTAGGGTTTTTAATCAAGAATAGCTGTAAAATGAACAATGGAAGTTCATCATTTTTCAGGAAAGAAAAAATATTTAAGTCAAAAAACAGGTAAAATCCAGAAGGAGAAATCAGAAATCTATGATGGCTTTCATTACCCCATCGGTGTATCCAGCAACCAGATCGAAGGCTTCCTTTGTGCGTGAAAACGGGAATCTGTGAGTTATCATCCTTCCGGTATTTATTTTGCCGGATTCCATCATGTCGAGGGATAACCGGACACAATCGACCTGCCGGCGGATGAATTGCATCGTTATTTCCTTTCGCCTTGTATTATCGGCGCTCAATGACCAGCGGTCAAATTCAGGGATCCCGACGACGATAAGTTTTCCTCCTGGTTTAAGGATTTCAACTGCCTGATCGACAGCTTCCTGCTGTCCGCAGCATTCGAAGACTATGTCGAGACCAAGCGGGAATTTGCTCTTTGCAAAATCAACCACATCAGTAGTCAAAGGATTCTTAATGAATTCAGCTCCTTCCTTTGTGGCAATAGAAAGCCTTTCATTTATCTTATCGGTGACAAGGAATGATCCGGCTCCCTCAGCTTTTGCAGCAAGCATCACACTCATACCTATCGGACCGAATCCAAGTATTCCGACAGAGGTGTTTTTAATATTACCAGCTTTTTTTACAGAATAGATCCCGATAGAAAGAGGTTCTGAAATTGTCCCGTGATCCGTGTTAAGGTGTCCGTGAAGGGAAAAGCAGCTCTCCTCAGGCATGACTATATACTCTGTGAGACAACCTTCAGCCTGCCCGGGGCATCCAAGGTATTTGAGGTTCCTGCAGGTATGGTACCTGCCTGAAAGGCACTGGTCACATTTCCAGCATGGCATTGCAGGCTCAATAGCGATCTTATCGCCTTTTTTCACGTGGCTGACCCCGACACCTGTTTCAACAACAATACCGGCCCCTTCGTGACCTACTGCAAAAGGGTATCTGACTACCTGTGAACCAATCCTTCCATTTGTGTAATAATGAATATCGGAACCGCATACGCCAACCACGCTCATTTTTATTTTGACATCCTTTGGCCCTGATATAACAGGTTCAGGAATTTCCATCATTTCCATTTGCCTGATACCGGTGAGCTTCATTGCCTTCATAAAGAGAATCTTAAGGTTTTGAATAACAAAGATAGATTAATAATCGATCCTACTGATACAGACACGCTGCTCAACGATTTGTCTTTTTAAATGCTGATCCGTAGAAATCCGCGTGATCCGCAGGAAACGGGATAGTTTATCTCCCGCAGATATCACGAAACAAAGCAGATAAGTAATAGTATATGGAGAACGACCGGATAATTTTCGTAAATTCAAAATCTTAACAGAAATGCATCTGACTATGAGGAAAATCTACGGAATAGGCGAAACAGTCTTCGATATTATTTTCAAAAACGGCCAGCCGCAGGCTGCAAAACCCGGCGGGGCGATGCTTAACAGCTCGGTCTCGCTTGGCCGGATCGGGCTTCCTGTTTCATTTATAAGTGAATATGGAAAAGATGATGTTGGTAATCTGATCGACGAGTTCCTTAACATCAATGGTGTCGGAACTACTTTTGTCCATCATTTTACTGGTGGAAAGACCGGCCTGGCGCTTGCATTCCTGAATGAAAGGAACGATGCGAGCTATACATTTTATAAAAACTATCCGGAGAAGAGACTGGATATTGAATTCCCTGTACTCAATGAAGATGATATTGTCCTGTGCGGTTCTATTTATGCAATAACCCAGGAAATAAGAGGGAAGTTTACAGCATTTACAAAATCAGCTAAAGAAAATAAGGCAATCCTGATCTACGATCCAAATTTCAGGCCGACCCATTCTTCCGATCTTGACATGCTGGTGCCTGTCATTATTGAAAACATGAAAACTGCTGCCATTATAAGGGGATCAGACGAGGACTTCAAAAACATATTCAACGCCGGCAATGCCGATGAAGCATGGAGAGTAGTGAGCAGATACTGTAATTGTCTGGTCTATACCGCAAGCTCGGAAGGTGTCTATGTTCGCACAGTTGGTTACAGTGGAAAATTCGAAGTGAAGAAGATCACACCCGTCAGTACAATTGGTGCAGGCGATAACTTCAACGCCGGTATGATAGCTGCAATATATAAAAACAATATCTCAAGGGATCACCTGGAAACGATTGGAAAAGAGCAATGGGGGAAAATAGTAGGGATGGGAGTTAATTTTGCCACGGAGGTCTGCCTGAGTTATGAGAATTATATTTCGAGGGAATTTGCTGAGAAACTAAAGAACTAGTTTTTATTCTCTCTTTAAATCGGGTTCCCGCTGGTGAGCAGATATTTTTCAGCTTCCAGGTTCCAGATATAATCATTAGCCGAAACAATCTCGTTAAGTCCTGCATAAAAGGGATCAGTTTTGCCCAACTCTTTAAGCTTATATAGCGAAACGAGCGGCATCGATATATTGGTGTATATCAGTTTTTTGCCTCCTGGAATATTTAGGAGGTTAAGTGTGGTATCCACAACGGAGTCCAGCCCTCCAACATGGGTGATCATCACTGCGGGATTAATTTTTCCCTCCTCCATCATTTTCAGCGATTCCCTCATGTCGTCGGTATTCCCTCCTGATGTGCCTACAATATGTGTAAATGCATAATGGACATTATAAAAATTGAATTCAGCACTGAAATCGGGGCTGGTAGGGCCTGCAAAAAAATTGAGGCATCCGTCATGCCCAAGGATGGCATCGCCCTGTTCAATAACCTGTTTAACAGGTGCGAATACGAAAACATCATCAAATCCTTTTCCGCCTGTCAGTTCACGCAATTCCATGACCGGATCGCTTATTTTAGATGTATTGAGGAAGATAAGCTTAATCCCGTCCCTGGCAGCGGATTCTGGAGTGAACAGGCAGGCAGCCCGCGAAAGACGGCTGTCATCGATATCGGTCACAACGATTAAGGCAGGCTTTCTTTCCTGATGAAGAGCATAATCTATTGCTCCAAGCCCCATAGGTCCGACACCCGCAAGAATAGCCAGATTCCCGCCTTTTCTTATCCCCATTTCATGATAATAGGTCCCGGGCCGGATATGGTAGCTTGCATGGAAAGCCCCGACGATGCATGACATAGGTTCAGACAGTGATGCCGGGTAGAATGCTTCTCCCTCATAATCAAGAAGGCAGTCTGCTTCCATAACGATATCCGGGATGATAATATGTGTGGCATCACCGCCAATGAACCTGTACGAATATCCGGGAGCATCAAGTGTTCCCATGTGCTGCATTGCCGGCTGGATCGAGAATTTTTGTCCGGGATGGAATTTATGCTGCCATTTCTTTCCTGCCTTAAGGATTATCCCCGCGAATTCATGACCTATAATTGTAGGGTGAACATCAATATCTCTGGGCACACGCTTATGCTCAGCGCCCTGCAGTGCTGCCTTGTGTGAGGACATGCAAAGGCTGTCGGAGACTACCTGTGCGAGTATCTCATCATTCTTCAGTTCCGGAAGATCAAATTCTTCAAGACGCAGGTCTTTTTTCCCGTAAATTCTTACAGCTTTTGTTTTCATAAATTATGATTTAACCACAGAGATTTAACCGCGGAGTTCACGGGTTATCATGGAGTTATACTGTGCAGTTAATTCCATGCCTTGTGTCATGCGTCTTGTGTCTTGCGTCATCATCCCAGCATTACCTGTCCGCCCGTAACAGGAAAAGCCTGTCCCGTTTCGTATTCCTGATCTATAATATATAAAAGGACTTTTACCACATCCTCAAGCCTGCAGCCTCTCTTCAGAGGAACCTGCTCCTCATAGAAACGCCTTACATCCTCAATTGTTTTTGCTCCGGGGACTTTGCCGGTTTTCAGGTATTGAACAAACAGGCCGTTCTTTGGATCAGACCATAATGGTCCCTCGTAAAAATTTCCAGGGCATATTGAATTCACCTTAATCCTGAACGGAGCAAGCTCAAGCGCAAAGGACTGTGTCAGACCTATGCCTCCGAATTTAGCCCCTGCATAAGCAAAATTTTTGTTACTTCCCTTTAGCCCTGATTTGGAATTTATCTGGATAATATCAGTGAAATAATCCGGTTTTTCGCTGTTCTGAAGCTTCATCACTTCGGAGGCATATTTGGCACAATAGAAATAACCGTTATAATTAATCTCAGTTGTTTTCTTAAAAACCTCAGGTTCCATTTCATCCAGACTACCGGCCTTTAATATACCTGCATTGCTTACCATGAGATCGATTCCGCCAAATTCACTCACAGTAGTTTCAATAAGACTTTTTACCGAGACAGGATCGGAAACATCAGTCTTAACAAAAATTGCCTTATTCAGAGCCTTCTTCGATTGCAGATCCGTTACGAATTTGGTTCCGGCTTCTTCATTAAGGTCGGCTATAACAACATTGACACATAACCTGAACAATGCTTCGGCAATTCCGGCCCCGAATCCCTGGGCACCTCCGGTAATTATTGCGACCTTGTTACTGAGCTTGTTTACCTGGATCCGGGCTTGTGTAACTTTTCTGCGGTAGTTCTCTACTTCCCATCTGTCAATAAATGCAACCTGATCGGGTGTCAGGTATTTAATACCTCCGCATAATGACGAATAATAGCTGATCTTGATAAGGTCCTCGTAAACATCGAGGATTGCCTCTGCCATGTAATAAGTATTATCTATTGCCAGAATTCCGGCATCCTTTATAACAACTACTTTCGGAAGGTAGCCGTACTCCTCAAGGAACCTTGGCAACTGCTGTCTGATTGAGTCAAGGATTTTTTCAGCTGTGGAAGAGTGTTCGATGAAAAGATATCTCGTTTTGCAATAGACGATCATATCGGGGGTCAGGGGCAATGAGATCTTATGGTATTCCTGCTGGTTCTGATAATATTTCGCGATCAGGGAATTATGACGGTACCTGATCACCCTGGGAGTATCCTCCGAAAGGAGCATCCTTAGAGCAGGAAGGACTTTATGTAAAACAGGATTGCATGGCAGCTGCACTATATCAGTTAATGGAGCTATCTGACCTTCAACCTTTGAAAATATATTTTCGTAGAGCTTTTTGACCTCCTGGACAGAATCAGCTGCCACAAACACACCGTGGTTCTCGAGGAATATAATCTGGGGATCTTCAGTATGTTTTTCCCTGTATGCCATGATCTCATCTTCAAGCTTTTTAAAAAGCATGTAACCAGGATCTGTGTAGGGTACAAAAAGTACATTTTCCCCGAACAGGTTCATGATCAGGCTCTTCGCATTCCTGCTGCAAAGTATGCCGTTGATGAGGGTAGGATGGAGGTGGATTACATATTTATAACGGATCAGGTTGTGCAATGAAGTTTCAACGGATGGCCTTTCCCTTGTTCCCTTTTCTTCAATGCTGTCGAGAAGATCATCTTTTACCTGGTCCTCCCTTGTAATTGGATCGTCCGGATAGACCTTCCCCGAGATTGCCTGGAGCTTCTCCCGGCTCAGAGCGACAATACCATCCTCATCAAGTTCAGCAAGGGAATGTCCGGAGGCTTTGATCCAGATTGTTTTTTCGTCCTTGAAGGAGGTATTTCCTCCTCCGGCTATCACATAATCCCTGTTGCTCCCGTAAAACCTTGATATTGATATCAGTTCATTTATTTCGGGTTTCATCTTGCTGATAGTTATTGTAAAAAGAATTCAATGACAAGCTTTCCCAGGAATGTCAGCTCCCTTTTCTGGCTAAGGCTGTGGTTACCATCAGGCAATACATAACCCTGCATGCCCCTGGCTCGCAGGTACTGGTGCGCAGCAATAATGCAAACGCTTTCCCATCCGATTCTTTTAAGCTCATTGTCAAGAGCTTCTGATCCGCGTGCTGTTACTGCAAGAGGTATCATTTCGGGCGTATTATGCTCTGTTCCGAAAGTGATCAGATACTCCTTTTGATAAAAGAATCTGACAAATTCTTTAAGGATCGCAAGGTTGTTTCGCTGAGGGATCAGCTCGATGCACCTGACCTTCATTTCAGAAAGGGATTGATGCAGCTTTTCAGGATCGCTTTCAAACTCAGTGTAATTGCCGGATGAATCGTCGAGCAGAACAGGATAGCAGGGTATCCCTCCGGTCTTCAGAATTATCGTGATTATGTTGTCGAGATTCAGGAATGAGCGTTCATTTTCCTCAACAAAGGCTGGACCACCACTCTTCAGAAGGTTCGACCTGATCTCATTCTCCAGCATAGCATCATTACCGATCCCGGCTATTGATTTTTTCCCGCCATACAGAGATTCCAGGAATTTTATCTGTCCGTCAGGATCAGGATAGATCTCAGCTGCAGACAACCTGACCGCTCTTGCAAGATGCCGCTCCCTGACCAGTTCATGCGCAAATTTCTTCTTAATGACTTCATACGAAAGTACCATCGAAGGATTGACAGGCCCGATAAGATCATTTAGTCTTGAGATCATCGCCTTCATCTGATTCTGGCTCTCCTTGATTACGGAATTGAGTCTGAGCCTGTTAAGGAAACCTGGATTGAACGGGTAATCAAGTCCCTTTCCGCAGAAATAGATCCTGCCTGGATTATTAGGGTCATTTATCCTTATGCCTTTCCTTTGTTCCTCCTTCAAAAGTCCGATGAATTCAATGTTGAACAACGGGAATATTTTGTTCTTTACGGCTCCGCCATAAAAATCATCATACCCGTCGGTTACGAAAAAATCATTTATGCCCAGGACGCTGATATTCTCTTTCTTTGCCATCGAGAATATCTTATCCATATTGGCAAATGCACTGAAAGAATATGGTGTATGTACATGAACATTGGCTTCCCTGAATTCCGGCAGATTGTTCCTTATCAGTTTCTTCCTGAGGTCTTCAGGTGCAGGATAATTTGATAGAAAATATTTATTTGCCATTCATTTTTCAATAATAAATGTTTTACCAGCTCAAAGCTTCTTCAGGGACCTGCAGCAGCGAGTTGCAGATCCAGTCAGCATCCTTCAGCCTGCTTTTTCCAAATGATGAGATGACAGCCAGGCATTTGCAGCCAGCCGCTATCGCTGCCTGGATACCGCTTGGAGCATCCTCTACAACCAGGCACTCCACGGTTTTCAGTCCAATTTTTTCTGAAGCTTTGATGTATATATCAGGATATGGTTTCTTCTTTTCTACCTCCAGGCCATTAACAGTAGCATCAAAAAGACCTGAATCAAGATGGATCTCAGCAAGGTTGGCTTTCATCTTAACAAGGTCAGCGCTTGTAGCAACGGCCATCTTGAGCCCCTTTTGGCGGCATAAGAATATGAATTCCCGAACACCCGGGAGAGGTTCCAGCCTTCCTTTTATGATCGTCTTATATATTTCATAAGTCCTTGCTTTAACCTTTACAATATCGACATTCAGACCGTATTTTTCTGCAACACCTCCGATATACCTGTTTTCACCCATACCAACAAAAGGTTTGAAATCATCGGGTTTTACCTTTAAACGCAGCTCTTCAAACATCCTGACCGCGGCCTCGCAGATAAAAGGTTCTGAGTCGACCAGAACCCCATCCATATCGAAGAGTATGCCTTTTATCATCTGAACAGTTTTTCCAACTCATGAGCCCTTAGTTTTGACAACGGTTTTTTCTTGCCCATCATTTCGACGATCGGAGTCATCCTGGCAGCGTTTTCAAGTACTTCAAGCTTATCAAATGCCTGAAGAAGTGAAGAACCTGCAGTTATTATCCCATGATTCTCAAGAAGCAGAATATCGGCTTCATCAATCGCTTCAGAAGCGATCGTTGCAAGCTCCTTTGTTCCCATCAGTGCATAGGGGACAAAGCAGGGATCTCCGCAGATAGCCCTGGCTTCAGCTGTAAGATTAGTGTCAATCTTACACTTCATGGCAGTAAATGCCGAAGCAAACAAGGGATGCGCATGAACGACAGACTTTATATCCTTGCGCTTTTTATAGATGGAAAGATGCATTTCGTGCTCTATTGAAGGCTTCAGTTCGGGAGTCAGATTCTTCCCTTCTATCGTCATTATACCAACTTCCCTCCATTTCATCCTTCCCTTATCTGTCGCTGATGGAGTGATTACAATTATTTCGTCATTAACTTTGAGGCTCAGGTTCCCTCCTGAAGTTGTTGTAAGTCCCTGCCTGTAAAGACGCCGCATAAAGCTGGCAACCTCTTTACGTTCCTTTCTGTAGTTTTCGGCTTTCATCAGGCGCTTTTACTGGATAAGATCAATTACTCCGGAAAGAATATACCTGGGCCTGTAAGGGAAATTATCAATTTCAGCCCGGCTTGTGATGCCGCTTAATACCAGGAGAGTATCAATCTCAGATTCAAGCCCGCATCTGATGTCTGTATCCATACGGTCTCCGATAACAATTGCGTCTTCCCGTTTGACACCCAGCTTTTTAAGGGCGATCCTCATCATCAGGGGATTGGGCTTTCCGACAAAATAGGCTTTCTTGCCTGACGCTATCTCAATCGGTGCGATCAGGGCTTTTACAGAAGGGGTTATCCCGTTTTCGACCGGACCGCTGATATCGGGATTGGTTCCTATAAGTTTGGCACCCCTTAATACCAGATTTACAGCCAGCTCTATCTTTTCGAAATTATAGCTCGATGTATCTCCCACAACCACATAATCAGGATTAATATTATTTGTTGTATAACCAACACTATAAAGGGCATTGATAAGTCCAGCATCACCAATTATGAATGCGCTCCCGTCAGGTTTCTGGCTGGTAAGGAAACCAGCTGTAGCAAGGGCGCTAGTGTAGAAGTGTTCCTCACCGACATTTATGCCCAGTCTTTCAAGCTTCTCGTGGAGCTCCTTCGGGGTTCGCTGGCTGGCATTGGTAAGGAAAAGATATTGTTTACCGGATTCCTCAAGCCAACCAAGAAATTCATTTACACCTGGAAGTAATTTATTACCATGATAAATGACACCATCCATATCGATGATAAAACCTGACTTCTCCCTGATTTTGATGACTATATTTTCCATTATTAATTATTGTACATCAAAGATATCAAAAGACTAAACACCCTCTTTGTTAAGCTTTATTGATTTCTCATACGAAAAATCATTTTTAACAGTGTGCCCTTTCAGGGGAATGATCTTTTGATGTATTGCATCGATTATCCAGTCAGGCTGAGGGAAGAAGTAATTTTCCATTTCATGGGCCGGGATGATCCAGTTCCGTGATCCGACAACAACAGGCGGTGAGTCAAGGTCATCGAAGGCGAGCTCAGTTATAGTCTGGGCCAACTCCTTAAGAAATGAACCGCGGGAGGACGCATCACTTGCAAGAAGAATCCTTCCCGTCTTCCTTACAGATTGAATAACAGGATCATAGTTGAATGGGACGAGTGTCCGGGCATCCATCACCTCAGCCTCCAGTCCGTAATTCCTCTGAAGTATATCAGCAGCTTTAACTGCTGTATATAATGTCGCCCCAACCGATAATATCGTTATATCCTTGCCTGCTCTTTTAACATCCGGTTCACCGAGAGGTATTTCATAATAACCTTCAGGGACACCTCCCACATGGAACATTTCACCGATGTCATATATCCTCTGGCTTTCGAAGAAGATGACAGGATCAGTCCCCTGCAGGGAGCTGTTCATAAGCCCTTTTGCATCATAGGGTGTAGCAGGGAAAACTACTTTCAGACCGGGGATATGAGCCACAAGAGATGACCAGTCCTGGGAATGCTGGGCTCCATATTTTGAACCTACCGAGACTCTTACAATTACAGGCATCCTGATAAGGTTACCACTCATGGCCTGCCATTTGGGAAGCTGGTTAAAGACCTCATCACCCGATCGCCCAAGAAAATCACAGTACATAATTTCAGCAATAACGCGGCCTCCGCACATTCCGTAGCCTATTGCAGTACCGACTATTGCTCCCTCGGATATCGGCGAATTGAAAAGTCTATGATAGGGAAGGGCCTCGGTGAGTCCTCGATAGACAGCAAAGGCTCCGCCCCAGTCGCGGTTTTCCTCACCCCATGCAACCAGGGTAGGATCCTTGTAAAAACGATCAATTATAGCTTCGAATATTCCGTCCCTCAGTTGAAACAGCCTTGCCTTTGATACCGGGTTCCCGTCTTTATCCTTGAAGAATCTTTCTTTTGTCTTCAGAGACCTGACACGGGGATTCTCCCCAATCGGGATCAGTACCTCGGGGACCCGTTTTTCCATCTTCTCGAGAGACTGATTTGAAAACATCATTTTCCCGATACCGTCCGGATCAATGGTAAGGTTCAGCCTGGGTGAAATGCTGTCATCGGTTGCCAGCTTTAGGATATGTGCCATGAGTTCTCCTGCGTCTTCACTGATAATATTAAGCTGATCCCGGCTGGCAATTCCAGAACTGACAAGCTCATTTCCATAGGCAACGATTGAATCTTCATTCTGCCACGCCTCTATTTCCTCCTTCGATCTGTAGGATGACGCATCCGAAGGCGAATGGCCGCTAATCCTGTAAGTGAGTGTGTCGAGGAGAACCGGACCCCTCTTTCGGTCAAGGATCTCCCGTTTGCGCCTGAATGCATCAATAACAGCGAGCGGATTATAACCATCGACTCTCTCAGCATGCATCATTTCGGGATTTACACCCGCACCAACCCTGGCAAGAATATCAAAACCCATCGTCTCACCGCAGGTCTGGCCTCCCATGCCGTAGAGGTTATTCATGAAGTTGAAAATAAGGGGCAATCCGCCTTTGTAATCACCATCCCAGAGAGTCCGGTACTGGTCCATGGTAGCAAATGAAATGCCTTCCCATACCGGTCCGCAACCCATTGACGCATCTCCGATATTGCAAACAACTATCCCTGGCTTTTTATTGATTTTCTTGTAAATGGCAGCCCCGACTGATATATCCCCCGATCCCCCGACTATAGCATTATTCGGATATATCCCGAATGGCGTGAAAAAAGCATGCATTGAGCCTCCAAGGCCCTTGTTAAAGCCGTTCTCCCGTGCAAATATTTCCGCAAGGGCTCCGTACAGTAGAAAATGCTTTGCCAGCTCCTTTACAATTCCCGAAAATCCCTTTTCAACTACTTTCAATGCCTTCCCTCCGAAATACCCCCGCATCAGGTCATAAAGGCCATCCTCACCCATTTTGCTGATTGCCGACAATCCTTTGGCAAGTATTTCACCGTGACTGCGGTGGGATCCGAATATATAATCCTCAATACCAAGGTTATAAGCCATGCCGACAGCAGCAGCCTCCTGTCCAATTGAAAGATGGGCAGGACCGGGGTGATTGTATGAAATACCTTTATATTCGTTTGTAGTCTTGATAAGGTTCAGCATGGTCTCAAATTCCCTGATGATGACCATGTCGTGGTAGATCCTTATAAAGTCTTCGGAAGAGAAATTCTTTTTCTCTTCAGTGATAGGTTTATTATACTGATTCACAGGGATCCTGCCAAATTCGATGAACTTTGATTTGCGGACCTCTTTGGGATTGATATTCTGACTTTTTGGCATATAATATTGTTTGTTCATTATTTTTCTTTACCACGGAGAGCACAGAGGATCACAGAGTTACATAATTTTTTCTCTTCCAATCCCACCTTCTCCCTTAGTATCTGAAATTCTCTATCTGACTTTTAATTTCACCCAGGAATAATGTAACCGGTCCTCCGTCAATCGACCTGTGATCGTATGTAAGAGAGAGCCCCATATAGGGCACGAATCCGAATACGTTATTCCCAAGGTCAGCCGGCCTGTGAACGATTGTGCAGACACCCAGTATGGCTGTCTGGGGAAGGTTGATCACCGGAGTAAACATTTCAACTCCATAGTTGCCCAGGTTTGAAACTGTAAATGAAGCCGCAGTGCTCTGTATAAGGGCCGGATCGATATTCCCTTTTTTGCAGGAACCGGCTACGGATTTCAGGGCATGCGAAAGTTCCGCAAGATCCATCTCACTCGCATTTTTAATTGCCGGAACCATCAACCCGCGTGAAGTATCGACCGCAATTCCAAGATGAACCCTATTGAATATTCTGATACTGTCGCCGAGGTAATGGCTGTTAACCCCGGGAAATTTCTTCAGCGCTTTTATCACGCACCAGCATACCATGTCATTCAGGGTGATATCCTGTTTCTCGGTTCCGTTTTTAAGGCCTTCCTTTATTCTTTTTCTTGCATCCAGGAGCGACCTTACGTCAGCGCTTAGATGATGCGTAAGCTGTGCTGAGTTCTGTAGTGAGGCATACATTGCTGATGCGATAAGCTTCCTTATGTTCGAAACAGGTGTATCGGTAAACTCATCCTTGTCTGAAACAACTTGCCCGGACCCCTGCGTTCCCGGCGTAATCCTTTCAATATCGCTGTAAATGATCCTTCCCATGGGACCGGATCCGTTGATACCTTGGAATGTTATACCCTTTTGCCGTGCTAGCCGTCTTGCCCTGGGTGAGATCCTGATCTTCATACCGGCCTCCCCTGCAATTATTTCAGGCTCAGTAGCTGCTGTCTCAAATTTCCTGTCTGCGCCTGTTGGTTCAGTTGTTTCATGCCTTACACCACCTTCTGCAGTACCAGGCATAAACGAAGCGGTCTCCTCTCCTGGATTACCGATTACAGCAACATTGACAAGAACAGGAACCTCAGCACCATCGCCGAAAAATGTTTCCAGCAATATACCATCTGCCGGTGCTTCAACATCAAATGCGGCCTTGTCCGTCTCATATGAAAAAAGAATATCCCCTGTCTTTACCGCTTCCCCTTTGTGCTTAAACCACCTGGTAATTATACAGGTTTCGACTGACTGGCCCTGTTTGGGCATGATTACCACTGTTGCCATTTGGTAATTGGTTATTGGTGATTGATAACAAAATCCTGTGAAAATATTAATAATCCTTTAACGAAAGCTGATCTTGAATTAGAATTAAGACTTGTAACTATAAGTGCATTAAAGTACATAATCATATTTATTAATATCTTTGATAACAAAATTATTACAAATTTATACAAATAACTTGTATTTACAAGTAAAATTATTTACATTTACAGAAATTATTTATTAATATGCGGACAGGAAGCCTTCCTCAATACAAAAAGCTGTATGAAATACTACGTAAGCACATTATTGCAGGAGTTTATGGGGAAGGGGACCTTTTACCTTCGGAAAATGAATTGTGCCGGCTTTATGGTATGACACGCCCAACGGTAAGGCAATCGCTCAGTAGCCTGGCTAACGACGGACTTATCAGAAAACATCAGGGTAAAGGAAGCATTGTTCACAAACGCTCACTGGATATAGGGATATTGTCAGTTTCTGGAACAACGTCAGCAGTCGGTGACAGGGATCTGAAAACAAGGATAATTGTAAAACCATTCATCATGCCATGGCCTGACGATTTTATGTTTTCTCTTTCAGATCTGGAAAAGGAATCAGGATGCGTTTATATGGAAAGGCTTCGTCTTCTTGATAATGTTCCTATCTTTTATGATATAAGTTACATCGACAATATTAACCTGCCACGCATCACTTCAAGGCAATTTGAGAACAGGTCGCTGTTCCGCATACTCAGGGAGCATTACGGTATCGGGATCAAGGGAGGGGAGCAAAGGATCAGGGCTATTTCCCCGACACCGAAAATAAGCAGATTCCTGATACTTAAAAAGGGTGAGCCTGTACTTCATCTTGAAAGAAAGATAGAAACCAGCATTGACGGAATGTTCCTATACTCTTCAATATTCTGCAATACGGTCAGGTATTCCATATTCGGTAGGTTCTGATAGTTTACCGGTAGATTCAACTATAAATAAAAAAGCATATTTTTATGACCATTAATTTAAACCCAATCAAACACTGACTTATTTATGAAAAATCAAAAGAACTTGTGGTCAAGGCGTCGCTTCCTTGGATCAGCAGCTCTGGGCATGGCCGGAATGACTGTAATCCCGGCTCTTGCCAGCTCATGCAAAGGCAAACCAAAAGATACCTCAATCAAACTTGGTTTTATAGGTATGGGACAGCAATGCATGTTCCTGCTGAACGGATTTCTCCAGGTGCCTGGTGTGACAGTGCTTGCAGGCTGTGATGTGTATGGAATTAAACGCAAACGCTTCGAAAAAAGAGTTAATGATTTCTATACCAAAGCCGGAAAGCAAGTAAAGGTTGAGACTTATGAAAAGTACCAGGATCTGCTCGCAAGAAAGGATATTGATGCAGTTGTTATAGCAGTTCCGGATCATAACCACGCCATGATAGCAATAGCAGCCTGTAAGGCAGGAAAGGATGTTTACCTCGAAAAGCCGATGACCTTTACGATTAAGGAAGGACAGGAGCTGAAGAAAGCTGTTCGTGAGAACAACAGAGTGCTGGCCGTAGGAAGCCAGCAGAGATCAGATGCCGGATTCCAGCATGCTGTTAAACTCGTTCAGTCGGG
>JAUZNW010000159.1 GCA_030706785.1 Bacteroidota bacterium | reverse complement strand
GGCATCAGCCTTTGCAAGCTTCTTAAAAATGATGAGAGGACAAGCCATATTCCGGTGATTATGCTGACTGCCAAAGCAACGACTGAGGATAAAATAGCCGGATTGAGGACGGGTGCGGACGATTATATTGTGAAACCATTTAATATGACAGAGCTGACCGAAAGGATCTCAAATCTTTTAGCCATGAGGGACAGGTTGAAGCTGAAATACGGCAAATTCAATTTGCTGGACATTGGAGCTAATCCTCCTGAATCGGTTGATGACAGATTTATGATAAGGGTATTAAAGGCTGTCCGGGAAAACATAAAGGATTACTCATTTGATGTCGGATCGCTGCAGGAACAACTTGGCATGAGCAGGACACATCTGACACGCAAACTGAAAATACTTACAGGCTTTGCCCCGGGAGCTCTGATCCGTAATTTGCGGCTTGAAAAAGCTGCAGAACTTCTTACCGGCAAGGCCGGTAATGTCACTGAAGTTGCGAACAGTGTAGGTATATCAAATCCGGCAACTTTTACAAGGGCATTCAGAACCTATTTCGGGGTTTTGCCAAAAGAATACGTGAAAAAATAAACACCCTGACCCCCGGAAGGAATTACAACCCCCCAACCCCCCTCAAAGGGGGGCGGAAATCCAGTTGATAGAATAAAAGTCCCCCTTGGGAACAAGGGTAACCTCAGTCTTCAATTGCCGAATGGTATTCCTGCAGCGACCGCACCTTGTACTCACCGTTCTGCCTTTCCCTTATGCCGTCGGTTGCCGATAGCGCAGCTGATGTTGTTGTAATATACGGGATCTTGTACTTGATAGCATTTTTCCGGATATATGAATCGTCATATTCACTTAACCGTCCGGCAGGTGTATTTACCACAAGATCAATACCTTTGTTCTTGATGGCATCTACAATGTTAGGTCTTCCCTCATGAACCTTGAGGATCAGTTCCGATTTAATTCCATGCTTTTTAAGGAATTCCTTTGTCCCTACGGTTGCCAGTATGTTGAATCCCAGATGCATGAAATTCCTTGCAGCGGGAACAATTCTGTCCTTGTCGCGGTCAGCAATTGTGATCAGGACTGTTCCTTTAACCGGAAGCGGTGATTGTGTTGCTTCCTGTGATTTGAAAAATGCCATGCCATACGAATCTGCAAGTCCGAGAACTTCACCTGTTGACCGCATTTCCGGTCCAAGCAGCGGATCGATGGCAGGGAACATATTGAACGGGAAAACCGCTTCCTTCACACCGTAGTGCCTGATAGTTCTTTTCTTCAGTCCGAAATCTGACAGCTTCTGTCCGAGCAGGATCTGGGTTGCTATCCTTGCCATCGAGATATTGCAGACTTTCGAGACCAGCGGTACTGTCCGTGATGCCCGGGGATTGGCTTCGAGAATATAAACAGTGTCTTCATAAATTGCATACTGGATATTAAGCAGTCCAACTACCTTGAGCTCCATAGCCAGCCGCCGGGTATAATCATAAATAGTCTGTTTGTGATCTTTACGAATTACAACCGGCGGTATCACGCAGGCTGAATCTCCTGAATGGATTCCGGCATATTCTATATGCTGCATTACTGCCGGCACAAATGCATCGATCCCGTCAGATATTGCATCAGCTTCAGATTCAATTGCATCCTCAAGGAATTTGTCGAGCAGTAAAGGTCTGTCAGGCGTAACACCTACAGCTTTCGCAACGTATTCCTCGAGCATCTGCTCATCAAGAATGATCTTCATGGCCCTGCCTCCGAGAACGTATGAGGGCCTTATCATAAGGGGATAACCTATCCTTTCGGCAATCTTCAGAGCTTCAGCCAGATTTCCTGCCATTCCGGATTCTGGCTGTGGTATTCCGAGTTTATTGATCACATGCCTGAAACGATCCCGGTCCTCAGCAAGATCGATTGTTTCAGGAGTTGTTCCCAATATTTTAACGCCGGCTTCAGCAAGTTCATTTGCCAGGTTGAGAGGCGTCTGTCCCCCGAACTGGACTATCACTCCCTCCGGTTTTTCCTTGAAATAGATACTCAGCACATCCTCTGCCGTAAGCGGTTCAAAATAGAGCTTGTCGGATGTATCATAGTCAGTTGAGACTGTTTCGGGATTGCAGTTAACCATTATCGACTCATAGCCCGCATCGCGGATAGCGAACGCTGCATGGACACAGCAATAATCAAACTCTATTCCCTGCCCGATCCTGTTGGGTCCGCCCCCAAGGACCATTATCTTTTTTCTGTTGCTTGTCTCAACCTTGTCGGGCGCATTGTAGGTCGAGAAATAATATGCTGCATTTATGACCCCGCTTACCGGAACCGGCTCCCAGGCTTCAGTTAATCCTAGTGATATTCGTTTAGCCCTTATCACTTTTTCGTTTATCCCCAGCAATACTGATAGATATTTATCAGCAAATCCATTCTTTTTTGCCTGTATAAGAAGATCATTCGGAAGCATCATCCCCTTGTATCCGAGGATCTTTTCCTCCAACTCAACAAGCTCTTTCATTTGCTGAATGAACCATGGCTTTATATAGGTTTTCCGGTAAAGCTCCTCAATATCAGCTCCTTTACGGAGGGCCTCATACATTATGAACTGTCGCTCACTTGAAGCATTGTTGAGCATGGTCATCAGCTCGGGCAAAGACTTCTTATGGAAATCTTTTGCAAATCCCAGACCGTATCGTCCTATCTCAAGCGACCGGATAGCTTTTTGCAGGGCTTCCTTGTATGTTTTGCCAATGCTCATCACTTCACCTACTGCCTGCATCTGTGTTCCGAGCTTGTCTTCCAGCCCCTCAAATTTCTCAAAAGTCCAGCGAGCAAATTTCACCACCACGTAATCTCCCCATGGTGTATACTTTTCAAGGGTCCCTTCCCGCCAGTATGGTATCTCATCGAGCGTAAGCCCTCCTGCAAGAAGTGAAGAAACAAATGCTATCGGGAATCCTGTAGCTTTCGATGCAAGCGCTGATGAGCGTGATGTCCTTGGATTGATTTCTATAACAACCACCCTGCCTGTCTTTGGATCATGTGCAAACTGGATATTTGTTCCGCCAATCACCTCGATTGCCTCAACAATATCGTACGAGTATTTCTGAAGCTTCCTCTGAAGCTCAGGATCGATTGTTAGCATGGGAGCCACACAGTATGAATCGCCCGTATGGACCCCCATGGCATCGACATTCTCAATAAAGCATACGGTTATCATCTGGTTCTTTGAATCCCTCACAACCTCGAGCTCGAGTTCCTCCCAGCCCAGGACTGATTCTTCAATAAGGACCTGATTGACAATGCTTGCAGATAAGCCACGGCTTGCTATCGTCAGGAGTTCTTCGGCATTATAAACAAGGCCTCCGCCGGTCCCGCCCATTGTGTAAGCCGGCCGGATCACTACCGGATAGCCAAGCTCTGCTGCCACGATTTCGGCATCTTCGACAGTATTGACTGCTTTGCTTTTTGGCATGTCGATGCCAAGACGGGTCATTGTCTCCTTAAAGGCAATCCGGTCCTCACCGCGTTCGATCGCATCAACATTTACACCGATAACCTGGACATTATATTCCTTCAGAACACCTTTTTTTGCAAGAATGGAAGAAAGGTTCAGTCCGGTTTGTCCACCCAGATTAGGGAGAAGGGCATCAGGCCTTTCCTTTTTGATAATCTCGGTAAGGGCATATTCGTTAAGCGGCTCAAGATAGGTCACATCTGCAATCCCGGGATCGGTCATGATCGTGGCAGGATTGGAATTGACAAGAATGATCTTGTAACCGAGTGAACGGAGCGCTTTGCAGGCCTGCGTTCCGGAGTAATCGAATTCGCATGCCTGTCCGATGATTATGGGGCCTGAACCGATGATAAGGACTTTGTTGATGTCTTCCCGTTTTGGCATAGGATAGTAATTTCAGTCCCGCAATTTAGAAAATGAGCAGGAATTGACAAGCAATTATTATTTGAAACCCCTTTTAATTCCCCCGTAGGGGGAAAAACTAATGGTTCGAATTGGGATCATGGCAAGATCCAGTGAGATTTCTCCCCCACTGGGGGAGATCCTCCCGCCAGTGGCGAACAGAGAGGGGGTATTTATTCCAGCAGTCACCCGGGAGCTGATAAGTTCCTGCACTGCGACTACCGGAAGGGGTGGTCATTGTAGCTCCTTTTCCGAATACACCGGTTCAAGGGTCATTAAACAATTTATTTTTACAGTTGTTACTCATTTGAAAGATTAATAAGTGAGAAAAAGTGTTCTTATTGTCTGATTGTTAATAACTAAGTTGTTTTTGGACCCTGATGGCGCTGAAAATTTACTAACTTATGCATAGATACTTTTCAAAAATGTATTAGCAATCAGATCAACACATCAGAAACTTAATACTGTACATTTTGAAAAGAGAAAAAGAAATAAACAAACTTCTCAAAATCCTTTCTGAAAACCCCCGGAAGGATTATTTTGCCAGGAGCCGGTCATTTGTAAGACTAATCAGCCACTCTATGCTCAGTATACGCATAAAGGCGAATCCAAAGCTGGGAAAACCTGTTCTGACCATTATGCTTTTACTGCTCGGGCTGAAGTCATTAGCCCCGGTCAGCAGTACATTGACCATCTTTGACATAACACCTGTCAGGCCATTCAACAGCCTTATGTATGCAGTCGGTATGGTCGAAACCATGGGCAATTCATTTGCATATAATGAATTTGAGGATGCAGTAGGGATTTTCCAGATACGTCAGGTGAGGGTGGATGATTATAACAGGCGCACCGGGTGCAACCTGAAACTTGAAGATATGTTCGACGATAAGGTCTCCGAAAAGGTATTCCTCTACTTCGCTACTCTTATCGGACCCTACCAGATCGAAAAGATCGCCCGGGCCTGGAACGGTTCAGGGCCGATGACCGACTTTTACTGGAGCAGGATAAAATCTTACCTGTAAGAATAATTTGAACCACTACGTCACGCCTACAGCGTGAAATCCCCGCTGATGCGGGGCAGGCTATCCTTGACAAGGAAGGGAATATTCTGTAATTCAATTATCTAACTTTCTCCTACTTTTTAAGGAGGAGTATCCCGCCAAAAGCGGGAGAAGGAGGTGGATAATACCAAGGTTAATGTGTCAGTAAAGAATAAATATCTTGTTTTCTTGTTATGACTTTAATAACTTTATCTGTTCTTATTGTTAATTATTTCACAATTAATAATCCTCTCTATGAAAACATCCCGCAGGACATTTATCAAATCAGGTGCAGCTGCCCTGGCTGCCACGGCGCTTTTACCAAAATCGGTTTTTGCTTCCGTAAATGCAAAAGGCATAGTTGGAGTACAGTTGTATTCCGTTCGCGATGATATGGCAAAGGATCCTCTCGGATCCCTGAAACAGGTCGCAAAAATGGGATATCAATATGTGGAACATGCCAATTACGTTAACAGGAAATTCTATGGCTATGCCCCTGCAGAATTCAGAAAAGTTCTGGATGATCTGGGACTTAAAATGATAAGCGGGCATACCGTTATGGGCAAGGAGCACTGGGACGAGGTTAAGAAAGACTTTGCCGATAGCTGGAAAAGGACTATCGATGACGCAGCAGTGCTTGGTCAGAAATATGTTGTAAGCCCTTCGATGGATGACAGTATGAGGAAAAACTACAGCGATTTCAAGCATTACATGGATATATTCAATAAATGCGGGGAGTTATGTAAAGCCAGGGGAATGAAGTTTGGTTATCACAACCATGATTTTGAATTCAGTGAGAAGCTGAACAATGAAAAGCTCTTTGATATCATTATGAAGAGCATTAATCCGAAGCTTGTAGTTATACAGCTTGATATCGGAAATATGTATAACGGAGGTGCCGTGGCCCTGGATGTTGTTAACCAGTATCCCGGCAGGTTCGAGAACCTTCATGTTAAGGATGAGATCCTGGCAAAAAGCGGCAGTGAAAAATATGAAAGTACGATCATTGGCGAGGGTATAGTAAAAGCCAAAGAGGTCGTTGACCTTGCCACCAGGATCGGGGGAACAAAAGTTTATATCATTGAACAGGAATCATATCAGGGTAAAACCCCTATGGAATGCATCCAGAAAGATCTGCAGATAATCAAACAATGGGGTTACTGATAAATTGATTCTGCAATATATTTACTTCAGCCAGTCTGCGTGATATTTCAGCACCTGCAGGGATGCCGGCGATTTGCTCTGCCCTTCATTTGAAATGAGCATATCGCCGTTTTCTAGAAAGGTTATTCCTTCAGCTTGTGGGAACTTAAGGGGATTAAGCTTTACAACATGCTTAATGCCGCCATTTTTTGTGAATATAAACAACATGAAGTCTTCCGATGAAAGAATATAAATATCACCGGTCACCGGATGGATCCCTATTGCTGAAGGACGGAATTTTATAATCGTTTTTGACGAAGATTTCTGTTTTTTACCCTTCATGTGCAGATTAACCCCGTCATAAGCAGCATAATCCTTAAGTGAATCGATGTCAAACATAAAAGCCGGTTCATCTTCCAGCTTCATCGAACGGAGGCTGAAACCATAAATTTCCCTTTTATTCTTTGATCCCGGTCCCTTTAAAGGATTTTCCTTGGGAGCAATAAGCAGCCTGTCATTTTTTCTATCATAGCACAATCCTTCACTGTTCTTTGAATCAATACCCGGTGTAAATGGCATAACCACAATGCTATCCGTATCGAAATTGTCAACCTCATACAGAACGCCGTCGCTTTCAAGAACAAATAATGTGTCCCCTGCTCTTGCTATTCCTTCATAGTCCCCTTTTTTGGAAAAGGGGATCTGCCTGGTGATACCTTTTGTTGAAAGATCATAGAAGAATATAATGCCTTTTTCATCCTGAATGCAGGCAAAATTATTGTCATCAATACGGGTCAGGCCTGAAATTTCATGCAGTATGCCAGGAAGGACAATCGTTTCATCGGGAGAATTGACATCGTAACCGGTGCCGGCATAAGGCTTGGACTGATTAGTCCTGCATCCGTACAACATTATTATGCTGACTGAAAGTAATATTACCTGATGCAGTTTCATTGACATAAAGATAGAAAATAAGCAGGTCAGAGTGGATGCAGGTGAAAGTGGTAAAAATTACTCTTTATAATAAATTTCCAGGTGGGCAATTTCCCTGGTGAAATCTATATAACATATCTTGATCCTGTCTATATCGAGCCCTGTCCTTGAGGAGAGTTCCTTAATGAGCTTATTCCGGTTGCCGGGCTTAAGAAGACCAAGATTGTCATAAAAAATTGAATATTTGCTGAATGTGTTCCTGAGAAGATATTGCTCAAGGATGAAGACAGATGCAACAATTATGGAGTTTATGATCAGGTATCCCAGAATTGGAATGCCTTTCGCAGGCACCGCATTTATTACAGAAATTCCGACAGTCGCAAAAGTATATGCCATGTCCTTAACGCTGAAATTCCTCGTTCGGAACCTCATCACCGATAAGATCGCAAACATACCTAATCCTATTCCCAGGCCGATATTTTCTTCTTTCAGTATGAAGCAAATAAAAAATACACTGATCCCCATCAGGAATAAGGTGAACAGGAATTTTTCCTTTTTTGTATACCTGAAATAAAGAAGGCGGATCAGGATAAATAGAAAAATGGCTTCCAGCATAAATCTCATAAGGACTCCCAACATTGTTGGACTGTTAAATGTAGTTTCCATAGACTGGTGTTTTAAGGATAGGTCAAATGTGTTAGTTCCATAAAATTACAAGTTAATTTGACCGATGTCAAATTGTTAAAGAATAAAAATCGATCTGAATCTGTTTTATCCATATTGAACATTTGTATGTTTTAACGATTTAAAATTTCCTGCCATGCCCGAATTCAACATAATATTTTTTCAATGGGTTACAGGATCTCTTACCGAATATCAGACCGGATAAAAATGAAGCTTGTGCAGATTAAAATTCTTCAGAACCTGCTTAAAGGAAAGGGGAACAAGTCCTCATAATGCAATTACGAAAGGGCGATTCCGATAAGCTTCCCGATCAGGAATGTAACAGCCGCTGCTGACAGGCCGAACAATACCTGCCTGAATCCTGAGAACCAGGCATTCCTGCCTGTGAACAGTGTGATACTCGAACCGATCAGCATCAATCCCATTGC